>JAJDZJ010000153.1 GCA_022824685.1 Caldilineaceae bacterium
CAGGCCCTCAGTCGGCGAGATAAGTTAAATTCTCCGTCTACGTGCCATCTTTCGTACATTTCCCTGTGTCTTACCCCGACCTGGAAGAGTATTCGGCTGCATTTCGATGTTCTGACCCAATTTAGATGCAATCGCCCTGAGTGGGTCCGGACGCGGGCTCCGGCGAATGGTCCGGCTTGGACAACTGTACCCGATACTTTGAACCGCTGCCGACTCGGTGCTATAGTAATCGCATGACAGAAGAGAACCTTTCCACCTCTTCAAGTAAGGACGGAAACAGAGATTCCGAGCCGAATACCGAGCCATTTCCAGGGTCCAAACCGCCCCAGCAGAGGCAGGCTGGCCCTCGGAAAGGGCAGCCTGTCTGGTCTCGCCGCCGTTTCCTGGCGGCCGCGGCCGCTGGGCTTGGCATGCTTGTCGGCGCCTGCGGCAACGGAGAGCCGTCGCTCGACGCAGCCTCCTTGCCCGCGCCTTCATCCACACCCGGCTCGTATCACGGCTATCTGCCCTGGGTCGAAATGAGGGGGCTGCGCCCCGCCGCGGCCGCCTTCCCGCCAACACCGCCCAAAGCGACGGTCACGCCCATTCCCACGGAGACACCTTTCCCCACGACGACACCTTTCCCGACCGATACCCCCGTTCCCCCGACGCCGACCTACACGCCGACGCCGACCGTGACTCCCTTTCCGCCGGGGCCGCCAAGCAAGCTGGGACTGTTCATTACCCGCAACCATCCCAGCGTCTTCAACCTGCTGCGCAGCGGCGGCGTCTCCGTCGTCAAAACACTGGAGCTGGACTTTCGTTTCGCCCGTCAGATCAAAGAGACGGCTCCGACAGTCAGGCTTATTGGCCGCATCGACCTGCCCCAGCTGCAGTTGCAGAATCTCAATCCGAAGGCGGCCGCGCAGGAGTTCGTCAACCGTCTCTGGCCCATCGCCGATCACCCCGAACGCCGCCTCCATTACGACGGTTGGGAAGCCTACAACGAGCCGGTGGCCGGAAACCTGGACGAGTTCAAACGCCTGGCCGAATTTGAAGCCGAACGCACCCGGCTCCTCGCCCAGGGCGGTCTGCGCAGCGTGATCGGCAACTTTGGCACAGGGCAGCCCCCCCTGGAAATGTGGGAGCACTTTTTGCCCGCCATCGCCGAAGCCCAGGCCCACGACGGGTGGCTGGGGCTGCACGAGTACTCCGCCCCAACCATCTATTTCGCCAGTACTCGTGAAGGGCAGGGGCGCTACCCAGGCGTCGCGCCCCATGACACCGGCTGGCTGACTTTGCGTTATCGCCAAATCTACAATCAGCTCCTGAAGCCCGCCGGCCGCGCCATTCCCCTCGTCATGACCGAGCTGGGCGTAGACGGCCTGGTAACCAACCGGCCAGGCCCGCCCGACGCCAAAGGATGGCAGCACTTTCAAACCTATTGGGCGCAACACGGCTTCGGTTCCTGGGGACCCGGCGCCTACGCGGAACAGCTTGTCTGGTACGATCAGGCGATGCAACAGGATCCATACGTGCTCGGCGGTTGCATTTTCGCCTTGGCCGCCAGCCCCGGCTGGGAATCATATGAAATTGGCGGACATGTGGAGTCTGTGCTGCACCAGTACCTGAGTGTCCACCCGCAGCGGTAATCCCTGTTGCGTTCATGCTGGCAGGCGGGCTGACACCGACACGCCGATTCCTGAAACGCTGAGGTCATCAACCTTTTCTGTTACGGTGGAAACTCTGAGCGACATCCACGGGGGCCTCGCCCAATCCAGCATCTTCTTCTTTATCGCCTTGGGCATATGGGCCATCTGGCTCCGCATTCGCTCCCGCCCGCTTGACAGCAGCTGGTACGGCGCTGCCGTAATCGGCGAACTGCTCATCGTCGCCAACTTTCTGCTGGGGTGGGTGCTCTACGGGCAGGGCCTGTCCGCAAATCTGTCACGCGGATTCGTGCACATTCTCTACGCGACCGTCGCCGTCATCACACTGCCCGCGGCCTACCTTTACCTGAGCCGGCTGCGCGATGAAAATGTAAAGACAGTTCTGTTTGCAATCGTCTGCTTTTTTCTCATGGAGGTAATCATTAGGGCCCGCGTCGTGGCTTTGGCATAATCCGCTCCCGGCGGGGTTCCCGTCCGACTTCACGAAGCTGCGCACAGTCGACCGCGGGGCAACACGGGGGGGCTTGCCTTACTTTGCCCATTTCCCACGCTTCCAAGACACCATCAACACACTTTCGCCAACATCATGTCCCGTTCCGTGCTGGTACTGAATGCAACATTCGAACCGTTGAGCCTGGTCTCAGTGCGGCGCGCAATCGTACTGCTGCTACGGGAAAAGGCAGAGTTGGTTGAGGCAACTGAACGATTGCTGCACAGCGCCAACCAGGCCCTGCCCGAACCACTGGTGATCCGTCTCACCCGCTACGTCCGATTGCCGCATCGCTCGGTGCCTCCCACGCGCAGCGCCGTGATCCTCAGAGACGCATACACCTGTCAGTACTGTGGGGAAACACCCGGCAAACAGGCGTTAACCGTGGACCACGTGATCCCCCGCTGCCGCGGCGGCGATCATAGCTGGACCAACCTGGCCACCGCCTGCAAACGCTGTAACTGCAAAAAGGGGGGCATGAGCCCCCGCGAAGCGGGCATGAAGTTGATACGACGTCCGTTTGAACCGACCTATGTCGCTCTCGTTCTTTTGAGCAATCCAACCGCCGCCTCCCGCTGGGAGACGATGATGAACGCAGCGATCTAGTCGTCCACAACTGACAGGCCGGCCTCCACCCAAAGCCAGGAATCAACCGCACGAGACCTCCATGACCAGACCCCAGCAGGAGACATTGGATGCCGTGATCCGGCGTATCCACGATCTGAACGAACACTCCCTCCTGCAGCTTTCCCAGTATCTGGGCTACCTCAAGTGGCAGGAGGAACTGTGGCAAAGTCTTCTCGAAGAGGAAAGCAGAGAGGAAACCGGGTTCGCCCTCGAATGGAAGTGTGACCTGTTGGCGCTGTTTCCCCAATCCCGCCATAGCGCCACCCGCGCGCCCGACCTGATGGAAGTGCGCGTCGGCACGGCCAGCTGCGGCATGGTGCAGCAGCCGGCGCTCTGGCAGCATCCTCCCGTAGAGGGCAGCGCCGTCGTCGAATATGACCTGCGCGTCCCTCCGGAGGTGGAGCGTCTGCGCATGCAGTTCGCCATCGGCATCCGCGACGGCGCCCAGATGCAGGACGACAACCACTGCGCCTTCCGCGTCCTCCTCAACGGCGTACGCATCTGGAGCCGTACCAAACAGAGCTGCGAGTGGGAGCGCTTCGCTATCGACCTGCCGAATCAGGCCGGCCAGCAGGCAGTCCTCCAACTGATGACCGACGGCCTGGGCAACAGCCGGTGGAACTGGGCTGTCTGGGCCGAACCGCAGCTGCTTGGCTACACTGCCCCGCAACGAGACGAAGATAGTGGGAAGTGAAGGGCGCCGGGCCCGCCCTGGCCTGTTCCGCCCTCCTGCCGCCGGGCCATGGCCTTAACCGAGCCTCCAATGCCCGTCCTCGATGTCATCGCTTGGGTTCTCCTATTCATCTGGGCCTCGCTCTTCGCCGGCGGTCTTTTCTTCGGCAGGAAACGCCCGCGCCGGCCGCTCCTCCCTCACAAGATTCAGATCGCCTCCACGCTGGTTCTGCTCCTCCTGCCCTGGTACGGCTTCGTCCTCACCCGTCCCGGCGCGGAAGAGGCCCGCTACGCTTCCGGCATCGCCGCCTCCATCACGCTGAGCCTGCTGGGCGGCCAGCTTGCCGGCAGGAGCAGGCTCTCGGTGGTCGGCATCGCCGCCATCGCTGTCGGTTACCTTCTGTACGCCGTTGCCGTCGCGCAATATGGCGCAACCCTCGAAAGCGTACGCATACTTTTTCTGTCCCTGGGGCTGTTCGTCGGCGCAGCGGCCGCCGGCGTCGTTCTACTGCGAACACGCCGCCAAAGTCCTGTACAGGCGTGGACGGCCGCCGCGTTCGCGCTCCTGCTCTCCGCAGCAACAGGCCTCGCCGTCGGTCTCGCCCTTACCGGCCCCCGTTTCGGTGTCCTGGCAGCGGGCGCGCTGCTTCTCGTCTCCGGCGATCTGCTCCTCCTGCTCGAACTGGCCCCCAAATTGTCTCTGCTACCAAGGTCCGGGCCATCCGCGCAGAAAGACAGGCACGGGCTCCCCTCATCGAGCGACGACGCCGCCCAGTTGCTCCGCGCCCCCGGCCAGGCCCTGATCGCCCTCTCCATCTGGGCGGCGCTTCAGGACCCAACCAGCCTGCAGTTTCCCCTTCTCGCGTAACCGCGAAGCCGCAGTCTTTTAGCAACCCACAATGTCTTCACTGCAGGGGTTAGGGGCGGGGAACGGCAACGGCGAACGGCAACACCTTTTTGATCCACGGAGGGACACGGAGAAAGGCAGAGGAACTGCCGGGGAAGGGCGCGGGGACTGTGCTGGCGTCTTAGATTGGTGGAGTGTTTCTGTGCGGAGGGGGTTGGGGGGATTGGGACGGGATTTGGACTGCACACGCCGCCCTTCCCTGTTTCCGCCTCTCTCCGCTATAATAGGCCGATAGCAAGGTACGCGAAGATGACGCCAGCACCACTTCGAAACAGGTCATGTCCACCCACACTTTTCCCTTCGGCCAGGACATAGCTTGGCAGCCGAATCCTGACTGGATCGCGCAGAGCAATCTGCAACAGTTTATGGAGCGGCACGCGATCGGTTCCTACGATGCGTTGCTGACGCGCTCGTTCGAGGATATCAGCTGGTTCTGGGATGCCGTGATGGAGGACCTCGATATCAGGTTTACCCATCCCTATTCGCAGATCGTCGATCTTTCCGACGGCGCGCCCTTCCCCCGCTGGTGTGTCGACGGACAGATGAACATCGTCGACAACTGCCTCGACAAGTGGCAGGAATCCGCCGCCGCGTCCGAGCCTGCGTTCATCTGGGAAGGGGAAGAGGGCCGAACCGCTACCCTTACCTACGCTCAACTCCACCGGGAAGTTTGCCGTTGCGCCAACGCCTTGCGCGGCCTGGGACTCGGCAAAGGCGATGCCATCGGGCTGTACATGCCGATGATTCCCGAACTTGCCATCGCCTTTCTTGCCGTGATAAAGATTGGCGGCATCATCCTGCCCCTTTTCAGCGGGTACGGCCGGTCCGCCATCCGCAGCCGCCTCCAGGATGGCGGTGCCAAAGCCGTCTTCTCCGCCGACGGGTTCCTGCGCCGGGGACAGCCGGTGGCAATGAAATCGACCCTGGATATGGCGCTGGCAGACGTTCCCGGCGTCCGCCACGTGATTGTCGCCAAGCGGCTCCCCGCCTCCTCGCCCGCATCGCGGATCGACTGGCAGAAGCAAAGGGACCACTGGTGGCATGAACTGATCCCATCACAGGCTGACGAGGCCGAGACTACCCCGACCGCGGCCGAAGATCCCCTCATGATCATCTACACAAGCGGCACCACCGGTCCGCCCAAGGGCGCCGTCCACACCCACTGCGGCTTTCCCATCAAAGCGGCACAGGATATGCGCCACGCGATGGATGTCAAACCGGGTGACCGTGTATACTGGATGACCGATATGGGCTGGATGATGGGACCGTGGCTCGTTCTTGGCACGCTGCTCAACCGGGCCGCCATGTTTTTTTTCGACGGCGCCGGCGACTATCCTTCTGTCGACCGCGTGTGGGAACTCTGCGCCAGGCACCGCATCACCCTCCTGGGCCTCTCGCCAATGCTGGTGCGGACGCTCATGCCCCACGGCGCCGACTTCGTGACCCGACACGACCTGTCCCGACTCCGGGCAGTCGGCTCCACCGGAAGCCCCTGGGGCCCTGCCAGCTGGCGCTGGATTTTCGATCATGCGCTCGAAGGCCGCAAGCCGATTTTCAACTATACCGGCGGCACCGAAATCAGCGGCGGCATTCTCGCGGGCAGCTTTTTCAAACCGCTCAAGCCTGCCGCTTTTGGCGGGCCCATTCCAGGTATGGATGCCGATGTCGTCGACGAATCCGGCAGCCCTGTGCGCGGACAGGTGGGCGACCTCATCGTCCGCCAACCCTGGATCGGGATGACACGCGGCTTCTGGGGCGACAACGAGCGCTATCTCGACACCTACTGGCGCCGCTTTGAGGGCGTATGGGTCCACGGAGATTTCTGCGCCATTGACGAAGACGACATGTGGTTCATACTCGGCCGCAGCGACGATACCATCAATATCGCTGGCAAGCGGCTCGGCCCGGCTGAAGTCGAAACCCTGGTGAATGCCCATCCGGCCGTGACCGAATCCGCGGCTGTCGCTGTGCCCCACCCTGTGAAGGACAATGATGTCGTCGTGTTCGCCGTCCTCCAACCAGGCGTCGACGCCAGTGAATCTTTGCGTACGACCCTGCAGGAGCGCATCACCACCGAATTGGGCCGCCCGCTCAGACCCAAAGAGGTCAGATTCTGCGCCGCGCTCCCCAAAACCCGCAATGCCAAGGTGATGCACCGTCTCATCCGGGCCGCTTACCTGGGCGAAGACCCGGGCGACATCAGCGCGCTCGAAGACCCCGCCACCCTGCAGGCAATCCAGAAGTCGGCATGAACCTCCTTACCCTCGAAAACGTCTCCAAGCAGTTCTCCGAGCGGCTGTTGCTCGATGCGGTGTCATTCTCCATCAATGCCGGCGAACGCATTGGCCTCATCGGCGTCAACGGCAGCGGCAAGACGACACTCCTGAGAATCATTGCCGGCCTTGAGGCGCCCGACAACGGCGGCGTCACCGTTTGGGGAGGCGTGCGCATCGAAATGGTCCAGCAGGAGCCGCAGCTGGACGAAAGCGCCACCGTTCTGGAGCAGCTTTTCCGCAGCAACTCGCCCCAAATGCGCCTCCTGCGAGACTACGAAAGCGTCAGCCGGCGCCTTGAACAGGACCCGGCCAGCGGGGCCCTTCAGCAGCAACTGCTCGAGCTCTCCGAAGAGTTGGCGCGCAGCGACGGTTGGGCAGCCGCGGCCAACGCAAAATCCATCCTCACAAAGTTGGGCATCACCGATTTCGACGCCCGCATCGAAACGCTCAGCGGCGGGCAGCGCAAACGCGTAGCCCTGGCGCGAGCCTTGATCGACCGAGCCGATCTGCTGGTCCTGGACGAACCCACCAATCATATCGACATCGGGACGATCGAGTGGCTGGAGAACTACCTCACCGCCGCGCCCGGCGCGCTTCTCATGGTCACCCACGATCGCCATTTCCTTGACAGCGTCGTCCATCGCATCGTCGAACTGGACCGCCGCGAGCTTGTCTCCTACAACGGCAACTACAGCCGCTACCTGGAGCTCCGCCAACTGCGCCACGAACGCCTGGCCGTACAGGAGCGCCAACGCCAGAAGCTCCTCAAACGAGAGCTCGACTGGATCCGGCGGACGCCGATGGCCCGAGGCACTAAGCAGAAGGCGCGCCAGCAACGGGCCGCGGAGCTCCAGCGCATCCACTACGACTCCGACACCGACCGCGTCGCGATGGCCCTGGCTACCCGCCGGCTGGGCAAAAGCGTCCTCGCCGCCAAAGGGCTGACCAAGCGCTACGACGGCGTCCCTGCGGTGGACAGGGTTGATTTTGCGCTGGAACCGGGCGACCGCATCGGCCTCCTCGGCCCCAACGGCGCCGGCAAGAGCACCTTCCTCGACCTGCTGGCCGGCAAAGTCAAAGTCGACGCGGGTCATATCAAGTGGGGGGAGACCGTACGGCTTGGCTACTACGACCAGCAGACGCGCGACCTGAACGACGCGCAGCGCCTGCTCGAGTTCATTGAAGAGGAGGCGCCGCTGATTCAAGCGAGCGACGGCAGCCGTGTAGAGGCCCCCCAGATGTTGGAGTGGTTTCTGTTTCCGCGCAAGATGCAGTGGGGGCGCATTGGCAGCCTCAGTGGTGGTGAACGCCGCCGTCTCTACCTCCTGCGCATGTTGATCCACCAGCCCAACGTGCTGCTCTTGGACGAGCCGACAAACGATCTGGACGTGCAAACGCTCACTGTCCTCGAAGAGTTTCTCGACGCTTTTACCGGCTGCCTCCTCGTCGCCAGCCACGACCGCTACTTTCTCGACCGCACCGTCGACTTCATCATTCCCTTTGAAGACGGACGCCTGGGCAAGCGCTACCCCGCCCCCTACGCAACCTACCGGCGCCTCTACAACCAGGAGAGGCATGCCCGCTCCGCCGTGGATGCGCCAAGTCGACTCGCGACAGTTCCGCCCACACAAAATGGGCAGGCCGTCCCGAAACCGCGCGCAGCCGCGGCAACGATGAAATTGACCTGGAAGGAAAGCCAGGAGTTGGCGCGTCTGGAAACCGAAATCGCCGGCTGGGAAGAGAAACAGTTGCGTCTGCAGCAGCAGATCAACGAAAGCGGAAGCGACTACCAGACCCTGCAGTGCCTGTCAGCCAAACTGACAGCGGTCGAAACCTCGCTGGAAACGGCCTTCGACCGTTGGGCCGAACTGTCCGAGCGACAGGAGGCCTGAAGCCCCTGCTCTGTCCTGCAATCCGGAGACAGGCGACCACCCATTACTCGAACTGCCGGCGAAGAGCCTCCAGCGACTCTTTGGCGTAAAAGTACTCGAAGTGATGGCAGCCTATGACATCCACCTGCAGGCCCGGCCAGTTTCCGCCGCGCACACCTCGCGCCGACGCCACGCCAACCAGCAGGTCATTCGGACCCAAAACCTGGTCCAGCCCCTTATCCAAAATACGCGTCAACTCCGTCTTGGAAAAGAGTTTGCGCCAATTCACCGGGCCGTCCATCCCGGAATTGACGCCAATCTGGATATAGTACTTCACATTCACCTCATTGCGCGGGTCATTGAGCTTCTGATACAGCTCCGCGCTGGGCGCCAGGTCCTGTATGCCATTGGTCAGCCGCGAGATCCCGATCACCAGAAGTTGGGCCAGAAGCTCATAGTCCATCAGCCCTGCCTGGTTGAGAATGATGGTTGCCAGCCACGGAATGAGCCGGTGAGATTCGGCCAGAGCCGTGCCCGTGTTGTGCGCGCCCACCATGATAACGCGCTCGACAAACTGATGACCGCTCTCCATCTCCACGCACACGCGGGCGACCTGCGTCCCCATGCTATGGCAATAAATGTCCAGCGGCGGCCCTTTGTCAGTGCCAAAGCCGAGGCGGCGCAGTTGCGCCGTCATCAGCAGCCCGCTTTCGCGGATACTCGTGTTGATCGTCTCGTAGTCGAACGCAAGCGCCAGATCGTATTCGTCCAACTCCTTCAGAACCGGCAGAGCCCTCTGCACCAGCTTCTCGGTGCTGCTGCCGAAACCGTGGGTTATCAGCAGGGCACGGCGCGCCTGGGCCACGTCCCGCGCGGTAACCTTGGAATAGACCGGTGTGCCCCCCGCCTCCATCCGCACCTGGCGCAAGCCAAGATCAGGCGGCAGCTTCTGGTAGAATAGCTTGTAGAAGAGGACGCGCACGGCATGTTTTGCATCTCTGACGGACGTTTCCGGCTCCGCGTCCTCCTCAGCCGTTGCCGGGTCCTTGCCCGCCGCGGCTTCCGCCATCCGCCACTCTTCCTGGAAAAAGTTGATCAGCCGCCGGAACAGCCCTCCCTTGCCCCTGCCAGGCGCTGTCCCATGCCCCGTCTCCACCGTTGTCTCTTCCGCCTCGTTCAGCCCGAACCTTTGGCTGGCGCCCACAGAGCCGGACTCCGCAGCCGCCGCGTCCGGAATCGGCAGATGGGTAATCTCCACCGCCATGCGCCTCCTGTCGCCGTCCTGCGACAGGTTCTGGGCATCGGTTGGATGGCCAACCATGTAGTAGTACTCGCCGTCAAACGCGACCGCCGCAACCCCCGCAATGTCCGGATCGTTCTCCACACTGAGCGCGATCCGCAACGGCGACTCCGCGCTGATCGTCGCGAGTTGGTCGGCTGAGGTATCCAAGACCAGCACGCCGGGCGAAGCGCCGGCCGCCCCCGCCTTGCGCGAAAATGAGAGCGGCTGAAAAAACGGAGCGGCTTCCGGGCTGCTCAAGCCCGGCGGCAGGGTGATCGGGTCAGTCGGGTCCCACGCGAAGTGGCTCAGACTGCTGACCACCAGCAGGCCGCCCAAACCCGCCGGCTTCTCAACCGTAATGTCCAGGTCCGTGCCCACATTGATCCTGTTCTGACCCTGAGGGAGCAGGAATTCCTCCTGTTTGCTCAAGGCTTTGACCGTCACCTGCTTCGTGATCCAGCGATCATGTGTATCGTCCCGCTGCACCATCAGATTGCGCACGCGCGGACCGTCGTAACGAATGCCGTTCAACAGCTCGGCCAGCGGACCGAATGCACGCGTCTGTTCGGCGCCGCTTGGTTCGTTCAACTCCGGCAACTCCAGCACATCGAAGGAAGTGGGAACCCGCGTGGCGAAGACCTTGTAAATCTCTGTCTCACTTTCGGCTCCGGAGTCCTTCACAACCGGCTCAATGTTGTTGACAAAAAAAGCCTTGCCCGGCGACACCAACTGATAGGGGGCCCGCTCCGGGTAGACGCGGCGAATGCCGAATTTCGAAGACAGCGCAAAGACGGTGACATAAAGATTCTCGGCGCTATTGTTCCGAATCGTGACCCAGATCTTCCTGCCCGGCGGCAACAACCCATCTTTGCCCAGAGGTTCGCCATCCTTCGGCTCGGTAAAACTGGCCCGCGTGTAGGACTGAACCTCCAAGCTCAGCGCCTCTTCCATCAACGCCATGGGCGCCGGATTGCGCAGCGTGCGCACATTATGGAAGGTCGCGAGATGATGCAGATATTCGGCCGTCTTGGCCGCGCCCGCCTGGGTACGCGGCGGCGTGTCCTGGACGATCCGGTCGCCGCTGCCGTCCTGAATGACGTAGGCATCGTTCTCGACAGCCACGTGAAAACGGGCAAATCCATCCGGCTGGCCACTTCCTGCCGTGTGCAGGAACGGTGAAGAGGGAGCCGTGGTCAACTCCGCCAGCAGAAAGGGATCTGTGGTCGATACCTCGTACATCAGCCTCTGGTAGCCGTAAGCCGTCACTTTCGCCCTCGCCGGCAGGCTGAACTGTGTGTGGCGAACGCCCTTGATCATTGCGTAGGACGAATCGACCCTGGACTCGAACACCTCGCCGCGGCCTAGGCCGCGTCCCGACAGGGCTTCGCTGCCGGCCGGGTACAACTCCACATGGCTGCCCGGGGTGAGGCCAACCGCCGCGCCGCCGCCGATGCGTATGATCACATCGTTTCCCGTCTCCCCGGCCTCGCGGGCATCGATAACGTTCAGGTAGGAGCCCGCGTGCGGCATCAGATCGCCAAAAACCGCGCGGTTTACGGGACCCTCCAATTGGGGGATCTGGCTCGCATAGACGCTGTGGACCTGCGTTTGCACCGCGTCGTGGACTTCTCGCCAGCTCATGCGCGGATGCAGCTCCTGCAGCTTCTGCAACAGGAAATAGGTCATCGCCCCGTACCAGGCGCCGTTGGTCGGCGAGCGGTACTCGTGGCTCATCTCTTCATCGCGGCAACCGGCCAGCAACAGGTGATCGCTGCCCAGCTTCCCTGACCAGTGGCGGCTGGCTACCGCTTTTGCGCCCTGCGTTTCGGGCAGAACGGCGCCGGCTGGCCGCGCGCGGCGGTCCGCCGGTGTCCGACGCACTGGAACGAGCGCCCGCGTGCCTGAACCTGCATGGCAGCAGTCCAGCACAACGGTGACCAGCGCGCCTCTCTCCTCCGCCAAAGCGATGAGCGCGGCCAGCTCCTTGTCCAATATGTCGTAGACGGGTCTGCCCCTGTCGTCGGTCGTGCGGCTGTCGCAGGGCACCAACGTCTCATCGTAGCCGTCGGGCTCATTGGGATCGGATGAGAGGGCCTGTGAGCCGTGCCCGCTGTAATGGAAGAAAACCTGGTCGCCGGTGTTGGCCCGCTCGATCAGCCACCGCCAGCCGTCTATGATGTTCTGTCGCGAGGGGAGCTTTTCGTCCGGTTCCGCGCCTGTCGATGTCAGTAGCCGGATGTTCTCAGTGGGCACGCCCAGCCGTTGGGTCAGGAATCCATAGATCGCTCTGGCATCGTTGGCGCAACCACCCAAATCGGAAATCACACTGCTCTTGTACTGATCAACGCCAACCACCAGAGCAAATAAGCGCGGAGACAACATTGGCAGTCCTTAAAGACGAGTGAGACACGCTTTCACTTCGCGAAATGAGAGCGGACAGGTTGTGGGAAATAGGGCGATCATAGCACATTGATGTCACAATGCGTAACCGCAATCGACAGATACCATTCTACCCCGTCGTCACGTGAACGGAACAACAGTCAGAGCTTATTCTGGACGGGGATTTTGTCTGGACGGGGATTTTGGGGGCGAGCGGCGGGGTGTGAACTGCAGGGGTTAGTGGATATTGGGTGGCGGGGGGAGGGGCGGTCGCAGGGCGGCGCCCCGGGTTTTCGTTCCCAAGGGCGCCTCCGCGATGTCGCGTATTGTGGCGCGGCCAGCTTTGCGCCTGGCTGCGCCAACTTCCTGCCCCGGGCTTGCCGTTCACCCGTGGACAGGGCAACCCTTACTCACCCCGCGTCGAACTGCCCTGCTCGAACCACGCCGGCGGCTCCGGCAACGACGCCGCCAGAATCTCGCCGAACTCCTGCCCCTGGCGCGTCTCGGTCAGGCCGCCCAGCCGCGCGAACTCCTGCTCAATTGCGCTGCGCCGGGCCTGGGCGTCATCCAGACGTTCGGCCGAGTTCTCACCCGCCAGCGCCACCAGAAGCGCAAGGCGCCGGATCGGAGCGACATCCTCCCAACGCATTGGACTTTCCGAAGCGAGCGTCCACGCCTGTGTCTGTGGCTCCCCGCTGCCAGGATGATGCCAGCGCAAGGCCAGCGTGCCCAGCGGCCCGGCCGCCCCCGGCCGCGCCTTCAGCCGGTACACGACCGTGTTCTCCTGGCCCACGTGCAGCTCCGCGAAGTCCTCCTCGTCATCTTCAAATGACTCATTCGCGGCCGCCCGGTTGAGGTAGCCCACCAGGCGCCACTCTTCGACCGTTTCCGCGTCCCATGAAACCTGCGCCCGCGCTTCGTCCGCGGCCGGGCTGAATAGCGCGGCGAATGAGTCCGCCGACAGTAGGCCCTGCGCCTCCTCGGGCGAATACACGTACCGGTACCAGCCGTCGCCGTCGTTGCTCACCTGCTCCAGCAGGTCGTCATTGTAGTTTTCAATGCCCACGCCCACCGCAACCAGGCGGATCGGGTTGGCCTCGGCACGCTGGCCCCCCAGAGATTCGATGATCGACTCGGCGCGGGTGTCACCCACGTTGGCCACACCGTCGCTGATGAAGAAGACATAGTGCAGCGCGTCGGGGTCCTGCCGCCGCGCTTCCAGCGCCAGTTCATAGCCCTTGCGCAGCCCCGCTTCGGCGTTCGTGCTCTGGTTGGGGCGGAAGCCGCGCAGCGAACCTGTCAGCGCTGGATCGTCCGGGGCCGCGTGAGGCACCGTGTACTCGCCCAGCACCACCTCTGAAAACTGCACCAGGGAGACTCGGTCCCCCTCGGAAAGGCGGCTGAGCAGCGTCTCGACGAGCGTACGCGCGGTATAGAGCTTATTGTCCTCTCCCATCGAGCCGGACGCATCCAGCACGACCGATACATAACGCCTGGTCGGCAGCTCCCGGGGCGCGGCCGCGCTGAGCCCGATCAACGCCAGCCAGGATTCGGGGTCAAGCGGGTCGGTCGTAACGGTCAGATCGAGATGAAACGTCTCTTCGCCTTCAGGCCGGGAATAGTCCCAGCGCAGCGCGTTGAGCCACTCCTCCACGCGCACGTCATCCGGTTCGAGCACAAAGCCCTGGCGCGCGAGAGCGAGCGAACGGCGCCACGACGCGTCATCGGCGTCCAGACCGAACGTGGATGTCGTTTCGAGGCTTGTGGGCACGACGGGGGGCAGCTGCGCTTCCGGCTGCGGGCCGCGGCGGTGGCGGCGTCCTGAATCGGGCGAGATAGGGCCTGACCTGGTGGCTGCAGAAGCGGATTGCGAAGGAGCCTGGCTGACAAACGACTGTCTGCTTGAGTCTGGAGCCGCCTGCCGCTCATTTTGTGACGGCGCCGCGCAGCCGGCCAAAAGAAGCGCCAGCATCAGTAGGAGCGGGATAGGCAGGTTGCGCCAGCTACTGCGCCGACCATATCTGCGGGCCGTTGGCCTGATTCTCGCGTCTGTGCCGGGACTGCGTACCATTGTTGCCCTCCTTGTCGTGATCGCCTCCTCCGTTCTCTGGCCGATACCGTCACGTCGAAGGAGACGCGCACCTGTTTTGTCGTTGTCTCAGGGGTTCTCTGGCAGCCTCATCGTTGCATCCAATGAGGCCCGTCTGACAACTGTACGGTCCAAGGCAACAATAGGTTTCCCGCTCCTGGCGATCGTGTCTGATTTTGGGCCCGGCGGGCTCTGCGCTGGCTGGCCGGCCGGCCACGATATTTATCAACCACTGTCAGCGGGGTACGCAAACAAGGGGTTCCAGCCGGCCGGCCCGTCCGGAAGCAGATCGAACAGGGGCCACACGCCGCAGTAGGGGTCGCCCGGTCCGAAGGAGTCTTTGGCTACCCGCACGATCCTTCCGGCCTCCTCCTTTCGAAAGACCGAAACGCCCGGCTGGAATCCGGACATGAAGGCCTCCTCTTCCCACTGGAAGCCCATGTCTTTCGTAAACGTCGTCCCCTCCGCGGAATAGATCGGAAACCGCCAGCCGCGTTTTCTCGCGAACGCCTGCTGCGCCTCTGGCGTGTCCGGCGACACCACGACAAACGCGGCCCGGCTCTGCAGATGGTCGTACACGCCATTGAATCCGTCGGCCCACATCGTGCAGTTCGAGCAGCCAGTTCCCATGTTGTGTATGAGGATAAGATCATCGTTGCCGCCGAACAGTTGCGAGAGTTTCACGGGCCCGTCCGCGTTCTTCAGCTCGTAATCTTCCACCGGCTCCGGCGGCAGCTGCCGCCGCAGTTTCACCAGCTTGCGTCGCGCCGCCTCGAGTTCATCCTGGGCACTGGCGATCTCCCTTTCCAGTTTCAACCTGCTTTCAGGCACGGCATCCTCCCTGCGCCGTCGTTCATTCGTGGCGCTCAATCTACTCCCCGGCGTAACTGGAGATTCGGGCTTGATTCTCAATTTGCAGGGGCTGCGGCAACTCTTCTTTTTTGTCAGTGACCATCTCGGCAAACCTGCGCCCTTGGGGCAAGACCCGGCTATCGAAGGACCCGACCGACCTGTTGAAGGTTTCAACGGCCCTGTTGAGCCTTGCGCCCACATCCTTATAGTGATCCATAAAGGTCAGCATTCTTTTGTGCAGTTCCTGCCCCTCTTTCAGGATGCGCTCAGCATCTTCGGCAATGCGCTGGCGCTGCCAGCCATTGGCAACAGACCACAGAAGCGAGATCAGCGACGCCGGCGTAGCGATGGCAACCCGCCTGTGCATGGCGTACTCAATCAGCTCAGGGTTGGCGTTCAGCGCTGCTGACAGAAATTGGTCGCCAGGCACGAACATCACCACAAAATCCAGTGACCCTTCCACCTTTGCCCCGTATTCCTTCTTCGCCAGGTCGTCCACTTGCGCTTTCAGGGCGCCGGCATGGCGTTTCAGTGAATCGTCTCGCGCCGTCTCATCATCCGCCTGCTGCGCCTCCATGTATGCAGCCGTGGACGCTTTGGCGTCAATGACCACAGCCCGCTGCTCCGGCAGCCGCACCGTCAGATCGGGCCTGATCTGCGAGCCGCTCCCGGCAGTCTGTTCCGCAAAATCGCAATACGCCTGCATTCCGGCCAGTTCGACGACCCGCCGCAGCTGTACCTCGCCCCAGTTGCCTATCTGCCTGTTATCCGTCAACGCGCTGGACAGCCTGGTGGCCTCCTCGGCAATGCTTTCGCTCCTCTCCGCGAGCAGACTGATCTGCGGGTTGAGCTTTTCGTAGTTATCCCGAAGAGGCTTGACCAGCGCTTCAAACTGCTCGTGGCGTTGCTTGAAATCACCCTTTGCCTCCTCCAGCGTCTTGCCCAGGTTCTCCTGCGCCAGATCGATGAACTGGGCGTTATTCGCCTGCAACACCTGGCTGGCGGTCGCCTGGAAACTCTCGCTCAGCTGATCCTTCGCCGTCTCCAGGATCTTCTCGGCGTTGTCTCGTTGGGCCAACTGGCCTTTCAACCCAGCGAGCTCTTCTCGCAGCGCAGTTTCCCTCTTGATCCAATCCGCCTCCATTCCGGACTGGCGGCTCCTGGCCCGAGAACCCTGCAAAAGCCAGCAGACCGCGCCCCCAACCAGGATGCCTGCAATGACCGCGACGACGATCTCCATTATCCACTCCTCGTATGTACGTTGTTCAGGATTTGACAGTCGGTTCCCCGGCTAACGACAGGCGGGCGCGCGCGCGACCGGAGGAAGGCCCGCGCATTGGGGCCGCTCACTCAGGCGTTCGCCCGCCTGTCCGCGACAGAACCGGCCAACGCCGGCAGTATCTCCCCGCTCTTCCCCTGCAGGAACAGATCGGCGATGGAGGAAATGGGGCCCGGCTCCGGGTTTACGTCGATCACCGCGGCCCCCGCCCGTTTCGCGATCAGCGGCAGCTGCGCCGCGGGATAGACCAGCCCGCTTGTGCCGATGACAAGCATTGCATCACAGCCCTGGGCCGCGTCGGCCGCCTCTTCCACCACATCCCAGGGCAGACTCTCGCCGAACCAGACCACATCGGGCCGCACAAGGTCGCCGCAGAGTCCGCACGCGGGCGGCGACTCTGCGCGCCGTTGCTCGCCGGTCAGATGATGCGGGGCGGCGCACGAATTGCAGCGAAAGTGAAGGAGGCTGCCATGCAGGTGAAGAACCTCCCCGCTGCCCGCCTGCTCGTGCAAACTGTCCACGTTCTGCGTGACCAGCAGAAACCGCTCGCAGAGCCCGGCAAGCTGCGCCAGCGCAAAGTGCCCGGGGTTGGGCGCAGCGGCCTTCAGCTGGTCCAACCGCCACATGTACCAGCGCCAGACCAGCCCCGGGTCCCGTTCGAAGCCCTCAGGAGAAGCCAGTTCCTCCGCATCAAACCGGCTCCACAGGCCAGTCTGGGCGTCGCGAAAAGTCGGCACACCCGACTCGGCGCTCACCCCCGCCCCCGTCAGACAAACAACCCTTGAAGCGGCTTCGAGACGCCGCGCGGCCCAATCGATATCTTCTCTCATACTCCCCACATTCGCCCTGCCCCAATCCTATGCACTGACGCCAAACGCTGACCCCTGAACCGCAATCTGGCCTGTCACGCCCCAAATCGCTTCAACCGGCCCGCATGAGCCATCGCCTGCGGGATCAGTGTTGTCGCGTGGCAGATTCCCAGCTGACCGCCGGCACAGGCCCGCTCGCCAAAGCCCCGCGCCGCTTCGGGCATGGCATTTGGGCTCCACAGCAGCGTCGGGACCGGGTGCCAGCTGTGGCTGCGCAGAACCGCCGGCGTACTGTGATCCCCGGTCACGATCAACGCGCCCGGGCCCATCTCCAAGATGCGGGGAATCTCCGCGTCCACCGCCTCGATCTCGTGGACCTTCGCGTCGAAATCTCCGTCCTCGCCGTAGCTGTCCGTCTTCTTGACATGAACAAAAAAGAAGTCGAAGTCTTCCCACGCCTCCGCCAGCGCGTCGATCTCATGCCGCGGGCGGTCTCCTTCGAACGGGATCGCTTCCATCCCTACCAGGCTCGCCACCCCGCGGTACATCGGATAGACCGCAATCGCCCCTGCCCGCATGCCATATATGTCCGGAAAGAGCGGCAGTCCCGGGTCCTGCGCCAGACCGCGTAGATTCAGGCTGTTGGCCCGCGGCTCGTCGGCCAGCGCTTCACGGGCGTGCGCCGCCCACCGGTTCACCAGTTCCGCCGTGCGCGCGCCTTCGCTTCGCCCGCTTTCGTCCCGCACCGGCAGCGGCTTCCGCCCTACTGCCTGCGGGTCCGTATCCGTCAGGCTGCCCCCCAGCCCTTCACCTCGCAGCACGAAAACAAAACGATGCTCCTGCACCGGTTCGACGAATACATCGCAGTCTTCGAAAAGCCCCTTGCTCGCCTCACGCAGCTTGCCCGTCAGCCGGATGCACTCCTCGGTGGCAATGCGTCCGGCCCGCCGGTCGGTAATCAGGCCATCACCATCGACCGAGGCGAAGTTGCCGCGCGCGGCCACGTCGCCGGTCTGCAACGGAAAGCCGATCCCCAGCGCCTCCAACACGCCGCGACCGATCATGTAGCGCACGGGATCGTATCCGAACAGGCTCAGGTGCGCAGGCCCGCTCCCCGGTTCCACCCCGGGCCGAACCGGGATGCTCAGACCCAACGACCCGGATTCCGCCAGCCCATCCAGGTTAGGGGTGCGGGCCGTCTCCAATTCCGTCCTTCCCCCAGGCGTTGCGGGCAGGCCGCCCAGACCATCCATCACCAGCAGAACGATTTTGCCGCCGTCCTGTCGCAGATTGCGCATCAGATCAAAGTCGGTAAATGGCGATGCCATCTGTATTCTCCTATTGTGGGAGGGCGGCGCACAGCCGGTCCACTATGCAGGGCAGGCGCGCGGCCCCTGCGTGCAGGGCAGGGCAATCGCATCTAAATCTGTAGGCCGATTCAGTTGAAATTGTGGCCAGAAGAAAGCGAGAATAAGTGGAAATCACCCTGCGCTTACTGAATATCGACGGGAAGACGCCGCGGATCAGGCCCTCAGTCGGCGA
>JAJDZJ010000155.1 GCA_022824685.1 Caldilineaceae bacterium
TCGCCGACTGAGGGCCTGATCCGCGGCGTCTTCCCGTCGATATTCAGTAAGCGCAGGGTGATTTCCACTTATTCTCGCTTTCTTCTGGCCACAATTTCAACTGAATCGGCCTACAGATTTAGATGCGATTGCCCTGCCCCTGCCCCTTAGACAGAATCCGTCAATGTCGGTTATCATTCCCAGTACCCGCCCGGCGATCTTCTACAGCGCCTATCGCGCCCGATCACGTTTCGCCGGAAGGGATTTTTTCGAACTCCATCCAGCACAAGGCCCAGAAAATGTCACGCATGACGGTGGAACAGCTTCGGCAGGAACTTCCCATGACCAGGGAAGTCGGATATTTTCAGACCGGGACCTACGGCCCCGCCAGCGACTCCGTGCTGCAAGCGGTGCGCGAAACCATGGAAACCGAAGCCCGCCACGGGCCCGCCACCCCCGCCGGCCGGCAGTCACACACAGAACGCGAGGCCGCCGCCCGCAGCGGCCTGGCGCGAATGCTCAACGTAAAGGAAGAAGAACTTGGCATCGAGACCAACACCTCCCGCGCCATGCAACAGATCGTGCGCGGGCTCGACTGGCAGGAGGGTGACGAATTCGTGATTACCTCCCTCGAACACGTCAGCACCTTCGGCCTCTCCTACTGCCTGGAGCACAAATACGGCGTCAAGACCATTGTGCTGGGCGAAGTCTACGACGAACATTTTCTCGGCGACCTCGCTTACGTACTCAACGACCGCACCCGCCTGATCTGCCTCAGCCATATCGCCTCGCCCAATGGCCGCCTGCTCCCTGTCAAAGAGGCAGCCGCCGTCGCCCACAAGGCCGGCGCGCCCGTCATGCTCGACCTGGCCCAATCCGTCGGACAGATGCCGGTAGACCTCCGCGACCTCGACTGCGACTTCGCCGTCGGCTCCGGCCACAAATGGCTGCTCGGCCCCATGGGAACTGGCTATATGTACGTCGCCGAAAAACAGCTCCCCGGCTTTCGCCCCAACTTCATCCCCGACCGCAGCCCCTGGGCGCTGCCCGATGACCCTACACCGACGCCAACTGCCCGCTCCCGCACTGAGATCGGCACCTATAACCACGCCCTGGTTGTCGGCCTCGGCCGCGCCGTCGAGATCATGCAGAGCGTCGGCCTGGAAAACATGCAAGCGCGGATCGCCGAGCTCACCAGCCGCTTGCGCCGCGGCATCGCGCACATCGATCGCGCCCGCATCATCACTCCCACGCTGCCCGGAAAGTCCGCCGGCATCACCTCCGTCAAGTTCGATGGCTTCACCAAGACCGATTTGGACAGTCTCGTTGAAAGGATGAGCCAGCGCCATCAAACCGTGGTCAAATCCCAATGGCTGACCGCCCCGCCCGACCCGGTCAAAGTCGCCATGCGCATCTCCGTGGCCGCCTTCAACGACGAAAGCGAGATAGACCGTCTGCTCGAAGGGCTGGACGAAGAACTGTAACCACAGTGGCCGGTGATTCCGCCAGCCGCAAAAACTTTCCATATACAAAGAGGAAAAGAAAAGATGCCTGAACGCCTCGTACTCTGGGGACCGCCCGTCGTGGAGAGAATTCCCACCGATCCCGACTACGCCGACTACCTGCCCGCCTGGACGCAGAAATGCGCCGACGTCGGCATAACCAAAATCATCGGCGGAGACCAGACTCGCGCCCTGACCGAAGCCGCTCACGCCGCCGGTGTCCAAGTCGATCCCTACATCAACTACAACTCCTTCCCCCGCCATGGCTGGGCGCGCATCACCTACGGCTGGTCCCTCGACTTTCTGCGCCCCCCCGTCACCGCAGCCGAGGCACGCGCCGTCATGGACAGCCACCGGCCCATCTACGACGCGCCCAAAGTAACCACCACCATGAGCGACTTCGCCAGCAAAAACCCACAGTTCCGCAGCCTCACGCGCGCCCGTTCCTACACCCTGCAGCCGGGCGACGACCTCTACATGAGCGCCGCCTTCCCCGAAGTGCGCGCCGAACAGACTCAGCTGTTCGTCGATACCCTCACCCATACCCAGGGCGACGGCATCCAGGTCGAGTTCGTGCTCGGAAACGAGGACGAAAACGGCGCCGTCCCCTACGGCTACGAGGACCGCACCGTCAACGAGTTCCAGACCAAACACGGCAAAAACCCCTTCGACCTGCCCAACGACGACCCGGAATGGCTGCAGTTCCGCGCCGACTACGTCACCCTCGCCCTGACCGAGATGCGCGCCGCCGTCAAAGAGACCAAGCCCGACGCCGTCTTCTCCACCACCCTCATCGCCGGCGAAAAAGAGGATTATCTCAAACTCCTGCACGACTGGCCCGCCTGGCTCGAACAGGGCCTCGTCGACGAGTTCTACATCTGGTTCCGCACCAACTCCGACCTCGACGCGCTCCGGCGCCAGCTCAGCTACGCCGTCGAAGTCGCCGCCGGCCGTACACCGGTCATCGCCGAGCTCTCCTGCTACCATCCCGGCAGCTTCCAGCAGCCCGACCAGATGCTGCGCGCCGCCCAGGTGGCCATGGACTGCGGAGCCGACGGCATCGGCATCTACCGCAGCCACGCCGTCGAGCAGCTGGAGTTCTGGCCCGTTCTGGAAAAGATGAGTAAGCTGTAAAGAGGGGGCGCTTCCGTCGAAGCGGGAGGAAGGAGTATCTGCTTGGCGCTGCCTTGCCATAGCGTCACGAATCGGGGATTTTAGCGTTCATGAAGGTCTCTTCGCGTCCAACTGGCTGATCCCTTGGTACCCAAATCTGTTGCCTGATCGAGTAAGGCGAGATGTTGCCGCCTTGCGCTGGCGTATTCATCTTCCCGTTCTACGAATTTGGTGAGTAGATCACCCATCAGTCCTGACAAGGAATGATCCTGATCGATTGCTATCTTCCTTGCCTTACGCAATATTGACCGAGGCAACGATAGGGTCACATTCTGCTTGTCCATCTGCAATATCCTTTCGAATGAAGGCACATTCTCGCATACTACATGCCTTTGCCCATCTTTTGCGCCCATCGTATGCTGCATTAGCCTTGGAAGCAAGCCGATGCCCATGTACCCATGCGCAGATACGTCTGACGGAGGAGACATGTTGACGCACAGAGCTGTGGCAACAGCGCTTGCCAGTGCCATCGCTTCGGGGGATCATATGATTTCACCTGGCTCGTGTTGGGCGCATGCTTCGAGCGAAGGGCGCATTGGGGGCGCATGTACGCCATCAGCCAAAATGTCCTCATTATCTGGTCCGATTGAAAAGGAGGCGCTTCATGTCATACTACGTCGCCGCTTACGACACCGAAGGCGTATTCCCCTGGTGGGATAGGAACAGACGCCAAAAGGGTTTCAGCTACACGCCCGAACATATCGCCGAATTCCTGGACGGCGTACGCGCCGTCGCCGCCGCGCATCTGCGGCGCAACGCGCCTGCTTCCTTCTTCCTCGTCGCAAAAATGCTGGACCTCTGCGGCCCCGAACTGCGCGCCATACTAGACCATCCCCTCTTCGACATCCAGTGCCACACCTTCACCCATCCCAACCTGAAAGAGCTGGGCGAGAACAGGGCCGCGCTCACCTATGAACTTGGCGACGCCAGAAAGCTGATCGAAGACACCTTCGGGCGCGAAGTAAACGGCCTCACCGCGCCCGGCGGATACACCAACGGCTTCCGCGGCCAGCATGCAATTCTCGAAGTCATGTGGGAATCCGGCTACCGCTACGTGCGCAGCGTCGGCAAAGGCCCCAACGGCACATTGCCCGCCCTCCTCGATCAGCCCTTCTGGTACGCCGAGGATGGCTTTCCCGAACTCCTGGAAACACCGTCCCACGCCTGGCACGACAACATCCTCACCGGCCAGCCGGCCGAAGTGCACTGGCCGCCGCTGCTCCCATGGCCCTACCCAACCGCAATGCCCCTCGACGCGCAAGGCGTCTACGAAGCATACGCGCCCGGCATCGACTACTGCACGCAACAGGGGCTTCTCTACTACATGCCCATCTTCCACCCCTGGTCCATCTACCGCATCGACAAACAGGCCGCCCAGATCGGGCTCCTCCTCGACCACGCCAGCCAGAAGATGGAAATGATTTCCTGCAAAGAACTCTACAAGCACATCCTCCAGCATCCCGAGCTTGCCTGAACCGTGAGTCCTTTTCCCCGGGTACTTCCTCGGAATTGGTCTAAAAAAGCATCAGGCCAGAAATCAGACTTCAGTGGGCGAACCCTCTCGGGCGAAGCACTAAAAACTAGAAACTGAAAACTCAAAACTAACCATGACCAGCCAAACACCAATCAACGTAGGCATCGCCGGCCTTGGCCGCACCGGATGGAACAACCACGCCAACGCCTGTGCCCATCTCCCCGAACAGTTCCGCGTCGTCGCCGTCTGCGACCCAGACCCCGACCGCCAGGCAGAAGCCGTCGAACGCTTCGACTGCCTCGCCTACTCCACATACGAGGAGCTGGTCGCCGACAAAGCCGTCGAGCTCATGGTCGTGGCCACCCCCAGCCACCTCCACGCCGAGCAGGCCATCGCAGCCATGCGCGCCGGCCAGCACGTCATCGTCGAAAAGCCCATGGCCAGCGACCTCGCCGGCGCCGACGCCATGCTCACCGCTGCCAATGAGACCGGGCAGCTCCTCACCGTCCACCAGAACCTCCGCTACGCCGCCGACTTCGTCAAAGCGCGTGAAGTGATCGCCTCCGGCCTCCTCGGCCGCATCATCGAGGTCCGCATTCACAACGGCGGCTTCAGCCGCAGATGGGACTGGCAGACCATGAAACGCTACGGCGGCGGCATGCTCAACAACAGCGGCCCCCACTTCGTCGACATGGGCATGCTCCTCATCGACGACCCCGACCCCGACGTCTTCTGCCACATGGAAGCCACCCCGCTCTATGCCGGCGACGCCGACAGCCACGTCAAAATCATTCTCAAGCCCAAGCCGGGCCAGGGTCCCCTCGTCGAAATCAACATCACCACCGCCTGCGCCGTCCCCCAGCCCAACTTCCTCGTGCTGGGAACGCAAGGATCGATGGCCTGCTACCGGGACGAAGCGCGCCTCAATTACTTCGACCCCGCCGACGCGCCGCCCCTCGTTCTGGACGAAGCGCCCATCGCCCGCGACCGCGTCTACAATAGCGAACAGCTTCCCTGGAAGGAGGAGCGCATCTCCTTTGACTACGACGGAGCCGCCTCCGTTCAGGAGCTGTATCGCGCTCTCTACGCTTCCATCCGCCAGGGACATGAGCTGGACATCACCCCACAAAGCGTACGCGCCCAAATCGCGGTCCTTGAAAAGTGCCGCCAGCTCAATCCCGGTGTAATATGAGAAAGGCCAGGACCGGGAACGTCCCGTCTTCCTGCCTTCCTTCTTTCTCCGCCGCAAAGGAGTCCCGTATGGAACTGAGTTGCACCTCTGTGATGCTTCCCCGCTGGGAACTGGATGAAACCTTCGACAAGCTGCAACAGTACGGCTACGACGCCGTCGAGTTGCGCTGCCGTTATAACCCCAACGATCCCAACGCCGAGCCCTTCTTCTGGGGCCGCCATCTCTCCGACGTAAGCCCGGACAATATCCTCGACAAGGCCGACCAGATTCGCGCCGCCGTCAAACGCACCGGTATCCGCGTCGCTGCTCTGGCTCCAAACGCCAGCTACGACGATACCGAGCACGTCGTCAAGCTCTTCAAAGGCGCCCTCGCAATCGACCCCGACCGCCCGCCCCTGATCCGCATCGATGCCCCCAAACACGACCGCGCCAGACCCTACTGGCCGCAGTTCCTGGAAGCGCGCGCCGGCTACGCCAAACTGGCCGAGCTCGCATGTGAGTATGGGGTCAAGGCCACCTATGAGATCCATACCGGCACACTCGCCGTCACCGCCTCGCGCGCGCTCGAACTCCTGCGCGACCTGGACCCCGACCACATCGGCGCCATCTACGACGTGCAGAACATGATCGAAGTCGGCATCGAAGATACCCGTATGGGCCTGGAGCTCCTCGGCCCCTACGTCGCCCACTGCCACATCGGCAACCGCCTGCCCGAACCCGCCGGCCAGGGCCCCGATGGCAACACGACCTGGCGCTGGCGCGGCGCCCGTCTCGCCGAAGGCGTCGCCGACATCCCCCAACTCATCGACGACCTCAAAACCTTTGGCTACCAGGGCGCCCTCTCCCTCGAGCTCTTCATACCCGACAACTTCGTGCCCGGAAACGACGACGAAATCGTCAAGACCGAAGGGGCCTTCCTGCGCAAACTGATCGACCGGAACTAGGGTCCGTTGACATTTTGTTTAAGCCAGATGAGTGTAGAAGCAAAATGTAAGAAAGCCATGTAATGTCGTGCGAGTTTTTCGTAGCGAGTGAAGATGCGGCGGCACCACTTGATTTTGTTGATGAAACGTTCGACGT
>JAJDZJ010000114.1 GCA_022824685.1 Caldilineaceae bacterium
CGCCGACTGAGGGCCTGATCCGCGGCGTCTTCCCGTCGATATTCAGTAAGCGCAGGGTGATTTCCACTTATTCTCGCTTTCTTCTGGCCACAATTTCAACTGAATCGGCCTACAGATTTAGATGCGATTGCCCTGCCCACCCCCTGAAAGGTGATTGACACGATTTCGAACCCGTGTTATCTTCACCCGAAGTGCCCCATCTTGTTTCAGGCAGGTCCTCATAGCTGTTTGCAACCGCTACCGGTTGCGCGGCGCAAGTTCTTCAAACAGTCTGCCCGAGATGATCCACTTTACGTTTCCACATCTTTAAGCAAAGGAGCGACACAAAATGACTCAACGCGCAATGAGCCGACGTGGTTTCATGCAAGTGGCGGCCGCGACATCCGCCGGCGCCTTGATCGCCGCCTGCGCGCCTGCCGCGGCGCCGTCGGCGGGAGATGACGGAGGGGGCGGAGCGGCCATGGAGGAGGTCACCATCGAGTTCTGGGTGAACCAGCCGATGGCCCGCAGCGAAGGGCTATGGGACACGCTGATGGCCGAGTACGAGGAGATCAACCCGGGCGTCACCGTCTCCTCGCTGATCATTCCGCACGGTGACTACGAACCCAAGGTGCTCACCGGTCTTGCCGGCGGCACGGTCGGCGACCTGCTCGACGTCCATCCCATGCACAACGCGACAATGGCGATGCGCGGCGCGCTGATGCCGCTGGATGAACTGATGCCCACGCTGGGCGTCGGCGAAGACGAGATGACCAAGGCCTGGGACTACAACGTCTGGCGCGGAAAGCGCTGGGCGATTCCCCGCTCAGACAACCCGACCATCATGCTATACAACCGCAGCATGGTCGCCGAGGCCGGCATGGACGACCCGGCCGAGTTGTGGGCCGAAGGCAAGTGGGACATCGACGCCTTCGACAACACGATGGACGCCGTCAGCGGCGGCGAAGGCGAGGACCGCGTCTACGGCTGCGCCCTGCCCGGCGGCGGCACGATTCGCATGCAGTGCGTCTGGATCTGGGGCAACGATGCCACCGTGTGGAATGCTGACGAGACCGCATCAGCCTTCAACAGCCCCGATGCGATCGAGGCGTGGGAGTACATGACCGGCGCCGTGGCCAGAGGGTGGGCGCCCACCCCGGCAGAGAGCAACATCCCCGGCGGCTGGGTGGCGATGATGGGGCAGCGGCGCCTGTGCATGCAGTGGCCGGGCGCGCAGTTCGTCCTCGGCGGCCAGGCCCAGTTCATCCCCGAAGACGTCATGTCGGAGATGCAGCTGGTGCCGCTCAACACGCTGTGGAATGGCAATCGCGAAGTGCGCAACGCCACCAACTCCCACGGCATCTACCTGCAGACCGACCACGTCGACGAGTCCTGGGCGATGTGCCAGTACCTGATCTCGGACGATGCCCAGTTCCGCATCATCCGCGAGCGCTGGACTTCGCCGATGGTCAAGCGCCATGCCGAGAGCGAAGCCTGGCTGGGCAGCCTCGAACCGAATCTGGAGACGGCGGAGATGTGGGAAGACTCCTTCAACAACATCCGCGCCTTCTCCCATCTGCCGCGCCAGCAGGAGATGGACAACCTGATCCAGGCGGCCAAGGACCGGATCATTCTCGGTGATGCCACGGCCCAGGAGGCGATGGACGACGTCGCCGCCGAAGTCGACGCCATCATTGCGGAAGTGGAAGTAGAGATCCAGGAAGCCGGACTGTAGATAGTGATCAGTGGACAGTGGTCAGTGGATTTCACTGACCACTGTCTATCCCTCATTGCTGGGAGTGGCTCATGGCGGACGCTGTCCCACTGGAAGTGAGCAGCCCTGCGCCAAGCAGAAAACCGAGATGGTCGCGTAAGGTCAAAGCGGACAACATCGCTGGCTATCTCTTCCTGGCGCCCTGGGTTATCGGCTTTTTGGCCTTTACGGTCGGTCCGATGGTGGCCTCCGGCTACCTGTCGTTGACAAAATACTCCGGTTTCGGCGCGGTCAAATGGATCGCTTTCGAGAACTACGACAAGATCTTCCAGGACGATCTTTTTTACACCGCGCTCTACAATACCTCGTATTACGCCTTTCTCGGTGTGCCCGCCCAGCTGCTCGTAGCGCTCTGTCTGGCGGTGCTGCTCAACATGAAGTTGCGCTATGTCAACGTCTTCCGCACCGTCTACTACATCCCCACTGTGACGCCGGCGGTCGCCAATGTTTTTCTCTGGGTCTGGATCTTCAACTTCGACTTCGGCCTGATCAACTCCCTGCTGCGGCTGGTCGGGATTTCGCCGGTCAACTGGTTGTGGGATCCGCAGATCGTCAAACCGGCGCTGATCCTGATGAGCCTGTGGTCGGTGGGGCAGCAGATGGTGATCTTTCTGGCTGCGCTGCAGGGCGTTTCGGAGGAGCTGCTGGAGGCCGCGTCAATTGACGGCGCCACCAATTTCCGCCGCTTCATGAGGATCACGATTCCGCTGATCAGTCCGGTTATCTTCCTCAACCTCATTATCGGCATCATCAATCTCTTCCAGACGTTCACGGTCGCCTTTATCGCCACCAAGGGCGGCCCGATCAACTCTTCGCTATTCTACGTGCTCTATATCTATCGCAAAGGGTTTGAGAGTTTTTCAATGGGCTATGCCTCCGGCCTGGCCTGGATTCTGTTCATGATCATTCTGGTGATCACGGCCATTCAGTTCTATCTCTCTCGCAATTGGGTCTATTATGAGAGCGGCGGCGCGCCCAGCTAGAACACCGGTGATCAGTAGCCGGCGGTCAGTGGTTAGCTGCGATCAAGGGCCGCAGTTCGTAGATTGCCTCGTTGGAGGAATGCATTGGTAGATCGAGAAGAAAAGTACATCGGGTCGATTTCCGCCAAAGTCGTTGCCTACCTCTTGCTATTGCTGGGGACCGTGATCTCGTTGATGCCGCTCTACTGGCTGGTCATGACGTCATTGCGGCCCGCGGGCGCGGAGTTCACTTATCCGCCCGAGTGGATTCCCTCCTCCTTCCACCCGGAAAACTATCCGGTTGCCTGGAACCGGGCGCCCTTCTGGCTATTTACCTTCAACAGCATTCTCGTCACCTTCCTGGCCACGCTGGGAACCCTCCTTACCGCGTCCATGGCCGCCTACGCCTTTGCGCGTATCCCCTTCTATGGCCGCAACGTCTGGTTCGCGCTCACGCTGTCGACAATGATGCTGCCGTGGGCTGTCACGCTGATCCCGCGCTTCCTCTTGTTCAAGTTTCTTGGGCTGTTCGATTCGCTGTGGCCGCTGTTCTTGCCCTTCTGGTTCGGTGGGGGGGCCTTCTATATATTCCTCATCCGCCAGTTTATCATGACCTTGCCGGTGGAAATGGAGGAGGCGGCCGTTGTGGACGGCGCATCGCGTCTGCGCATCTATTCCATGATTACGATGCCGTTGACCAAGCCGGCGATCGCGGCTGTCGGGGTCTTTTCCTTCATTCACCACTGGAACGACTTCATGTCGCCGCTGATCTTTACCAACCGCGAAGAGACCCGCACACTGGCGCTGGGTCTGCGCTACTTCGGCGACGAGCAGTTCACCGAGTTTCGTCTCATCATGGCGGTCGCCACGTTGATGCTTGTCCCCGTCCTGGTCGTCTTCTTTGCAGCCAACAAGTATTTCGTCTCCGGCGTCGCCCTTTCCGGTCTTGCCGGACGATAGGGGCGGGTTCGCTTTTGGAAGTCGGTTCTTCGGTTGTCGTTACCCCTCTTACACGCTAAAGCTCTCTGCGTTTCCTGGTTTTCCGGGAGACGTTGCGGGGACGCCCCTTGCGCAAGGGGCCCGACTGCGGCTGCCCGCCCAGAGCCCAAGGCATGCATAAGGAGTGCGTGAGGAAAGAGAAGACACTCGTGGGAAGTTCCTTGTCAGCCTCCCTCCGTGGTATACTTCCACCCGCTATTAACACTTAGGCCCATAAACGTTAATAGAGGAGTCCGTTATGCACATAACGTTAATAGGGGATGTCGACCACGATGAAGCGCGGCGAAATCGGCAGCTACGAAGTTACGAATACAGGAGACGAGCAGGTACGCGCCTTTGTCCCCCTTCCGCTGCCGCCGCAGCCTCCGCTGGACTTGGACGGACCGCTGCAGCAGACGCTTGAAGCGGCGCTGCTGGCGCTGGGTCGTCTTGACGGCGTCACAACGCTCCTGCCGGACCAGGCCCTTTTTCTCTATACCTATGTACGCAAGGAGGCCGTGCTCTCATCCCAGATTGAAGGCACGCAGTCATCGCTGTCAGACCTCCTGCTCTTTGAGTTGAAGGAGGCGCCTGGCGTGCCGCTCGATGACGTGGTGGACGTCTCGAACTATGTGGCTGCGCTTGAACACGGTCTGCATCGCGTGAAGGAGGGATTCCCGCTTTCCAACCGCCTGCTTCGGGAGATCCATGGCGTACTGCTGTCGCGAGGGCGGGGCAGCGACAAAACGCCCGGAGAGTTCCGTCGTTCTCAAAACTGGATAGGCGGCTCCCGACCCGGCAACGCCGCCTTCGTGCCGCCGCCCCATCGAATCGTGCCCGACTGCATGGCCGACCTCGAACGCTTCCTCCACGCCAGAGAGGACGGGCTGCCCCTGCTGTTGCGCGCCGGCCTTGCTCATGTGCAGTTCGAGACTATACACCCTTTCCTTGACGGCAACGGACGCGTCGGCAGGCTGCTGGTAACACTGCTGCTGTGTCAGGCTGGCGTGCTGCGGGAGCCGCTCCTTTACTTGAGTCTCTATTTGAAACAACACAGGGAGAGGTACTATAACCTGCTCAACGACGTGCGCCATAGCGGTGATTGGGAGGAATGGCTGGCTTTTTTCCTCGAAGGTGTGCGGGTGACGGCCACTGGCGCCGTTGATGTTGCGCAACAGATCGCGCAAATGTTCCAGGAAAACCACAGTCGCATCGAGAGGACCGGTCGACGCTCCGGTTCGGCTATACGCGTGCATGAAGCGCTGAAGGCGCGCCCGGTCCTGCCTCTTTCCGAGGTTTGCAAGAGAACGACGCTAACATTTCCTACCGCCACCAGGGCGATGGAGTTGCTCATCGAGCACGGGATTGCGCGTGAGATCACGGGAAAACGCCGCGACCGCCTGTTCGTATACGACCAGTATCTCGCGATTCTGGATGAAGGAACAGAGCCGGTGTAGCATCGGAATCTGCCAGGATTCGTTGCCGTATCGACCGGTCGGCGGCCTGTCCCATCCAACTGGTCCCATATGAGCTTGAAGCCATCATGTGAGGATACCGCCGACGAGACAGGCATTTCGCGGTCTGTCTGCATCCACTGCTGCCCTTCCCCCCCGCACACGTCGGGCAGATTGACACTGTCTTGAGGGCGTGTTATCTTCACGGGCAGTACCCCCAAATGTTTCAGAATGCATCTCTAAAGTCAGGCCGCATAAGGCTGCTCTCGGGCGTCGTTGGCGGGCTCGGCGGGGCGGTAAGGGCGATTTCGTTTTTGTAATCAGTCTGTCGCTTTCAGCAACGGCTCGCGGCCGCGTTCCGGGTGTTGGCAGTAGAATAGGAGACAGGACCAGCAGTCCAGGGCTGCCAGGAACAACGACCGACCACATAAGATTTCTGGAGTACAGACTATGCAGAGCGCAAACGGTAACGAAACGCCGACCGACCGCAAGGCGTTGACAGAGGAACAGATCAACCGATTCTGGATCGACGGCTATCTGACGATTGGCAAGATTCTGGAGGATGATGAGATCGAGCGGTTGCGGCGGGAGTATGACCACGAGTTTGAGCGGGCCCGCAGCGGCCGGAATCCCAGGTTTCGCAACCTGTCGATCGGCGATACGGACGATCTGGAGGCCAAGAACGAGGCCGAATCGCAGATGCTGCAGATCATGCAGATGTGCGAATACAACATCCACTTTCGCCGTCTGCTCTACGATGACAGAATTCTGGATATGGTCGAGGACCTGATCGGGCCGAATATCCAGCTTTTCCACGACCAGGCGCTGTTTAAGCCTGCGCATCACGGCGGCCCCGTCCACTGGCACCAGGACAACGCGTACTGGAAGTGCAGCCCGCCCAATCTGGTGAGCTGCTGGCTGACACTGGACGACGTGGACATCCACAACGGCGCGATGCAGTTCTTGCCGGGCACCCATTTCCGCTCTGAGGATCACGATCAGGCGGCCGACGAGAGCGTTCTGCTGGACATGGGCGACAAGGTGGAGCAGTCCGAGGCGGTGGTGATCGCGCTGCCGGCGGGCGGGGTGACGCTGCACCACTGCCAGACGCTGCACTACACCGCGCCCAACGTGACCGACCGCCAGCGCCGCGCCTTCGCCATCCACTTCATGAATCCCGGCACCAAGTCGCTGCGCGAAATGCAGTATCTGGACGTGTCGTTTGAGCGGCCGATGCTGCGGATGCGGGTGTGAGGCAACTCTTGGCAGTCAGTTCTTAGTGACGGTAAGCGCCCAATTCTTGGGCAGTAGCCTTGTACACGGAATCAGCAGACCGGGGCTGATATCACCGGCAGCCGAGTAGAATTGAATTCTGGAGGACCGGCGATGCAGACGTCAAATGGAAACAGCACCGCGGTCGAGCGCAAGGCGCTGACCGAAGAGCAGGTCAACCGCTTCTGGACCGACGGGTACCTGGGCATTGGCAAGATCCTGGAAGATGACGAAATCAAGCTGCTGCGCCGGGAGTATGATCGCGAGTTTGAACGGGCCAACAACGGCCTTCATCCCCGATTTCGCAGCCATGCGATCGGCGATACCAGGATGCTGCAGATCATGCAGATGTGCGAATATAACATCCACTTCCGGCGACTGCTGTACAACGACCGTATCCTGGATATGGTCGAAGACCTGATCGGACCGAACATCCAGCTTTTCCACGACCAGGCGCTGTACAAACCGGCCCGCCACGGCGGCCCCGCGCTCTGGCACCAGGACAACGCCTACTGGCGCTGCTCGCCGCCCAACCTGGTGAGCTGCTGGCTGACGCTTGACGATGTGGACGTTCACAACGGCGCGATGCAGTTTCTGCCAGGCACACACTTCCGCTCGCAGGAACACGAGCGGCTCGCCGACAACAGCGCGCTGCTCGATCTGGGAGACAAGGTGGATGACTCCAAGGCGGTCGTCGTGCCCCTCCCGGCCGGCGGCGTGACGCTGCACCACTGCCAGACGTTGCACTACACGGCGCCCAATGAAACCGACCGCCAGCGCAGGGCCTTCGCCATCCACTTCATGAACCCCGGTACCCGATCGCTGCGCGACATGAAGTATCTGGAGGTGTCGTTTGAGCAGCCGGTGCTGCGGATGCGCGTGTGAGGACAGTTCTCAGAAGTCAGTTTCCAGTTTTTCCTAACGGCAGACAGCCTCGCCATGGTTTGGCCTGACGGGGTAGAGGAATTGGATAGATGTCTGTGTTTCCCAATCCGAGTTCGGCATGAGTGGATTGGAAACAAGGATACCGAACATATTCATTCAGAGAAGGAGAAACGCAATGGCTGGAACGGCAGAAGGAAACGGCTCGAGTCGACGTGAATTCCTGCGCGCCGGCGCTTTGACGGTGGCGGGAGCGGCCGTGGTTGCATGCGCGCCGGCGGCGGCGCCGGCTGAAGAGGCGACCGGGTCGCAGGCGCCCGCTGTCACGCAGGCTTCGGTTGCGACCAATGATTTCGAAGCCGCGTACGAGGAGGTGGGCCGCCAGTGGGAAGGCACGCTGCTGCGGGTCCCGGTGGGCGGCGTCGGGCACTGGGCTGTGAACGAGACGGCATCGGCCCGCTTTACCGAGCTGACCGGTATCGAGACCGAATGGGAAAACAATCCCTACGACCAGGTGTATGACAAGACCTTCCTGGACCTGGGTTCGCAGAGCGGCACCTACGACATAATCGACCTCAACTTCGCCTGGTTCGGCCAGTTTATCGCCACGGACGGCCTGATGCGGTTGGAGGACTATGTGGACAATCCTGCCTTCCCGCCCATCGATCTGGATGCCTTTGTGCCTGCCGTGCTGGAGGTTTACGGCAAGTGGGAAGGCGGCCTTTACGGTCTGCCGTGGCTGGGCGACGCCATGATCTTCCCCTATAACCAGACCCACTTCGAGGCCGCCGGTCTCGATCCGGATGCGTCGCCCGAGACCTGGGACGAGGTGCATTCGTTCGGCCTGGAGTTGACGCAGGACGACCAGTACGGCTTCGCGCTGATGGGCGGCCGTCAGATTCAGGCGATGTGTACCTATGCGGCGATCTTCTTTGGTCTGGCAAATAAGGGCTTCTACGACGACGCGGGCGTGCCGCAGTTTGACAGTGACGAAGGGTTGGAGGCGATGGAGATCATGGCGGTGAAACTGCCGGAGATCTCGCCGCCCGCGGCAATTTCATGGGACATCGTGCAGGCTGCCGAAGCGGTGGCGCAGGGCACATGCTCGATGGAGATTCAGTGGCCCGGCATTCTGCAAGGGCTGATCGTCGAGGATTCGCCGGTCTACGGTCAGATGGGCTTCTCCGCGCCTCCTGGCGGCACGCCGCTGGGCGGCCACGGGATTGCAGTGTCCAACTATTCGAGGAACAAGGACGCCGCGTATCTGCTGTGTCACTACCTGGTATCGCCGGAAATCCAGCGCCAGTATGTGAGCGAGGGGTACGCCATCACGCTCACCGACCTGTTTGAGGATCCCGAAGTGCAGGCGATCAATCCCTACCTGAAGACGATGGGCGACGCCATGGCGATCGGGCTGAGCTGGCCGCGCACGGAGGAGACCAACGAGGTCTTCGACATCATGGTCAAGCACATCAACGCAGCGATCACCGGAGAAGAAGCCCCGGATGAAGCGACAAAGCTGATGAATGACGAGATCCTGGAGCTGCGCCGGGAGCGCGGCTACGTCAGCTAGTCGGGGACCGGTCGCGGGAGCGCGGGGAATCAGGCTGCGATGACATCGGGCGAACAGCGCGCCTCTTTTGAGCAGGGACAGGTTTCAGAGGGGATGCAGGGGCAGATCCGCGCAGCCGGCGGGGAACGGCGAAACCGGCTGTTGGGTCTGCCCCTTCACTTCATTCTGATCGCGCCCACCTTCCTGATCGTATTCGGCCTGCTGGTCTATCCGCTGGGCTATGCGATTGTGCTCGGCTTTTCCAACAAGATCCTGACCGGTTCGGTCCCGTTCAAATGGGTGGGGCTGGAGAACTATATCGATCTGTTGGAGGTCGATAGCGAGATGTGGACGTCGGTCGGTGTGACGTTGCGTTTCGCGTTGGTGGGCGTGTTTTTCGAGTTCATCATTGGGCTCAGCCTGGCGCTGTTGCTCAACCGGGAGTTCCGGGGGCGAACGTGGCTGCGGGTGGGGTTGCTGGTGCCGCTGATGGTGCCGCCGCTGGCGTCGGGGCTGATCTGGCGCATCATCTATGACGACGAGTTCGGTGTCTTCCCGCACCTGATCCGGACGGTGGGCGCGAACCCGCCGATCTTTCTGGGCGACCCGGATTGGGCGCTCTATGCCGTGGTCGCCACCGAGGTGTGGCGTTCCAGCCCGTTCATGGTGCTGGTGCTGCTGGCGGCCCTGCAGGCCCAGCCGGTGGAGACGATCGAGGCCGCGGAGGTGGACGGGGCGAGCGGCTGGCAGGTGTTCCGTCTGATCACGCTGCCCTTTATTACGCCCGTCATCATCGTGGCGCTGCTCTTCCGCACGGTTGACGCGCTGCGCACGTTCGACCTGATCTTTCTGTTGACGGCGGGCGGTCCCGGCACGACGACGGAAGTGATCAGCATGTTCATCTATCGCTGGGGGTTCCGGCATTTCAAGCTGGGCTTTACCTCGGCGGCGTCGATTCTGCTGATGATCGCAACGCTGATTATCTGCATCTTTTATCTGCGGATGCTGGTGGTGCGGCAGGCCGAGGTCCAGCTTACGCAGGAGTAGCGGGCAGGCCGCGGCGCCCGCACGGTCTGGGCCCGAATTCCAACAGGAAAGTCCACGATGGGCACGAAGAATCTGAAGCGGATCCGGAATGTGGCCATGATCTTCGTGGTGGCGGCAGTCTGGATATTCTATTTTTTCCCAATCTATTGGATGGTGTCGTCCTCCTTCAAGACACGGGCGGACACGTTCGCGATCCCGCCCAAATGGCTATTCTGGCCGACGCTCCAGTTCTATCTCAACAGCTTTACCGATCCGAAGTTTTTGAAGGTGATCCAGAACAGTGTGATTATCACGGGGACGACAGTGATTCTGTCGCTTCTGCTGGGCGCGTGGGCGGCGTACGCTTTCGCCCGCTTCCGATTCAAGGGATCGTTGACATTGAGTTTTTCGCTCATCATCGCGCGCATGATGCCCCCGATTGTCTTCATCGTCCCGCTTTATCTGCTTTTCAATTCACTCAAATTACGCAATTCGCATATGGGACTGATCCTGGTCTTCACTGTCTTCAACCTGCCGTTTACGGTGTGGATGCTCAAGAGCTTCTTTGAAGAAGTGCCGATTGAATTGGAGGAGGCGGCGTGGATCGACGGAGCCTCGCGGCTGCAGGCGATGGGGCGGGTGATCCTGCCCCTGATCGCGCCGGGGCTGGCGGCGACCGCTGTTTTCGCCGCGCTGCTGGCGTGGAACGAGTTCCTCTTTGCGCTGCTGCTGGGCGGGCCCGATACAACCACGCTGCCGGTCTTCCTTTCAGGTTTTTTGGGGGAAAGGGACGTTGAGTGGGGCGACATCATGGCCACGGCGACGGTGGCGGTCCTGCCCCCCACGCTCTTGGTGATGCTGGTGCAGCAGAATCTGATCAAGGGGCTTACGCTGGGCGCGGTGAAGGGGTAGGGCCAAGAGCGGCCTGCGGCGGCCTGACAACATGGAGAGATGCGAAAGATGACACAAGCGACGGCAGCACAGACGCCGACAGTTGTGGACGGCGTCAACATTGATGCGTTGATCACACCGGCGGTGCTGGAGGAGTACCGGGAGCGGGGCTATTGGATCAGCCCCAAGCTGTACAGCGATGAGCAACTCGAGGCGATGCGTGAAGCGCATGAGCGTCTGTGGCGCGGTGAACATGATTCTGAGATCCCGTCGCAGTACGGCACGCGGGAGGTGACGCCGGGCTCGCTGGACGTACGGCAGCAGTGCAACGCCTTCTGGGTCAGTAACGTGATTTCGGATTACACGACCAGCCCAATGCTGGGCGCGATCGGCGCGCGCTTTATGGGCGTCGACACGGTGCGGCTGTGGCATGACCAGGCCGTCTACAAGCCGGGGATTGGGCCGGACGGCAAGGACGAGACGGCCGGCAACATCGGCTGGCACCAGGACTACGGGCACTGGAAGTCGTCGAGCACGTCGAATATGTGTACCGCGTGGATTGCGCTGCAGGACACCGATTTGCGGAACGGCGGCATGCGCACGATCGTGGGGTCGCACAAATGGGGGTTGCTGGAGGACAGCGACACGTTCGGCCACAAGGACCTGGACGGATTGCAGGACCGCTTTGCGAACCAGGAGATCAGCGGGGACTGGCTGGACGAGCCGTGCATCATGCAAGCGGGCCAGGTGAGCTTCCACCATGCGCTGACGCTGCACGGCTCGGGCCCGAACCTGACATGGGAGCCGCGCATGTGCCTGATCTCACACATGATGCCGGGGGACACGACCTATCTGCCCGGGCGGCAGTATCACCCCAACCTGGTCTTTCTGGGGCCGCATGCGCAGGAGGGCGAGCCGTTTGCGGGGCCGTACTGGCCGCAGATGTGGCCCAAGGGCGGGGAGTAAGTGAAGAGGAGTGAGGAGAGAGTGAACGGCAAGGAGTGAGGAACTCGTTCCTCACTCCTTTTTTTATTCCTTGACTTCGCCGGTTGCGCGGAGGAGGGTCTCCTGCACGATGAGCTCGTGTGAGTACGGGCGGGCGGGCGGCTGTTTCCCCTGGATGGTTTTCAGAAAATCCACCAGCTCCAGGTCATAGAGCTTCTGGCGCGTCTGTGTCTCGATGGCGACCATCGTGTCTCCTGCATCGAAGCCGCCCTGGGCCTCGGCGAGGCAGAGGCGGATCTCTGTGGCCGGCTCAAGCGGTTCCATGATGGCGCTGCCGCGGCTGCCGTAGACCTCGAAACGGCGGGCTGCGGGTCGCGTTTCCATGGCCGAGGTGTCGACCAGCGCCATGGCATTCTCGTATTCGAAGACGCCGAGCGTGTTGTCGGGACATTCGACGACCAGGCCGGTCTCGTTGCGCAGAAAGGCGGTCACCTTTTGGGGGCGGCCCAGCAACCAGACGACCTGATCGAGCATGTGGCAGCCGAGCTCGTAGAAGACGCCGCCGAGATGGCGGCTGACGTCACGGCGCGCCCGCTCGTCCATCGCGGTGCCGATGCGCGTGCGCAGGGCGAAGATGTCGCCGAGAAACCCGGACTTCACCCACTCGTCGATCTGCTGAAAGCCCGCGTGATAGCGGAACATGTAGCCCATCTGGACAGTGAGGCCCTGCTTCTCGGCCGCGGCGATTGTGCGCTGCCACTGGGGCCAGTTGTCGCCCGCCGGTTTGTCGTACCAGACATGCTTGCCGGCCTGCACGCAGCGCTCGGTCTGGTCGAGGCCGTGGTGGGTGGGGCCTTCGGAGGCGACGGCCGCGATGCTGGCGTCGTTGAGCATTTCGCTTTCGCTGCCGAACCAGCGCACGTTCTGATAGGGGCCGTCCGCGGCGGCCATGGCCCGGCGCCGCGCCTCGTCGGGCTCGAGGACGCCGGCCAGCTCGACATCGGGATTGTCGATGATGGCGCGCAGCTTGCCGGCGGCGTGGGCGTGTTTGGTCCCGTATTGGGCGACTCGAACTGTTGTCATGTCTGGCTCCTGGGTGTCAATCGCGTTGCCGCTACGCAATTTGGGGCGGCAGTTCAACCGTCTGCGGCTGCCCGGTGTGGACCGCTTCGATGAGATTTTCGAGGACCAGCGTGGCGAGAATGCCTGGGTAGGCGGGCACGTAAGGGTCGGTGTCGTTGCGGATGGCGTCGACGAGAAGGGGCATGCGGTCGATGAAGGGGGGCGAGTACGACTCGGTGGTGAGCTCGCCGCTGACGGGATCGGGCGTGGTGATCGTGGCGCGGCTGAAATGCTTGTCGAGGACGGCGCTCTGCTGGCCGTCGTTAAAGGTGAAGAACCATTTGGTGAGCTTTTCGCTGAAGCCGGCGTCGCTCATCAGGTAGGTGGCGACGGAGCCGTTGGCGAAACGGATGGCGGCGGCGACGGTGTCGATAATGTCGGGCGAGGGGAGCTGGCCGGGATGGGTGACCTGGCCGCCGGTGGCGGAGATTTCGACCGGCGGCGAGTCGTGCATCCAGCAGATGAGGTCTGCGAGGTGGACGCCGACGTCGAAGAGGGGGCCGCCGCCGATGCCGGGCAGCCACTGCCAGCGGGTGAGGTCTTCGCGGCCGAGCATGACCTGGGCGTGGCTGACTTTGGCCGGCTGGATGCGGCTCTTGATGGCGCGTGCGGCGCCGGAGAAGCGGATGGAGAAGTTGATCATCAGCTTCTTGCCGGCTTTCTGCATGGCTTCGTAGATGCGCAGGCAGTCGTCGGTGGTCATGGCCATCGGCTTTTCGAGGTAGACGTGCTTGCCGGCCTCGAACGCGGCGAGGGCCAGCTCGGCGTGTGTGCCGTGGGTGGTGGCGATGGTGACGATCTCGATATTGTCATCGGCGAGGACGCGGCCGGGGTCGGTGGTGTAATACCGGCCTTCGAACTGTTCGTAGTAGCGGCTGGCGGCCTCTTCGTTGATGTCGCAGAAGGCGTGTACGTCGATATCGGGCGTTGCGACGGCCCACCGGGAATGGGAGTTGCCGACGCTGCCGCAACCGATAAGGGCCCAGCCGAAAGGCTGCTCGTGTGAACTGGTCATGCTGGCTTCCTCCTTATTGCTTATGCCTGGAGCTGGATTTCATGGGATGTTCAGGATTCGGGCCGTACTTGATGGCGCAGGCGCGCTTGAACGAGCGTTTGACTGGATATTATGACGGCTGTCTTGAATGTGCGCGATGGGATGGCGGCGCGTCAGCGGTCCCGTCTCTGTCTGGGGCTTGCCGGTTCCAGGATGTGCCCTATTCCAACTATCGAGCGTTCGAGAATCGGGTTTCCATTGTGATGATGCTTTCCCACATCTGTGTAGAGTTGGAATAGAGTGATGCGGGGAGCGTGGATTCAGAGTAAGGCATGAATTTTCTGTTCGTCTCTAGCCATTTGCGCCGACACAGACGCTTCTCCGGAGAGGTCGGCTCCTCGTCTTTCACTTCCCTGCGTGGAATCGGTGTTCTGGGGGAAGGTCAAGGACTAACAGCGGCAGTGAAGCAGAGTAGACCCACCATATGAGCCCTTTGGAAAACCAAGTCCTGACAAAAGAAAAAACGACTAGGTTCGGGGCTATGGCCCCGATAGGAGACGCTTGGCGACTCTTCCTAGACGCAACCCAATCATACCTCCTGAATCGCGTGGTGTCAAGAGTGGCGCGAGATTTTTGTCGCCGCTCTAAGCTGATCTGGAGGCCCTGGCCTCGTCGAGAAATGTGGCCAGCGGCGTCAGAGCGGTGACTTCGGCGACAAGGTCCAGAGGCAGGTCTTCGAGTTTGCGGAAGCGGACGCAGGATTTACCCATGTTGAGCTTCTTGCCGGTGGCGAGATAGCGCTGCTTGAACCAGTCGGACAGCGCCGGGTCGCCGTAGACGGTGGTGAGGTAGAGGGACATGTACTGCTTCTGGGAGGCGAGAGCGATGTACATGAGAGGCTGGCCGTTGTAGGTCTCCGCGAATTCGCTGAGAGGAACGACGTAGGACAGCATGCCGTACTGCATGACCTCTTCGTAGCCGTCGGGAAGGTTCTCAAGGATGACGTCGCGGACCGCGGAGATGGCCTCGCGGCGTTTAGGTTCGAGTTCGGACAGGTAAGCTTCAGGGGTCTTGGCGTCGCTCTGCATTTGTTGTCCCTTCGTGTCCAGGAGTTCTCTGTTCGAACCACTTAGTTTGGCAATGAGTAATCGTGACCTGGCGTATCAACGTTGAGCAAGAATGAGGATGGCCCTGCGATACAGTGCAGAATAGCAAGTTATCGCGACCCGAAAATATATTGCAATTCCCCCCCAACCATGATCGGCATATAGTCTTCAATGGCTAGGTCCGAAAGATAAAGGGCGCAAAAAGTATCACCTTCAGGCAAATTATGCCATATGGTGTGCATCACCGACATTCTGGAGTGCCGAATTTTTTCCGCCCCCTCGCTCCGAAGGACTTCGGCCTGGTTTTCGATGAGAGCTGCCAACTCTTCTCGCCCTTCCGCGCACCTGCGTTCAGATGCAAAAAACCCATTTGCATACAGCCATTCCATATATTCCTGACTATCTTCGATCCATAAAATGTTCGCTTCTGCCCTGTCGCGTGTTAAGGTTTCCTTTGCCCAACGATGCAGCCATTCATCTGCCTTCCACTGACTGAGGCTGATGACAGCGATATTTTCGTAATTGTGATCTCGGTAGAGCGCATAGACGGTAGACTCTGTGTCGCCTTGTCCAGACCCTTCTATCGACCCTTTCGACATGCCCGCCGGAAGCGGAACCATGGTGAACTGCAACCGCTCATTAACCCGGACGGGGATAAACTCATCAGCGGACAAATCCGCCAGATAGGCAGTGCAACTGGCCTCGCCTTCCGACAACTGCTTCCACAACGTGTTGGCAACGACCAGGCGATGAAGTGTTGTGTCTGCTCTCTTCTCTCTGATTTTCGCGGCAAATGTTTCGATCAGCTCTCCTAATTCATGGCGCTCTTCGGCGCACCGAAGCGCAGAAGCCGCATAGCTGTTGGCGTACAACCACACAAAGATAAGGAAACCCTCATCGTTCGGACTTACCTCGCCAGCCAGTTCAGTCAAGTCCTTCGACACAGCTTCCAAAGCCCATCCTAACAGCCAGCTGTCCATAGCCAACTCTGCCATGCTGATGACAGTGACGATACCCCCGCTGGGATATTCGAAGATCTCCTTCCTGCTGCGAGCGGAAGCGTACTCCAGAATCACGTCCGCATACTGTGTGTGGTCGGCGATAGGCGTGGGGGCAAAGGAGTCCGGACCTACAACGCAGCTCGAAAGCATCAACATGACCACACATTGAATCACCCAAAGGCGTTTCATCTCAGTCTCCCTCTTGAGATCACACCCATATCAACAGACTCAATGTTCTGGGAACGTCAGGAGTCGGGAAAGAGGAACATTCGCCCAAGCTGAAAGTTCCCATCAAAGTGGATTCAAGACCATCACATTTCAATATCATTCGAAAGTCGTTAAGCAATCTCGGGGGCAACCACAAGGTTTGCCCCTTCTGTTTGAATAGTAAGCCTGCGCCACCAGGTGAATCCGCTCGGATACGACAGGGCCTGAGTCCTTAGGGCCTCTGTCAGTTGGACGCGTTTCTTGCTTGGCAGGATACCACATCTGGTCGACTAGAGGGTACGTCCAGATTGCACTCGCCGACTGCGTGCATGTTGGTCCAGGTAGAGCCTTTGCGCGGAATTACCTCATGGCTGGATGTGTCCGGCAGAATTTTGGCGGCAGAGAAGGTGGTCATCTTGTAGGGAAGGCTGTGTTGCTTGCCCGATTGCTTCAGTTGGCAGACGTTTTGCCTTGCCGCGACCCTATGTTGCTCAGACGTTAGGGGCGCGACCATATCGATTCCGAAGCGGATCGTGAAGGACATATGCTCTCGTCTTGCCCATGGTTGTAATTCAATTCAGGTAGAGTTATTACGTGTTTCGTTTGCGGTGACACTGATTGTGCGCCGCCGCTGGCGTCGCTGGCGCAGTTAAGCCCCGCTTCTCAGCCATAAATTTCCCGAGGAGGCGGTAGGTCTGCTGTGGGGCGAATCGCGGGATGGGATCGCGGGTCCGGTTGCGGCGGTTTGGTGCGGGGGCGGCAAGCCGTTAGAGTTAGTCAGCCGCCGGAGACGGGGAATCGGGGGAACGGATTGGGAAGCTGGAGGGGAGACGATGACTGAAGAGGGACGGCTGGAAAATTTCTCGCTTGAAGGCGACCAGGTGGCGCTGCCGAAAGGGGCGTGGGCGCAGTCGCACCGGCTGAACGTGCGCTGGCGGGGCCGGGATCTGACGGCGCTGAGCCAGGGCGCGTTTCGGGCCTACCTGTATCCGGTGTATACGCCGGCGGGCTTTGCGATGACGAGCGAATCGCCCCTGGACCATCCGCACCACAATTCGCTGTGGATCGGCGCGGACCACGTGAACTGCTATCTGCCGTTTGCGGGCGGCGCGCTGGAGGAGGCGAACTACAACTTCTATGTGAACGACATCTTCCAGGGGCGGGCGCCGGGCCGCATTTTCAGCGTCGACGTGGAGGCGGAGGAGTTGGCCGCGGACCATCTGCGGCTGGCGCAGACGCTGCACTGGCAGGGTCCGATCGAGTGGGGCGCGCCGGAGCGGCGCACGCTGGCGGTGGAGACACGGACGATCGATATCCGGCCGGGCGAGACGGCCAATCTGTTCGACGTCCGTTCCCAGCTGCGCGCGGCGGAGTGGGACCTGCATATCGGGCCGACGCGGCATGCCTATTTCGGGCTGCGCATGACCGAAGGGCTGCGGGTGACGGACGGAGCGACGATGGTGGATGCCGAGGGCCGGGTTGGGGGAAAGGCGATCAGCGGGCAGGTGTCGGACTGGGTGGACTGTTCGGGCGAGGTCGCGGGTGGCAGGCGGGCCGGCGCGGCGCTGATTCCGTTCGCGAGCGCGCGCGGATTCCCCTGGTTCGTGTCGGACTGGGGGACGCTGACGGTCAATCCGATGGCGCGCGAGGGGTATGCGTTAAAGGAGGGGGATGCGCTGGATTTTGCAGTGCGCTTTGTGGTGCATGACGGGGATGTAGAGGAGGCGGATGTGGCGGGGATGTGGGAGGGCGTTTAATGTGGGGGGTGGGTAGATTGTCTGAATCAGGATTTGCAGGACTTTTGAGATTTCCAGGATTCGGGATGACGGCAGGATGACGGGCCGATTCTTGGTGGCGCTGGCAGCAAATAAGTCTTAACTGGTTGCTGATCAGACAGAATACAAAAGAGGTGGATGAAGAGCAGAAGATGGCCGGTTCAGGTTGCCAAGTCGAGATTCAATGAACTGCTGGATATTGCTCTCGCAGAAGGGCCGCAGATCGTGACAAGGGGCGGGGCGGAAATCGCTGTGCTCGTTCCTATCGATCAGTGGCAGAGAATGGAGCGGATGTCCAGGCCGGACCTGAAGGAGTTGCTCCTCGCGCCTGGGGCACGGACCGATAACCTTACGCCGCCGCGACGACAGCAGCGGCGACGGGCAAGCGTTGATTGTAGTCACCCGGGATGTGAGTGAATTCGGTCGGTCTGGCGTGGATTTACATCGTCCTCTCGAAGGTGGGAGAAAGTGACGACAGCGGGCGGGGGGCGGCCTGCTATTGTCCGGGATGAAAGGTCCCCGCTGCCTGGAAGGCGCGGAATTTTTTCTTTCAGCAGAGAGAAAACTGAAGGAGGCTGTCACCTGTTCACAGCGATGGAAAGCCGGATGTCCAAGGCTTCCAGGACTTTGAACAGTGTATCGATCCGGGGGTTGCCCTTGTCTGAGAGCGCCCGGTAAAGGGATTGCCGCCCGACCCCACTGACGTCAGAAACGGATGACATCCCTTTGGCGCGTGCCACGTTGCCGAGCGCCTTGGCGAAGTACCGCGGGTCGTTTTCAGCCAGCGCCGCGTTCAGGTACGCCTCTAAAGCCTCGTCGCAGTCTAAGAAATCGACTACGTCGAACTTCCTTAGTTTCATCTCTCCTCCCCTTTGAATCACACTTGCCACAGTTACTCTGTGGAGCCTCCTTCGAGTTCACCAGCAATCTGCTGCGCTCGTATTATGTCTCTCTGTTGACTCGACTTATCGCCGCCACAGAGCAGGATTACCACTTTGCGATGGCGAATCATGTCGTAGATGCGGTAACTCTGCCCGACGTGATGTCGGAGTTCGGTGTAAACGATTTCCGCACATCTACTGTCTCATATGAGAGACACAGGGTCAAGCTGGAAGAATGAGACTCTACCCAGATTTTGCGTGGACTGTTCAGTCGCGGCAGGCGGGCCGCCGCGGCGCGGACTCCGTTCGCAAGCGCGCGCGGATTCCCCTGGTTCGTGTCGGACTGGGGGACGCTGACGGTCAATCCGATGGCGCGCGAGGGGTATGCGTTGACGGAGGGGGATGCGTTGGATTTTGCGGTGCGCTTTGTAGTGCATGACGGGGATATGGAGGAGGCGGATGTGGCGGGAATGTGGGGGGCGTTTGATGCGGGGGAAGCGGGGTAGGAGTGTGAGATCGTTGTGGAAGGTTTTGCCAGCGATGTTGCGATGGTGTAGGGTAGTCCGCGGGCAACGTGTCTTACCTGGAGGCAACCTATGAGTCTGAATGTCAACGACACTGAGACTTGCCGGTTGGCCGATGAATTGGCCCGGTTGACTGGCGAAACAACCACCGCCGCTGTCACAGTCGCGTTACGTGAACGCCTGGATCGGGAGCGCCGCAAGCGGGACGCTACTTTGCTGGCGCAAGAACTGCATACCATCGGCCAACGCTGCGCCGCTCTGCTCGCGCCGGGGCCGGCTGCTGTCGAACACAGGGGTATGCTTTATGACGAAAATGGCGTACCCAGGTGATCTTGAGGATCGCGTCGTCGTCCCCGACGAAAATCGGCTGGTGTTAGGAACGGAAATAGTGAACCCAAACCTGGCGGTGTCGAAGACAGCTCTTGCGGCATTCTGTGAGGAAAACGGCATCAGGCGGCTGGCGGTCTATGGTTCAGCGCTGCGTGATGACTTTGGGCCGGACAGCGATATCGACCTGCTGGTCGAGTTCGAGCCGGACCGTATTCCCGGGCTGCTGGGCGTCGCCGGGATGGAAATAACGCTGTCGGAACTGTTCGCAGGAAGCAAAGTGGACCTGAGGACCGCGGAGGACCTGAGTCCCTACTTCCGGCAAGAGGTGCTGGATATGGCCGAAGTTCAATACATGCGGGCGCGATGTAATTCGCCTGAAACCTGTCAGAACTGAATTCAGAACCCGACTCGCCCCGCTCTGAAGTTGCGATCATATTGGCCCACCCCTTTATAATCGACCTTCTGTCCCGTAAACGTCTGGTCAATACGCGTGTTCTTTGACACGCTGCGCTCGCCGCCGTAGCGGAGCCGCTGTCTGAGTCAGGACTTTCAGGATCTGTGGACTGGCAGGCAAGGGAGCATTAGCTATTCAGCGGATTCTGTTTTCGAAGGTTGAGAGGGTAGATTGCAGTGGCCCAAGATATTAGGGATGCAACAGATCGTATGATGACGGTTGCCAGCCTTGTGGAAGACGGCATCGAACTTAGCTTCGCCGACGGCGCAAAGGGTCTCATTCCATATTCCGCTCTTCCTGAGATCGGAGAACGTGCGACCTTGTCGGCCCTGGAGTTGCCCAACCCGTACGAAATGGTTCTGAAGACGGCCCAAGGCGAAACAGTTGAGATTCCTTGGGACTTCGCCCGTCACTACTGTGACGCATTGTACCGCCCGGCTGTCGAGGCCGTAGCCATGCGAGGTAGGCATACGCTTGGCCAACGCATCCGGCGGCTGCGGAAATCCGCCGGACTGTCCCAGGATGCGCTCGCCCGTGCAGCAGGCATCGGGCGGGTGACACTGGTGCGGCTGGAGAAGGGTGGGCAGTCGCCGAGGTACAAGACCCTGGGGGCGATCGCCAAGGCGCTGAAAGTGGGCGTTTCGGAGTTGTTGGTGGAGGGGGAGATGCTGCGACGGTAGAGGGTGAGGGAGGCCGTGCGGGGGCAGGTCAGCGCCGGACAGCGATATCGCCCCGCTGGTCGAGTTCGAGCCGGACCGTATCCCCGGCTGCTGGGTCCTGCCGGAATGGAGATAACGCTGTGTCTCCCCCGTACCCATAAGTCAGCCCTTCAAGGCAACGCCGCCATTCGAAGGGTTTAGTAATCAAGGAAGATTAACAATGCAAAGCGTCACAAATCGCCAGGCTGAGCTTCTGACGGCCATCCGTCCGCGTACGCAGAAAGCCGTGGAATACGCCCAGAGAGCGGAGGATGCGGGCTGGCATGGCATCGGGATTCTCGACAATCAGAACCTGTGTGGGGACATTTACGTTTCTTTGGCGCTGGCCGCTTCTGCTACGGAACGGCTCCAGCTGAGCACGGATGTCACGAACCCGGTGACCCGCCACCCGGCGGTGACTGCAGGGGCGATTGCGAGCATTCAGGAGGCGTCGGAGGGGCGAGCGGTGCTGGGAATCGGGCGCGGGGACTCGGCGCTGGCCTTCGTCGGACACGCGCCCGCCTACGTGAGGGTGCTGGACAGCTACCTGAAAGCCTTGCAGGCCTACCTCACGGGAAGCAGCGTGGCCTTCGACGACCTGACACACTGCCGCGGCCTGGCCCCGCCCGTTGATACGCTAAAGCTGGCGGATACCCCCGCCGACAGCAGGCTCAGGTGGCTCAACGCCCAGGACAAGAAAGTGCCCGTGGCCGTTGCAGCGAGCGGGCCGCGGGTGATCGGAACGGCGGCGCGACACGCCGACATTGTCATGTTCGCGTTGGGGGCGGACCTCAACAGGCTGGGGTGGGGATTGGAGCAGGCCCGCACCGCGCGTCGCGAAGCAGGGCTGGATCCGGACGGAATCCGGTACGGCGCGTACCTGAACATCGTGTGCCATCCGCAACTGGAGGCGGCCCGGGAGATGGTCCAGTTTCTGGACACATTCGTGCGGTTTTCCGTGATGCACGGGAAGACGCATGGGCCGGTAACGCAGGCGGAGAAGGAAGTCCTGACGAATCTGCACGAGGAGTACAACATGCGGGACCGCACCGAATCGGTAGTTCCCCCCGCCGAGTTCGTGGACAAATTTGCGGTCGTCGGTCCGCCGGAAAGGTGCATTCGACGGATCCAGGAGATCGTCGACCTGGGGATAGACAGGATCGTGGTGATGGGCCCGACCGTGGATGCAACCGACGATGAGGAGACGCGGTGCGCCGAACTGCTGACGCGGGAAGTGCTGCCGGCATTTTCAGGCTGAGGCGCAAGCCCGCCAGGCGCGAGGTCTGGCGATTAGGGTAAGAGTCCGTCCCGGGATGCAGTCCAACCAAAATGCAAGCCGTGTCAGGTTCTTATTGTCAGTTCAACTTGATACCAGGATTTTCTCGTATTCTGGGTCGAGTTCAAATTCAGGCCAAAAACGAGTTACGACCTGAGGATGGGCACAGAGAGGGCACAGAGAGGGCATAGCGAGGGCCTATACCAGGCATGTTGAGATACCGTGGGACTTCGCCCGTCACGACTGTGACGCATTGTATCGCCCGGCTATCGAGGCCTTAGCCAGACAGGCGAGGCATACGCTTGGACACCGCATCCGGCGGCTGCGCAAATCTGCCGGTTTGTCCCAGGATGCGCTCGCCCGTGCATCTGGCATCGAGCGAGTGACACTGGTGCGGCTGGAGAAGGGTGGGCAGTCGCCGAGGTATAAGACCCTTAGTGCAATTGCCACAGCGTTGGGGGTAGGTGTTTCGGATCTACTGGTGGAGCCGGAGTTTCTGCGCCATTAGTCGTTACAGGAACTCCAGTGCTGCGGGTGACGAACGGGGCGACGATGGTTGATGCGGCAGGGCGCGAGGACGGCGGCGCGATCAGCGGCGAGGTGTAGGACTGGGAGACGTTGACGGTGAAGCGGATGGCGCGTGAGGGGAATGCGTTGAAGCGGTGATATATGTTGGACTTTGCGGTGCAGTTTGTGGTGCATGGCGGGGATGTTGAGAAGGCGGATGTCAAGGGGTTGTAGGGGGAGTTTAGTCGGGGAAATTTGTGGTAGGGTAGGAACTCAGGCCCGATATCGGGACCCCGAACTGAAGTATATTTTGTAGCGGATCGCCGCTCAATTGGGAGGAAAAGATCCGGTGGCCATGGTGTAGTGACGAACCACTCGGCCTCTTGTAGAATCCATCAGGATGCAATAGACCTTTCCAGTTCGGGGCCTAGCAAAGGGGGCCAACCATATCTGCAGAGGATACTGGATGAACGATATCGTCATATCTAGTGAGGCACAATTCCGAGAGGAATTGAAGAAAATAGACTTCGATAAGGCCGGCCTTCTATACCGCGGTCAGGCCGACGCCAATTGGCCTGTCAACTGTTCGGCTGTTCGGCGTTTGGCCAGAGACCTGGCTGACCCCGTTGAATCTCGATTAACAAATTCCCTTCTTGTTGGCTATTTGGAATTCCTCATCGCTAAGGCAAGGACACGAAATGTCTTGCCTCATGGCTTCGACACAGCTTCACCCGACTTGGAGCTCTTAGCGCTATTGCAGCATCAAGGGGCGGCGACAGGCCTGATTGATTTCACCCTTCAGCCCTTTGTGGCGCTTTGGTTTGCCAGCAATGGCTCCCAAACTGAAGATGGGGCCGTATACTTACTTTCTCGTGCTTCTACTACAGAGATAAGTGATAGAAGCGAAATCAAAAGGCCATTAGGATCGCTATATGAGAAGAATGTCTTGTGGTCATGGGAGCCTTCTGCACCAGGGCGATTGCATCTAAATTGGGTCAGAACATCGAAATGCAGCCGAATACTCTTCCAGGTCGGGGTAAGACACAGGGAAATGTACGAAAGATGGCACGTAGACGGAGAATTTAACTTATCTCGCCGACTGAGGGCCT
>JAJDZJ010000041.1 GCA_022824685.1 Caldilineaceae bacterium
TCGCCGACTGAGGGCCTGATCCGCGGCGTCTTCCCGTCGATATTCAGTAAGCGCAGGGTGATTTCCACTTATTCTCGCTTTCTTCTGGCCACAATTTCAACTGAATCGGCCTACAGATTTAGATGCGATTGCCCTGCCAAACGCCACCCCTCCCCTTCCCCCTGCCCCTGACAAACCTGCCATCCCCCCGACGGCCAGTGAAAGTTCCGCAACCTCTCTACGAAGGCCACCATTCAGATCTTCCATTCCCCGCCCAACCTCGCTCCCGCAGCCGACCACTGACCACTGCTTTACCAGTTTCCCGGATCTTTGACAAATGCCCCGATCGGGCTACAATCTCCCTGTGGCATACTTCCTTGGAATCGACGGCGGGGCAACCAAAACCAATATCGTACTATCCGACCGCGCAGGCCGCCCGGTCGGCCAAGGGCAGAGCGGCCCCTCCAACTACCATATCGTCGGTGTGGAACAGGCCGCTGCCAGCCTCTCAACCGCGATTTCCCAGGCCCTTACGGCATCCGCTGTGTCCCCCAACACGATCGAGGCCGTCTGCGCCGGCATGGCCGGCTTCGACAGCGGTTCCGACACAAAAAGCCTGCAACACATGCTGAACGCAATGCGGGCGGCGTGCGGTTTGCACTGCCCCTGGCGCGTGCTGAACGACTCGGTCGTCGCCTGGGCAGGCGCCTTCAACGGCCGCCCCGGAGCCCTCATCTCTTCCGGCAGCGGCGCTGTTGCCTTCGCAGTCGGCAAAACCGGCAACTCCGCCCGCGCCGACGGCTTCGGCCACTGGCTCGGCGACGCCGGCAGCGGCTTCGATATCGGGCGCAGCGGCCTCCGCGCCGCCCTCGCCGCCCTCGACGGTCGCGGCCCTGAGACCCGTCTCACCGAACAGTTTCGAGCGCTCGCCGGCAACGCCTCCCAGGACTGGATCGGCTGGATCGCCGCCCTCGACGCCAGCATCGCCCACGCCCACGAACAGTTGCGTTCCTTCGCGCCCTTCGTCTTTCAGACCGCCTCCGCAGGCGATGCTGTCGCACGCGCCATCCTGAAGGATGCCGGCGCCGCCCTCGCCAAAACCGCCGCCTCCGTCCTCCGTAAAGTCGGACTACTCGCCCAGCCCGAAGTCGCCACCGCCGGCACAGTGTTGACCCAACCGTCCTGCCTCCGCCGCGCCTTCCGTTCTGCCCTCGAAGCGCTTTTGCCCGGCTGTCAAATCGTTCCCGCCCGCGCCGGCCCGGCCCGCGGGGCTGCCCTGCTAGCCCGCGAACCCGCTCTCGTCCCGCAAGACGCTCTGCAATCCTGCGGTTAAACATCTTTCCGGCTGTCTTCGTTCACGCCAATCCCATGCCCCAAGGGGGGCCAACTACCTCAGGAATCCGTATGTATCAGGGCTTTGAAATCGTCGACTTCCACGTTCACTTCCCCACCAACAAACCGTGGTTCCCCAAAATGGGAAACACAATCCAGAACTATATCGAAAAGGTGGGTGAAAAACGGGCGCGTGTCGTCCAGGAAATGAGCCGGCCCTATGGCGAACACTGGCGCAAAATGTGGGGCTTCCCCAAACCTGAATCGCCCGAGGACCACCCCGGAGACAGGGAACAGGCCCGCCGTTGGGTCGATGAACTGGACAAGAACGGCGTCCGGGCCGTCGGCTTCGTTACCGGCGGCGGCAACGAACATCTCGCCCAAATCATCAGCTGGTATCCCGACAGATTCGTCGGATTCGCCCACCACAACCCCTTCGAGCCCGACGCCGTCGCTCAACTGGAGCAGGCAGTATCCAACCTGGGACTGCGCGGCTACAAACTCCTCGCCCCCATGATCGAACAGCCAATCGAGGACGAATCCATCTGGCCTGTCTGGGAAAAATGCGCCGAACTGGATATCCCCGTCCTCATCCATTTCGGCATCCAGGGAAGCGCCGGCGGCATCGCCTGGCACGAAAACATCAACCCCTTCAAATTGCACAACATCGCCAAAGCCTTCCCTGACGTCACCTTCGTCATCCCCCATTTCGGCTGCGCCTGGGAACGCGAAACCCTCCAGCTCTGCTGGGCCTGTCCCAACGTCTGCGTCGACACCAGCGGCAGCCTCCAGTGGATCCGTTGGGTCCCGGGCGATGTAACCGTCAAATACCTGTTCCGCAAATTCTACGAAACAGTCGGACCCGGCCGCATCATATTCGGCACCGACAGCAGCTGGTTCCCGCGCGGTTTCGTCCTCGAATATCTGCAAGACCAGATGCGCAGCTGTCTCGACCTGAATTTCCCCGAACATGACATCCAGAAAATCTTCGCAGGCAACGCCGCCCGCCTCTTGAAAATCGATCTTTGATTTCGGCCCACCCTACTTTCAGGACCGGGGACAGAGCCAATGTCTCAAACGATCCCGGCAATGCCCAAACTATTTCACTTCAACGACTGGAGGAATCCTGCCATGAAACGCTCCAAACGATTCACGATCCTGGGCGTGCTCCTGATCAGCATTCTGCTGCTGGCCGCCTGCCCTGCGCCCGCCGCCCCCGCTCAAGAACAGGCCGCTGAGTCCGCCTCCGACATGGCCGCCGCTGCCGACGAAGTCATCGAAATCGAGTACTGGCAATATAACTTTGCCGCCCGAGTCGATGCCATGGACCAGCTGATCGCGCAGTTCGAAGAGGCCAACCCCAATATCAAGGTCATTCACAACGCGGACATCCCCTACGCCGAATTCCGCGACAAGATCGCCGCCAGTGTGCCTGCTGGCGTAGGCCCTGATGTCGCAACCCTCTTCTATGGCTGGCAATCCGCCTGGATCGACTCCGGCTATCTTGTGCCTCTGCCCGAGGACGCCTTTCCGCCTGCCATGGTCTCCGAAGAGTTCAGCCCAATGGTGCAGGCCAGCTTCGTCGACGGCACTCTCTACACGCTGCCCACAGCCGTACGCGCCCTTGCTCTCTTCTACAATAGAGACCTGATGGAGGCCGCCGGCCTGGATCCCAACAGCCCCCCCGCAACCCTCGACGAACTGCAAGACCAGGCCGTCGCCTGCACGCAGCGCGATGACGATGGCGACCTCGTCGTTCAAGGCTTCGTCGCCGACCCCTCCGCACAGGACCACCACTGGTTCCGCGAAGTCCTGGTGCGCCAATTCGGTGGCGTCCCCTACACCGACGACTACAGCCAGGTCCTCTATAATGATGACGCCGGCCTCCAGGCCTGGAACTATCTCCTTTCCTTCCACACTGAGCTCGCCACGGGAGACCGCGACCTGTTTGACGGCAGCACCAACGCCTTCGTCGGCGGTCATGTCTGCTTCCATGTCGACGGCTCCTTCCGCCTCGGCACCATTGCCAACAACAACCCTGATATGAACTTCGGCGTCACCGAGCTGCCGGAACACAATGGCGTCAAGAGCACCTTCGGCTCCTATTGGACTCACGGCCTGACCAAAAAGGCCGCCGCCGACCAGGCCCGCTTCGACGCCTCCGTCAAATTCCTCCAGTTCATCACCAGCGCCGATGCCGGCGCCCTCTGGGTCGACATCGTCGGCGAACTGCCCGCGCAGCTCGAAGCCGGCAGCAACCCCGAACTGCTGGCCGATGAGAAACTCGGCGCTTTCGCGGCAGGCCTGGAGTATTCCCATGCCACCTTCTTCGCCGATGAAAGCCAGCAGCGACAGGCCATCATCGACTCCTTCGACATGGTCGTCCTGACCGACGAAGACCCGGCGGCTGCATTGCAGATCGCCGCCGATGCAGACCAGGAAGTCCTCGACGACTTCTGGTCCAGCCGCTAATCCAGTATTCGACTGCGCGAAGCGGGAGGATGCCTGCACGCCAGGCCATCCTCCCGCCTCTCGCATTCTCGTTACTCTGACCTGAGGCCCGCTCTTGGGCCACCGACAATGGCTTCGCCCGGCATCCAGGCCGCGACGCACCGCCGAAAAGATATCCCCATGCGTTTAACCCTCCACCAGCGCCAAATCATCTGGGCCTATGTCTTCATGAGCGTGGCCCTGGTCTTCTTTGTCGTCATCCGCTGGTATCCGACCATCCTCGCCTTCAACGTCAGCTTCCGAGACTGGAATGTGTTCGAAGGATCCGGCCCCTGGGTCGGTTTGGAAAACTATCAGGAGATCTGGCAGGACGCCGGCAAACCCCGGAGCTCCGTTACGGCCGCCTTCTCCAATACCGTGCGCTATGTCCTCTTCGGCGTTCCCACCCAGCTCGTGCTCGCCCTGGCCATCGCCCTTCTCCTCGCCCAAATCCGCCGCCTATCCGCCCTCTACCGCGTCGCCTATTTCGCGCCCTACGTCACCTCTGCCGTCGCCGTCGCCTTCGTCTGGAACTGGCTCTACCAGCCCGAAACCGGCCTCATCAATCAGGCCCTGGACATCGTTGGCCTGCCCCAACAGCCCTTCACCAAGAGCCCCTCACAGGCCCTGCCTTCCATCACCGCAGTCGCCGTCTGGCAAAACCTCGGCTTTGCCGTCATTATCTTTCTTGCCGGTATCCAGCAGATTCCCGCCCACTACTACGAAGCCGCCCGCATTGACGGCGCCAACGCCTGGCAGCTCTTCTGGCGCATTACCCTTCCCCTTCTCAATCCAATCATCGTCTACCTGACCGTTCTCGGCACAATCTCCTATTTACGGCTTTTCGCCCTTGTCCAGAATATGAGCCCGCAAGGGACCGGTGGACCGCTCAAAAGCACCACCACCGTCGTGCTGGAGGTCTATCGCGAAGGGTTTTCCAGCTACAAGATGGGCTACGCCGGCGCTCTCACAGTGCTACTCTTCTTTCTCATCCTGCTGATAACAATTATTCAACTGCGCTTCTTCTCGCGACGCGTGGAATACTGACCAGGGTCGTCCAGGGTTTTCAAAACATGGCTACTTCAGCAGACATCGGGAACAGCGGCGCCCTGCAAAACATCGACCGCTTCAGTCCCGCTCGCGGCAAAGGAAGCCGGCGTTTCGGTTGGCCGCTCCTCCTGGCGTATCTCCTGCTCACTATCGGCGGCATCTGCATGGTCACACCTTTCTTCTGGATGATCCTGACCAGCGTGAAGCCGCCCCCGGAACTGGTTAACTTCTCCTTCTTCCCCGAAAATCCTACCCTCCAAAACTACTCGAATGTACTCAATACCAGCAGCTTCGAACGCTGGTATCTCAACAGCATTATCGTCGCAACGATCAGCACAGTCAGCGTTGTTTTCTTTGACACCCTTGTCGGTTACACGCTCAATAAGTTCAACTTTCCCGGCAAAAACATCATCTTCATCGGCATGCTCGGCACCCTGATGATCCCCACTGAAATGCTCATCATCCCCTGGTTCACTATGAGCGTAAATTGGAGCTGGCACATCGGCTACGCCCAATACTGGGGAATCGCCTTCCCCGGCGTCATCACCGCGGCCGGCATCTTTCTCATGCGTCAATTCTTCGATGGCGTTCCCAACGAGCTCCTGGACGCCGCTCGTATCGATGGCATGAACGAATTCGGCATCTGGTGGCGCATCGCCGCGCCACTGGTCAAACCGGCCATCGCCGCCCTGGCGATCTTCAACTTCATCGGCAACTGGAATGCCTACCTGTGGCCTCTCATTCTGGCCAACAGCCGCGAGTTCTATACACTGCCCGTCGGCCTGAGCTTCTTCCGCGGCGAATCCACCACCCATTGGGAGAGGATCATGACCGCCGCCAGCCTGGCAAGCATCCCTCTGCTCATCATCTTTTTGGTCTTCCAGCGTCAGATCATCAGGGGTATCGCTCTCACAGGACTGAAGGGCTGACCCAATCTCCGACTCGCCGTACGGATGACGCCCATCCGGGCCCGTCCCGCGGCCTCAAACCATGGCGCATTCCATTTACGCCACCATCTTTCTCGTGATCGAATAGGAGTCCAGTCTTGAAGTTACACGAATACCAGTCGAAACGAGTCTTCGCCCAATACGGCGTGCCCATCCCCAACGGAGAGGTCGCAACCACGCCGTCCCAGGCACGCGCCATCGCCGATCGGATCGGCAAACCGGTCGTCATCAAGAGCCAGGTGTTGGTCGGCGGACGCGGCAAAGCCGGCGGCATCAAGCTGGCGCGCACACCCGATGAAGCCGAGGAAGTGGCAGGTCATATCCTCGGCATGGACATCAAAGGGCTGACAGTGAAGCAAGTGTTGGTGGACGAGGCCGCTGACATCCGCTCAGAAATCTATCTGGGCGCCGTCCTCGACCGCAGCGCCCGCAAGGTGGCCATCATGGCCAGCAGCGAAGGCGGCGTGGAAATCGAAGAGGTGGCCGCCCAAACGCCCGAAAAGATCGTTACTGTTCACGCCCATCCGCTCCTGGGCATGCAGGGGTTCCAGGCCCGGCAGCTTGCCTACGGCATCGGCCTCCCCAAAGAGCACATCGCCGCCTTTACCAGGATCGCCCTCAGCCTCTACCAAGCCTTCGTCGAAAGCGACGCCAGCCTCGCCGAAATCAATCCCCTCGTCATCAACGGTGACAACCAACTCCAGGCCGTCGACGGCAAAATCCTGCTCGACGACAGCGCCCTCCCGCGCCAGGAGCAACTCGCCGCCTTGCGCGACCCCGATGAAGACAGCCCCACCGAGACCGAGGCCCGCGAGTCCGGGCTCAGCTACATCGACCTCGATGGCGAAATCGGTTGCATGGTCAACGGAGCAGGTCTCGCCATGGCCACAATGGACATAATCAAACTCTACGGCGGAAACCCGGCCAACTTTCTTGACATTGGCGGCGGAGCCGGGGCCGACAAAGTCCTCGCCGCCCTCCGCATCATCCTCCGCGATGCCCGCGTCAAAGCCGTTCTCATCAACATCTTCGGCGGCATCACCCGCTGCGATGAAGTCGCCAACGGCATCGTAGAAGCCATCAACAGCCTCAGCGTCGAAGTGCCTATCGTCGTGCGCATGGTCGGCGTAAACGAGGATGAAGGCCGTCAAATCCTGGCCGCATCCAATCTCCCATCCGCCAACAGGCTGTCCGAAGCTGTCCAAATGGCCGTCGCCGCCGCCAAAGGAGAAGGCGCATGAGTATCCTTGTTGACAATGAAACCCGCCTTCTGGTGCAGGGCATTACCGGAAGCCAGGGCGCCTTCCACGCACAGCAGATGATCCAGTACGGCACAAATGTCGTCGCCGGCGCCGTGCCGGGACGCGGCGGACAGTGGGCCGTCGGCAACACGCCCGTCTTCGATACCGTCCACGAAGCCGTCGCCACAACCGACGCCAATGCCAGCATCATCTTCGTCCCCGCAGCCTTCGCCGTTGACGCTCTGCTCGAAGCCGCAGACGCCGGTGTCGCTCTCATCGTCTGCATTACAGAAAATATTCCCGCCCTCGACATGGCCCGCGCCCGCGCCTTCATCGATTCAACCGACTCCCTTCTCATCGGCCCAAACTGCCCCGGCCTCATCTCCCCCGGCTCCGCCAAGGTCGGCATCATGGCCGGACACATCCACACGCCAGGCAACGTCGGTATCGTCAGCCGCTCGGGCACCCTTACCTACGAAGTCATCTATGCGCTTACGGAACGAGGAATCGGCCAAAGCACCGCCGTCGGCATCGGCGGCGACCCCATCAAAGGGCTCAACTTCCTCGACGTTCTGCAGATGTTCGAACGCGACGCCGGCACTGAACAGGTCGTCCTGATCGGGGAGATCGGCGGGGCCGACGAGCAGGTCGCCGCCGACTTCATCAGAACCGAAATGAGCAAGCCCGTCACCGCCTTCATCGCCGGCCAGACCGCCCCCCCCGGCAAGCGAATGGGCCACGCCGGAGCCATCATCTCCGGCGGCGAAGGCACAGCCGCCGAAAAAATCGAAGCGCTTCAGGACGTCGGCGTCGACATCGCCCGCCATCCCGAGGAGATCGCCGACCTGGCCGCGAAAAATATCTGAACCATCGTCCAATTCTGTGCTATGATTAGGACATATTCCGCAGCGAACCAATTGACACAGAATGAAGGAGAGAAGAATGTCGGAACAGAGCTCTAACGGTCAGGCTATCGACGTTCCAGCCGCCGACAGCGAACTGTACCAACCTCAGCCGCAGACCATCGCCAACGCCAATGTGCCTGACTATCTCGATCTGCGCGGCCACGCGCTCGAGGATACCAAGACCTACTGGGATGCCCGTGCACGCGAGCTGATCGACTGGTTCGAACCATACCAGAATGTGCTCGACGATAGCGGCGCGCCTTTCTACAAGTGGTTTGTCGGCGGCAAAACGAACATCGCTTTCAACGCACTGGACCGGCACGTTAATTCCTGGCGCAAACACAAGCTGGCCTTGATCTTCGAAGGCGAAGCCGGCGACAAGCAGAACTACAGCTATTACCAGCTATGGCAACAGGTCAATAAGTTCGCCAACGTCCTCAAAGGCAAGGGCGTCGGCAAGGGCGACACGGTCACCATCTACATGGGACGGACGCCCGAACTGATGATCGCCATGCTCGCGGTCGCCAAGATCGGCGCGGTCCACTCCGTCGTCTACGGCGGCTTCAGCGAGCAGGCCCTCGCCAGCCGCATCGACGACGCCCAATCGAAAGTCCTCATCACATCCGACGGAGCCTGGCTACGCGGCAAAACCGTAAACCTCAAGGACATCTCCGACGAGGCCGTCAAGCGCAGCCCCATCGTCGAAACCGTGATCGTCTTCCAACGCACCATGCAGGATGTCCAGATGACGCCCGGCCGCGATCACTGGTGGCATGAAGAGATGGCGCTTCCTATCGCCAGCCCCATCTGTGAATCGGAGCCAATGGACGCCGAAGATCCCCTCTTCATCCTCTATACCTCCGGCACGACCGGAAGACCCAAAGGCGTCCTCCATACCTGCGGCGGCTATCAGGTCTACACCGCCACCACCCTCAAATACGTTTTCGACCTCCAAGAGGACGATCTCTGGTGGTGCGCCGCCGACCCGGGCTGGATTACCGGGCACAGCTACATCGTTTACGCACCCCTCATCCTCGGCTCTACCGGCTTTATGTACGAAGGCGCGCCCGACTACCCACACCCCAATCGCTACTGGCAGCTTGTCGAAGACTACGGCATCTCCATCCTCTATACCGCGCCCACCGCCATCCGCGGCCTCATGCGCTTCGGCGACAAATGGGCCGAACAGCACGACCTCTCCAGCCTGCGCCTCCTCGGCAGTGTCGGCGAACCGATCAACCCCGAAGCATGGCGCTGGTATCACCGCGTCATCGGACGCGAAAACTGCCCGATTATGGACACCTGGTGGCAGACCGAAACCGGCGGCTTCATGATTACGCCCACCCCCGTCGTCCCGCTGAAACCGGGCAGCGCTACCCTTCCGTTTACCGGCATCGACGCCGACGTCGTACGCGAAGACGGCTCCCCCTGCGCGGCCAACGAAGATGGCTACCTCGTCATCAAACGCCCCTGGCCCGGTATGGCGCGCACCGTCTGGGGAGACCCCGACCGCTATATCGAACAGTACTGGTCGGAATTTGCCCAACAGGGCTGGTACTTCACCGGCGACAGCGCCCGCCGCGACGACGACGGTTACTTCTGGATCATCGGCCGCATGGATGATGTCATCAAAGTCAGCGGCTACCGTCTCGGCACCGCCGAGATCGAAAGCGCCCTCGTTAGCCACCCCGATGTCGCAGAGGCCGCCTGCGTCGGAATTCCCCACGAACTGCGCGGCAACGTCATCCACGCATTCTGTATCCTCAACGAAGGCGTCAGCGGAAGCTCCGACCTGGTCGACGCCCTCAAACTACATGTGCGTCACGAAGTCGGGCCCATCGCCGTCCCCGCCGAGCTGAACATCGTTGACGGCCTGCCCAAGACCCGCTCCGGCAAGATCATGCGCCGCCTGCTCAAGGCCCAGGTCCAGGGCCTGCCAATCGGCGACGTAAGCACGCTGGCCGACTGACCCGAAAACTGAACCAAAACGGGGGCCGGCGTCTTGTAATCCCGACGCCGGCCCCCGTGAAACCCCAGCCCAGCCAGTCGCGAATCCCGCTACGCAAATCGCAATCTTCTCCAAACTCGCCGCCCGCGACCCGCGCCGCGACACCTTCCCTTCCTCCGCTTCTACTCCACGCGCCGCAGCATAATCTCGCCGAAAGTCTCCTCCTGTTCCGCCGAGATCTCGCGCCGTTTAACCAACTCCAATACCGCCAGAAACGTAACTACGATCTCCAGCCTGCTCCCGCCCTCAGACAGGAGTCCTGAGAAAGCCATCAGTTTCCCGCGCCCGTTCGCCTGGCTCCGGATCCGCTCTCGAATCGCCTCGATCCGTTCGGCAACCGTAATCGCATAGCCGCGCACAGTCGGCGCCGCCGGGCTGTCGGGCAACGCCAGCAGCGCCTTGCGCGCCGCCGCAGCAAGCCTCTCGAGCGTCAACGCCGACAGGTCCATCCGCCGATCCAGCTGCGGCGAAGCCCCGCGTGCAGCCGTCCGCATTCCAATCGACGCCCGCAGGCGCAGCTCGCCCGCCGCCTCTCTGAAACGGCGATAGTCCAGCAACTGCTGGACCAACGCCTCGCCCTGATCCTCCTCCTCTTCCTCCTCATCAGGCTGCGGCAACAGCATGCGGCTCTTGATGTAGAGTAGACGGGCCGCGACAACCAGAAAGTCCGTCAGCGCCTCCGGCTCGATCTCCCGCATCGACTCTATCGCGCGCAGATACTGGTCCGTTATCGCCACCAGCGACACGTCCGTAATATCCAGTTCCTCGCGTTCAATCAGATGGAGCAGTAGCCCGATCGGGCCATCGAAAACCGGAAGGCTGACCGTGTATCCGGCGCCTAAAGGGTTGAGCGTCGTTTCCATGCCGCCTACGGCTCTAACAGCGTTCGGAAGCGGCGTCCGTCGTGCGCCAGCTGCAAAAATCGCTCAGTCGCCGAGATCGCCGCAGAATCGCCCAGCCGATCAAACTCCACGCCGACATCACCCAATCGCCGCTCCGCTTCCGCCGTCGGGCCCGTCCCAGACCCGACCAGGGTCACATAGCGCGCCTGCAGCGCGTCTTCCAAAAATGTGCCCGCCACCGGCTTGAATGCGTCGAAATACGGGCGCGCCTCCTCCATCGTCGCCGCCATCTCATCCTCAGACTGGAACAGGACATAATGGTAGGGGGCGATGCCGCTCTGGACGCGCTCAATCTCCGTAATCAACGTATGCCGCCACTGCTTTCCTTCCAACCACTCACTTCCCGGGCAAGGCGTCTCGTTGTGTGAAAACTCCTTGTGGCCCAGGACGTTGGTTGTCTGCAGTTCAAACTCCTGCAACAGCCACGCGATCAACCGGGCGCCGGCGTGAATTTGCTGCGGCGTCGGCGTAGAGCCGTTCATGAAGCTGCCCGCGAACGCCACGCCTATCGCGTATGAATTGTGCCTGTCCACGTGGTGAGAACGAACCTCCACCGGCTGGGTCTGCATTATCTCGCCATCAGCAGGAATGAAATAGTGGTAACCAATGCCCGGCCAGGCCCTCTTCCCCCGCGCCGGATCCTCCTCCACGTGGGTCTGGGCGATGCGCTCCGGCCCCACGTGGGGCGGCAATGCCGTATGATGTACGGCGATGTGCGTGATGCCTGCCAAGAGCCGCCGCCGGTATGCCAAAGTTGGGTGGCGGGGCAACGCATGGCCGATATCCCGAATCTGTGGCCGGACGACCCGCTCGCCTGGCACGGACCGCGCACGCGCCTCCGCTTCCTCCGTCTTAACCCGGCTTCCCTCGCTGCCTTGCCCGCGCCCCTGCACGCCGCTTGAGCGCGTCGGCTCCCGCACGCCGGGCTCTCCGACAACCGCGCCGTACCCGTCCGCAGCCGCAGGCCCGTCGTCTCCCCCCCGCACTGCGTCGATCAGAATGTCCTTCCATCTCCGCCCCTGCAGCCACTGTTCACCAGGGGAGGTGTGGTTGATGAACTCGTTCACCCCGCGAATACTGGCCAGCGTCAACTGCGGAAACGCCTCCATCAGCCATGCGATCAACTGTCTCCCCGAACTGATCTGTGCCGGAGTCGGTATCTCATCATTGAATTCGCCGGCAAATCCAATGTTGATCGCGCGCGCAATATAAGGAACCTCCCCGTCCACCGCCTCCAGCAGCGGTTGCGTCTGGTAAATGCCGCCATTCGATGCAATGAAAAACTGGTACAGTATCCCTGGCAATCGCCGGTGAAACGCCGCCGCGATCGTCTGCAGCGGCGTAATCGGCGGCGCCGCCGTGTGATTGATGACGATGAATTCCACGTCCCCTGCCGTCCGCTGAACAATTCTCTGCGGATCGCGCGGCAGTCGCGCCACCACATCCTCAATTGGCGGCCTTGGAGCCGGCGCCCGCTCCGGCCCGACCGCGGCCTGCCCCTCATCTTGCGCGATCGGAGCCTGGCCCTCCCCCGCTTCAGCCGGCGGCGACAAAGGCGAATCAGTCAACAACTGGACGATTTTCTCGTGAAGCGTTCTCTTCCAGGTTGGCCCTTCGTCAAATGTGCGCCCCGGGCTGGTTGTTTCCAGCAACTCGCTCATGCCAACCACATTCTGCGCTGTCAATTTGAAGCGAGGAAGCATCCATGCGCACAGCCGCGCCGTCGCTGTCAACTGAGCCGGCCGCGGAACGTCTTCGTCAAAACTCCCTTCCAGGCAAATGTTCACCCCGGTCAGGCTCCACTCCGCCTCATCATTGACCACCCCTTCAACCGGGGCCGCCTGAAGGATCTCCCCTGACTCCAGCACGAAGTAGTGATAGGCGATCCCAGGATAGCCCTGCGAAATATGAGCCTGCGCAATCGTCTGAATCGGCACCCCCGCAGGCGCCGACGTGTGACAAATCACCAACCGCCTGATCTGATCAACGGTGCGCAGCGCAAAGGGATTTTCCCCACGCGGCAGCGACGACGCAATGTCGACAACCGCCGGACCATGGGGAGCCGTAGCAGGGCGCGCCTCCCTCCTCCCCGGCACTGGCGGTATCGTCTCCGGCGCCGCTTCAACCGTCCTGTCCTCTACCCTGCCAGCGTCCGACTCAAGCCACGCGCCCCGTCCTGCCTCGGCCCCCGGCGGCTGACCTTCACTCACATTCAGCCACCGTGTCAATATGTCCGACTGCATCTCCTGAAACCAGGTTTCGCCGCCCCGCACCAGATCCAGGACCAGCGTGTAGTTTCCCGGCCGGTCGGGAATGACCAGCTGCGCGTCAAAGGTGACCGTTTCGCCAGGCCCTACGTCTTGTGTCAGTTTCGTAAGCACCGGCCGGTCGTCAGGAAACGGCAACTCCTTCCGGTTCTGAAAAAAATGGTAGCCGAGCGCTATCCGTTGTGGACCCTCTGCCGGCCAGGCGATCGTTCCCGTGTTTCGAACCGTCACAGGGAAGACGACCCGCTGGCCAGGGAAAAGCGGGCTGGGTGGCTTGCCCTTCATCCACTGCACCCGGTATACCATGCCCCGGCCCAACTTCATCTCTTCCGTAAGGTCTGCCTCTGGCCAGCCCGGTACCGCCCTGGCCCCCCGCCGTTCCTCACGCCGTCCTGCGCGCCGTTCCGCCCGGCGCTCTGCCCGCCCCTCCACCTGGCTCTGCTCAGCCTCGATATTCCAGCGATAGTCGTGCCGCAACGCAACGCGAAAATCCTCGATGACGCCTTCCTTTCCGCTGATGTGCCACCGATCCAGCTGCGGCCAGCGGTACAGCGCCATCGCCTGAATCTTCTGCGCGTTCTGACGGTTCCAGCGATCAATCTCAGCATAGGCCGCCTGGATCCAGCCCCGGTTCACGTTCTCCCACGGCCCCCCTTGGTCAGTCTCGGTAATATATACCGGCAGACGGCGCATGTTCACCGGAATCGCCTGCATGAAGTCCCGGTATGCCTGAAAGTGACAATGATGCTTGGGATAATCCGGCAGCTTGCTGTTGTCCAAAATTAGCGTCGGGTTCGCCCCGTGCGTAAACGTGTGCAGTGTGATTCCGTCACAGCCGCTCGCGCCGCATTGCAGCAAAATATCCTGGAAATACTTGATCCAGTCGCCGTTCGGGTTGCCCGGATACACCGTCTGTGTATTCCAAGGCGCCACCGCCCCGATCAAAACCTGATCCTCTTCATGGCCATCAAGCCCGTGGATCGCCTCCCGGCACTTTCGATAGCAGTTCGCGTAGAGCTGCGGCGTAATCAACTCCTCGCCTTCCCCCACCTCGTTGGCCGCCGCCCTGTCGGCCGCACTGAGCAGCGCGCTGAACCGCTCCGGCAATCTGCGCAGCGTGGGGTCGCTTGACCGCGCGTCGCCAACGTGCTTGCGCAAGGCAAGTCCCTCCGCCGTGCTGGGCCGCCCAACCGAATAGTTCATCTCGTTGCCAATGACCCACCGGCTGCATCCCTCGCTCGCACGCACGAAATTCGCGCACCGGCGGGCGAAATTGCCGTACTCGCTGCTCAGGGGCAACGTGCCCTGGGGAAAGTAGCCGTTGTTCAGGCAAACAATCACCCCCAAACCATAGCGGCTGAACGAACTGTAATCCCTGCCCGCCAGATCGTTCGGATCGTGACCCACCACCTCGTTGAACACGACCCAACCCGTCTTCCTGGCCGCGCGCAGATGCTCTTCGCCGCCTCTATCGTGGATGCCAAAGATGTATTCGCTACTCACGGTTCTCTGTAACTGTCAGTGAAAAAGGTGTGGAGGACGTCGGTTCGGTCTGCTCGCGAAAACAATCTACGCGGAACAATCGCCCCTGCCGTTCCGATACGCCTCGCCAGTGAAATTTCTGACCAAATTATCGCCTCTTGCAACCGGGGAAGGTTGGGCACAAGCGCGAAGGCCAAAACATTGTAATACAGGGAAACATTCTTCAGCAAATACCTGCAAAATTCGGGTGCAGCCCAAAACTGGGGTTGCCAGGACCCTCCGGTCCCGGCATTTAGTTCAGATTCCCAAAGGTAGCCTGAATCCCGCCTCCATTCTGCACACGCCGCTACCCACTGACCACTACCCACTGACCACTACCCGCTGACCACTGCAGTTCCATCCCTCGCCTGTGCTTGGACCCGGTTGAGTAAATTCAGAAGAGGTCCCCGCTGTTCCATGCCTCTCTCACTATAATCGCTTAGCCCCAGGTAAACTTTGCGCCGGGCCCGGCGTAGCAACCCGACTGTCAGCCTGCGCAGGCTATCCTGCCTGCTTCGTACTTCGTCTCCGTCACCCCAGATCCTGTCTTGCGGCCAGTTCCGCGAAAGCACATAGGGATGGGTCAGCGGCTGGTAGATACGCCTCCCCCAACCTTCCGCCCCAATGTCGAGCCAGAACTGCACATCCACCGCCCTGTTCCGCATCAGGAAAGTGTATGCCGGGGCTATGAACACCGCCTCATCCTCCGCCGTCCACGCCGGCACGTGCAGGGCCCCCAGCGCGCCGCTTTCCACCAGCGCAATGTAGTCACGGCCAATCTCTACCTGCCGTGATGGCGCCGGTCCGGCGGCCTCCCCGTCCACCGGCGTGGAGGAGCCGGTATCGCCGCCGTCCTGCGTCGTTCCCGTGTCAGCGAGCCCGAGTCCACCGGCGGCCCACCGAAACTCGCGTGCCGACTGCGCCAACCGGTCGGCCATCCGCGCAGAGTCCGCCCTCTCGTGAAACCCGAACCCCGGCTGGCTGAGCAGCTCACCAAATATACGCGCAAAAAATCGGTCCAACGGCGAGAATTCGCTTTCGGCCCGGTAGTCGGCCAACCACTCGCGCAGCTGCTCGTATTGCTCTCCGATCGCGAACGTAACGCGCTTCTGCACGTCCCCGCGCAACCCCTCGAAAGTCCGCAGATCTCCGCCCGCGCGGCCCCGCTCATCATACGCCGCCTGCGCCAGAACACCGGCCCGAACAGCATCCAGCTGCGCAACTGCGCTCTCAAGTGTCAGCGCGACGTCCGCACGCGGCGGCCGCCGCTGCCACGCCGGATGCGCCAGCGTCGCCAGCGTCAGCAGCGTCCGCACGGCCGGCTCCGCCTTTAGCGCCCGGCTCGGCCTGTGGCTGGTCGCAGGGATCTTTTTCTCCTCCAATCGGCTCAGCAAACTGAACCGCAGAGCGTCGCTCACAAACGGGGCCAGCACAACAATCTCGCCCGCCGGCATCCCCTCGTCATTCACCAGCCGCTCGATCTCATCCACCACCCAGTCGATCATCTGCGGGTAAAACCTGTGCGAACCTTCCGGGAGTGCCATAGGGCTGCCATCCGATGGGGCCGTGCCCTCCTCGTCGGCGCCCCCCTCCTGCGCGCCTCCGTCCTCCGCCCGCCCATACGCCCGGTTAATGCGGCCAACAACCCGCGAACCGCCCGGGGCCATCACACGCGAATCACCCATTCGCTTACGCAGCGCCGTACAGCCGGCCAGCTTCTGCGCGCCATCCGGGTCCGCCCCCAAAAAGGCCCGGTAACCGCCGTCCTCATCCACCACGATCAGTGCGCTGTCCAAGTGGGGAATCCAACGCCGCGCCAGCTCCTGCGCCGCGTAAGTTTCCTCCTCTGCATTGTCAAATATCAGGTGGCGATGGCTGCGGAACAGATGGGTCCGGCACCATTCGTTTTCAAGAACGACCTGCAAAAAGAGCTGCATCTGCAGGCTGTAGTCAACCAGAGACTCCCGTAAACAGAGTTGCCGGAACGCCTCGCTGATGCGGCGGGCTGTTCCCAGAACATTCAGCCGCGCCGTCATCTTCTCTCCCGGCGGCACCGTGCTTTCCAACCGCGCGTAGGCCTCCCTAATCGTGAAGCCATGCAGCGCAGCCTTATTCAGGTTGTCCAGAATCTGGCTGACAATGCGCCCTCTCTGCAGCCGGACCGCGTCAAACTCTCCCTGCTGAATCGCCGCCTCCACCAGCGCGTCCATGTGGTACTGTGTCGTCTCCAGGTTGAGAAAGGTCGGCTCCTTTTTCGGCTCGTCCAAGCCCCCGTCGCGCGCCGCCAGCGGCCAGTACAGCGCCACACTCGCACGGGCAAGAGAGGCCGCCGTCGTCACCCGCGGCAATCCCCCCGCCGGAACTTCAGAACTTCGCAACGCCTCCTCGTACGGCTTTCCCAGCGTCCGCTGAGGAACCAATACCAATATCTGGTCGCCCCGCACGCGTTCCTGGCCCAGCAGCCACTTTACCCTTTCAATCGCGGCCGTCGTCTTGCCCGCCCCGAATGGCCCGCTCAAATACAGTGTATTGGCCTGAAGTATCAACTCTTCAGCCGGCAATGCGCCCCTGGCCGCAGTCCGCTTGGGATTTTCCATGGAGTTCGAATGAGCTGTCGTGTTCGGGTTGTCTGCCGCGGAGGAGAAACGGGGCGGACCGGAGCCTCATCGCTGACGAAGCGGCGCAGCCCGCACGGATGGCAATGCGGCCGCCACTGATTCAATGCGCGGACGCACGAGGGCATGAACATGCCCCCGTTGCGGCAATTTGCCTGCTTCCATTCAATTGGCAGTGTACGGTTCGGCGAGCAGCGCCTGAATGACCGATTCCGAGTAGCTGTACTGGCCTTCGCCAATCTTCAGAAATCGGATCTGACCGGATTTGTCGATAAAGTACATCGCCGGCCAGTAGCGGTTGTTATAGGAGCGCCAGGTCTTCCAATCATTGTCGATCGCAACTGCAAACGGAATCGACAGCCGCACAAGGGAGTTCTCGACGTTTTTCACATCCCGCTCGTGTCGAAACTCCGGAGTGTGAACACCTATGATGACAAACCCATCGTCCGCATACTTCTCGTGCCATTCCCTCAACGAGGGAATTACATTTACGCAGTTGTATCATCCATAGGTCCAGAACTCGACCAGCACGACATTTCCCCGTAAGTCCGCCAACTTCAGCGGCTCAGAGTTCAGCCACACCTCGTTCGTAAGTTCCGGCGCCTCTCCCTGCGGCCTCAATTTTGCCAGAAGCTCCAGCTGTTCAGCGGTCGGGGCCGCAATCTCCGCGGCCTCAACCGCGACCGTCTGCCCTTCCGACCCCTCGCTGGACGACCCATCTTCGGCGGCCATCGATTCATCCGTGTCCTTCATCGCCGCCCGCGTCTCTGCAACACGTGTCTGAATCGCGCTAACCGTCGCGTTCTGCTCCTCCGCTTCGTCCTGTGCCGGTATCGCTGCCGGCACGACGCATCCCGCCACCGCCGCGCCCAGGACCAGCATCAACGCAAAACGCCCCACTCGCCGCCAACTCCGCCGCTCCCTACCCCGCAATCGAACCGCGCAACTCTTTCCGCGGACCACGCAATCGCGAACTCCGACCTCGCAGCCGTTCAACGCTTTCCTCAGAGTCTTCACGATGATCCCGCTCTGCTAAACCTGCAAAAATGCCGCTTCCGCAAAACGCCAAAGTGCAAAAGGAGGCGCGCGCCGCGCGCCCCCTTTGCTTCTCTTAGAACCTATCTTCCGATTCTTACATATCGTCCTTCTTCTCCATCGCGTCCATTCCGTCGTCCATCATCATGCTACCCATCTCTTCGGCCTCAGCCTGTGTGGGCAGCAACAACGCGTCTCCAACATGGATCAAATCACAGTTCGCCAACTCGTTGGCCTTGCAGATGGCAGACCAGTAGTCAATTGTACCATACGCCCGCTTGGAGATGGAACCAAGCGTGTCACCGGCCACCACCGTGTAGGGCGTCGACGCATCTTCGGCCAACATGATCTCGCCCGCCATCATGCCGTCCTTCTCATCCATCATGGCGTCCTTGTCGGCCATCATTTCGTCCTTCTCGTCCATCGCGTCGTCCTTCTCCGCCATCATCTCGTCCTTCTCACCCATCATGGCGTCCTTCTCGCCCATCATCATGCTGTCCATCTTGGCCATCGCATCCGCATGGGACGGAAGCATCAGTTCATCGCCAATGTGAATGAGATTGCAGTTCGCCAAACCGTTGGCGCTGCAGATCACCGACCAGTATTTGCTGCTGCCATACGCGCGCCGCGCTATCGAGCCCAGCGTGTCTCCGCCAACCACCGTATAGGGCGTGGACCCTTCTTCCGACAACATGATCTCACCCGACATCATATCGTCCTTGTCGGCCATCATCTCGTCCTTCTCGTCCATCGCGTCGTCCTTGTCGGCCATCATCTCGTCCTTCTCGCCCATCTCCTCGTCCATCTCCGCGTCCATCATCATCGCTTTGTCGATGGTGACCTTCACCAGCGCTGATACATCGGGATATGTATATCCGTCATCCACAACACGAACCGTCCCCTCGATCTCGGGAAGACCCATGTTCGGGCCAGACTGACGGGGCGCCTGATCGCCGCCTACGCCAGGCTCCTCATTCGCCTCCGTGCCCGCATCCCAAAGCAGCAGCTCCGCAGTCACGTCCTGCATACCCTCCATCGCCATTCCGTCCATGTCGATGAGCGCAATGCCGCTCTCGCCAGGACCAATGAAGAGGTCGTTCGACTGCACAAACATCGTCGCAAAGGATAGGTACGGAGCCTCGTGCGTCACCTTTACCTCAAACTCGTAGGCCCCGCCAGGCAGCAGCGGCCCAGGCCCTTCTGCCCCCACCGGCGTATTGAAGACGCCAGCTTGTAGCCCCATCCCGTTCAGCGCCTCTGCCAGCGCCGCCGGGTTGCCGTCCTCTGCCAGCGCCTCCAGCCCGTAGCCCTTATCCGCCTCACCCTCGACAAACAGCGGCCCCGGTTCGCTGTGCAGCACCCATACTCCCGGCGCAAACGGCGTCGCCAATTCACTGTCGCCGGATATGTTCTCTATCCGTATCACGAACGCGACAGCATCGTGCCCCTCTTCGTCTCCCCCGTGGCTCGACTCCATTGTCGGCCCATAACCTGCCACGGCGCTCTCGGCGGGCAGCAAAACAACCGCAGCAGAGAACAACAGCGACACGATTACAACAAAAGATAGCGTTCTTCTTAGTTGCATGGGGTATGTTCCTCCTTGAAATTGGTTAAACGAACATGTTATGCAACAATATGGATGAACTGCAATACCACATCTTAAAGTATATCAGAATAATATAGCCCAATCAGTGGGCAAAGATTACCGGATTCTTAACCGCTGGCGCCGTTTGCGCCCCTTCTCGGCCTTTTGCAAGGAAATCACCCTGCCATGGTCGGCGTCAAAATCCTCGTCGTCGATGACGAACCCAGCATCGGGGAGGTAGTCAAACTCTACCTGGAAAGGGAAGGCTTTGACGCAACCGTTGTCGGCGACGGTCAGTCCGCCTTGGATCTTCTGCAGTCCAATCCGCCCGACCTCCTTGTCCTCGACGTCATGCTGCCCGGCGTGGATGGCTATGAAATCACCCGGCAGGTTCGGGCCAGAAGCACCATCCCCATCATTCTTCTCACCGCCAGAAAAGACGAAATCGACCGCATCCTCGGCCTGGAGCTCGGTGCCGACGACTACGTCGTCAAACCCTTCAGCGCGCGCGAACTCGTCAGCCGCGTGAAAGCCGTCCTCCGCCGCACACAGCAGTCCCACACTCCCCCCGGCGGCGAACAGCCTGTTGCCTGCGGCGACATCCACATCGACCCCCGTACCCGGCAAGTATCCGTCTCCGGCAACACCATCCCTGTCACCGTCAAAGAGTTCGACCTGCTTTGGATGTTGATCAGCAACCCCCATCAGGTCTTCAACCGCGACCAACTCCTCGACCAGGTCTGGGGCGTTTCTGAGTTTATCGACGCCAGCACCGTTACTGTACACGTCCGCCGCCTGCGTGAAAAGATCGAGCAGGACCCCTCGAACCCGCGCCATATCATCACCGTCTGGGGCGTCGGCTATCGCTTTGAACCAGGCGAGCAAGCAGAGGCAAATCACTGAAGCCCCTGCACTTGACCCCGCACAAAGAGTCCTATGACCAACACAACCCTTTCCCCATCAGCCCCTGCGCCGTCAATTCGCTTCCTTCTCGGCGTCGTCTTCGCCATCATCGGCGGTCTGCTCCTATTCCTTGTCGTCCTCAACCCACCACCGGAGGAACTCAGAGCAATGGCGCTCTTCCTCTCAGTTACCGCTCTCCTGTCCGTCGCGGCAGTCTACCTCGTCTATCGCCTCGGCTGGCTGCACTACTCACCCAGACTCAGTTGGACTCTGCTCGGCGGTTACGGTTTCGCCAGCCTCCTCACTTTTCTCAACGTCTTCGTAACCGCCCGCCTCATGTTCGCCAGCGACCATGACCTGCGCCTCGCCGCGGTGCTGCTCATCTTCGCCGGCGGCATCGCAACCGCGCTGGGCTACTTCCTCTCAACCACCCTCACCGAAAAGATCCAGTGGGTCGGGCGGGCCGCCGCCGCCATCGCCGAAGGCCGTCGCAATGTGCGCGTCGAAGTTGTTGGCAAAGATGAACTGGCGCGCCTGGGAACCACCTTCAACATGATGGCCGCCCGTCTCGAAGCAGCCGAAACCCGCCACCGCGAAACCGAGCAGCTTCGCCGCAACCTCCTCGCCTGGATCGGCCATGACCTCCGCACACCCCTCGCCTCCATTCAGGCTCTCGTAGAGGCCCTCACCGACGGCTATATCACCGACCCCAACGAGACACAGCGCTACCTCCGCACCATCCAGCGCGATGCCGCCGCCCTCTCCGTCCTCATTGACGAGCTCTTTGAAATGGCCGAAATCGAAGCCGGCGGCCTCCATCTCGACAAGCAGCCCATCTCCCTCGCCGACCTGATCTCCGATACGCTGGAGAGCTTCGCCGTCCGCGCCGGAGAGCTGGGCATCGGTCTCTCCGGCAGCGCAGACCCGCGCGTAGACCCTGTCATGCTCGATGCCGGCCTCATCGGCCGCGTCCTCACCAACCTCATCGGCAACGCCGTGCGCCACACACCCCTGGGCGGCTCCGTCGCTGTCAGCGCGCAAGCCGTCGCCAGCGGCGTGCGCGTCGATGTCTTTGACTCCGGACCAGGCATCCCCGAAGAAAGCCTGGCCAAAGTCTTCGAACAGTTTTACCGCGTCGAACCCTCCCGCAGCCGCGCCAGCGGCGGCGGCTCCGGCCTCGGCCTGACCATCGCCAAAGCCGTCGTCGAAGCCCACGACGGCGTCATCGGCGTCGAAAACCGCGCCGAAGGCGGCGCCCGCTTCTATTTTGTGCTGCCGAATAAGTAGGGGTGTTACTTGAATGAGGCTTGCGCCGAAAGCTGTCTCGCGTTCTGCGAACTAGACGTCAACAAATGCTGAAGCGGCGCAGGTGGAGCAAGCCCCGCTTAGCTTCTCCAGTCGAAGATAACCCCAAGAAGCACAGCAGGATCGTCGCGCAGGGTGGCGTAGATGGCGGGCGCCTCCTCCACCGGCACCCGATGGGTCACCAAAGGCTCGATGCGAACTGTCCCCAGTTGGTAGTAGTGGAGCAAAATCCCCAGATCTTCCAACGTAAAGTGGGACGATGACTCGATCGACGCGCGCAGCGCGTGCAGCATCGTCTGGTGAAAGACGGCCGGCTGGCGGCCGGCCAACGCGCCGATCACTCCGTAAAGTGCGAGCAGCTTGTGCTCGTAGATGAATTCAAAGAGGTCCGGCGCTCCGCAGGCGTCGACGATGCGGTCGTAGGGCCCGCCCTCAGTGAGCGACTCGAAGGCGGTATCCTCGTTGAGGTCGATTACTCGATGCGCGCCGAGCCGGCAGGCAACATCGAGGCGGCGCGGGTCAAAGTCTGTGACCGTGACATGAGCCCCGAGCGCCCGCGCGGCCTGCGCCACCGACTGACCGATCAGCCCAAGGCCGGCAACCCACACGCGCATCGGCGCGGCGACGCGGATACGCCTCGAATGCCTGAACCCGATGCCCGCGATACCGAAAAGCGCGCAAAACTCATGCTCGATCTCGCGCGGCAGTTTGATGCAGAGACGGTCACTCTCGTTGGCCGCGGCAAGGTCGACAAGGTGCCAGCCCCGGTGGCCGCCCTGAACGCCCAAAAACACAGTCTCTCCCACTGAGAACTGGTCGACTCGACGCCCCGCTTCCGCGATGACGCTCACATGCTGGTAGCCATATCGGACCGGGAAGAGGCTAACGAAATCGGCCAACAGCCTGTGGCGTTCGGTTCCGTTTGTGACGCCTGAAAAGAGGGTTCGCGTCACAATCTCAGTGGGGCCGGGTCTCGGGGGGGCGGGCAAATCGACCATTCTTGCTACGCCCAGTCTCGGGAACTCGATTCCGATACGCTTCATTGTCTCGCTCCCGCCGAAACAGGAATCTGGTGTCAGGCAACGAGAGAGCACACCGTGTGCGCAAGCCTCGAGCCAGCCGAAAGTGTCCCGAACGTTAAGCCAATCTACTCCTTCGGCTTCTCCCGCATTAGCCCCGCACGCTCCACGATTTCAGGCACCGTCTCCTCCTGCCGGTACGCCATAATATGCACACCGTGCACTCCCTCGATCTGCTTCACCTGCTCAATAATCTCCACGCAGATGCGGATCCCCTCCTCACGCTTGCTCTTCCGCGGCGTTTTCGCCAGCCTCTCTACGACCGCATCGGGGATATGCACGCCCGGCACTCGGCTGCGCATGAACTCCGCCGCCCGCTCAGAACGCAGCGGACCCACCCCAACCAGCAGATGGACCTTCCCGTGCAGGCCCATGTCCCGCGCTCTGCGCATAAACGCCTCAAAGACCGGCACATCGAAACAGTACTGCGTCTGGATAAACTGCGCGCCCGCCTCGATTTTCTTCGCCAACCGCAGATGCCGCAGGTCCTGCGGCGGCACGAACGGGTTCGCCGCCGCGCCGAGAAAATATGCCGGCGGCGTCGTCAGCTTGCGCCCGCTCAGCAACACTCCCTGGTCTCGCATGATCCCCGCCGTGCGCAGCAACTGCAGCGCGTCAAAATCGAAAACGCGCCGCGCCTCCGGCTGGTCTCCCGCGCTCACGTCGTCGCCAGTCAGGCACAGAACGTTGCGCACGCCCAGTGCCGCCGCACCCAGCAGATCTCCCTGTATCGCAATCCGGTTGCGGTCCCGGCAACTAACCTGCAGAACCGGCTCATAGCCAGCCTGCGCCATCAAAGCGCAGCAGGCCACGCTGCTCATGTGGCAGTTCGCGCCCGACCCGTCCGTCGCATTGATGCCATCGCATACGCCTCCCAGCTTCGCCGCGTTCGCGAATACATCCTCGGGGTCAGCCGAGTCCGGCGCCTCCAACTCCGCCGTTACCGCAAACTGGCCGGCCTCCAACACCCGCCGCAGTCGGGATTCGCCGCTCCGCGATTCCCAGTCACTGGCCGCCGTCGTCCGGTCTGAATTTGCCATGATCAGAAATGAAAGAGTGGGTTCTCTAAGCGTTTGAGGACGATGAATCGGGTCGCGAACCGCCAGAAATCTTGTAATCCCGACCCTGAGGGACCAGCCTACTCCAACTCAATCGCGGACCAGCCGGGCGGCCCTTGCGCGTCAACCCCCTCCAGCAGGTTCAGCCACGCGCTGCTGTTCTGTAATGACCGGTTCACCGGCCGCTGCAACAGCTGGATCTCGCCGCCGTACCTCTCCATCTGCGCATCCCGCCGCCACGCCTGAACCCAAACGCACGGCATATCCGGGATCACCTCGCAATTCCCGTTCTGGCGCACGCCGCCGCACGGCCCGTTGCGCAAATTCTTCGGGCAGTTCATCGGGCAGGTCATACCCGTGCTGTGCAGAATACACTGCCCGCACATCTGACAGTTGAACAGATACCCCTTCGATACCTCTTCGCTCCACACAAAAACGCGCTCCGTCCACCCCGCAGGCAGGACCCGCCTCAACACCGGGTAAAGCAGCCGCAGGCCCGCCTCCGATCCCCGATAGACTGCCTCCAGCAGGCGCGGCCGGTCCTTCAACCACTCGCTGCCGGGCATTCTCTTGGATTCGGCAAAGGAAGTCATCGAGAGTTCCCATTAACATTGGAGACAACTGGAAGCGGCATGATGATACCATACCTTCGCCAATTCCCTTCATCCCTTCCGCCGTCGCCCATCCAGCCCTTCGTCCCTCACCCCTGCCCTTCTTCACTCTCCTTCCACGCCTCATACTCCGCCTGGGCATCCTCGCGCAGCGGATAATACTTCCGCAGATCACCCCCCTCGGCCAGCCTCATCCGCGAAAACTCCTCCCACTCCGCGTGCTCTCCCGCCTTGTCCAGCAACTCCGCCGCCAGCCCAATCGGCACAACAACAACCCCGTCGTCGTCCGCAACCACGATGTCACCTGGCATCACCAGCGTATCGCCGCAGGCCACCGGCACATTCACCGCAAACGGGAAAATGCTTGTCTGCGTATGGAAATTCGGCGTAACACCCCGCAGCCACAACCCCAAATCCAGCTCCTGCGCCTTCGGATAGTCCCGGATGCAGCCGTCAATGACTACGCCAATGCCCCCGCGCCCCTGGAAAAAGGTCAGCATCATTTCGCCGAAAACACCGCTCGCCATGTTTCCTCTGGCGTCAACAACCACCATATCCCCCGGCTGCGTATGATAAAGAACATGGCGGTGGAGCTGCTTCTCAGGGTCGTTGTACTCGTCTACACTGTACTGGTCCTCCCGCTTCGGCATAAACTGCAGCGTCAGCGCCGGCCCCGCCGTCACCTTCCCCGGCGTCCATGGCCTCGGTCCCCGAATCTGCGCATCGCTGATCCCCATTCTGCTCAACTCCCCGCTCACAGTCGCCGTCCCGACTTTCGCCAGCCCCTCCGCCAACCCTCGCGGCGGACGCTGAATGTCCGCAGTCTGAACTGTCATCTCTCCTCCTCCGGTTCAATGTACAATCCAACACTTGACCTTACACGATCCCTCCAGCGCGCACGCCGCACTCACCCTGTCCCAGGCCATCCGCACCGCCCCAATTATAGCCCCTACCTCTCCCTCCCCGGAATCCCCCTCCCGCAAAAACGTGCCCCGCCGGCGAAATGTGTCCATTGGCCAAGGCTGTCCTGCCCAACGCGTTCCGCCAATGCCCGAATGGCGACGCCCCGCCAACCCTACCGCCCCCCCTTCGATCCACCGTGCGCCCGCCCCGCGGCGTATGCCTAACCCCTGGCCCCTGCCGTTCGCCCTGCCGTTCCCCCCTATGGTAAAATCTCTCCAAATTCATCCGTTCCATACCGTCCCCCTGCCAGGACTCGTTCTGTCCCAGGGGACAGCGGGCCCAGACAGCCGCGCCGTATCGGGCCGTCTCTATCAGGTCAGGAATACCCGTATGGCCAATGATGTTGAACCGACAGCGCTGACCAGGCTCAGTCTTGGCAAACAGAGTGCCTCCCGCCAAAATCTGCGCCTCACCGTCGTCGCAGTCGTCGTCATCGCCGCGCTCATATTCTTTGCCGGCTCCGGCCTCGGCTTCGCGCTGGGCCGCTTGAGCAGCGGCGGCGACACGCCCGCGCCCCCGGCCGTCGCCGCCGAAACCGACCGCGCCCTCGCCCCCGAAGACCTCGGCATCTTCTGGGAAGCCATGGAGCTCCTCGAAGAAGACTTCTACGGCGAGCTGCCCGCGCCCAGCGAACGCAGCTACGGAGCCATCCGCGGCGTCGTTGATACCCTCGATGACCAGAACACCGGCTTTCTCACGCCCGCCGAAGCTACCAGTTTCATGGAAAGCATCGAGGGAAGCTTCGAAGGCATCGGAGCCCTCGTAGAATGGGCCGAAGAAGAAGGCGCGGTGCGCATCATCGAACCCTTTGAAGACCAACCGGCCTGGAACGCCGGCATTCGCCGCGGCGACCTGATCATCGCGATCAACGGCCAGGATGTGGCAGAGCTGGCCAACCTCAACGAAGCCATCAACAGGATCAAGGGCCCTAAAGGCACCGAAGTCAACCTCACCGTCCGCCGCGACGGGCTCGACGACCCCCTCGAGTTCCCCGTCACACGCGACCTTATCGATATCCCCATCGTCAAAAGCGACCGGTACGGCGACGCCGACCAGTTCGCCTACGTCGCCCTCAAACGCTTCTCCTCCGACGCCGGAGCCAAGCTGCGCAACGAGCTCGATGCGCTCCTGACAAACGACACCGAGGGCCTCATCTTCGACCTGCGCGGCAACCCGGGCGGCCTCCTGCGCGAAGCCATTCGAGTGACCAGTATCTTCCTCGAAGACGAGCGCGTCCTAATTGAACGCTTCTCTGACGGCAGCGAAGAAATCTACAATACCGAAGGCAATGCCCTCGTACCCGATGACCTGCCCATCGTCGTACTCGTCAACAAAGGCAGCGCCAGCGCCAGCGAAATCGTCGCCGGCGCCCTTCAGGACGTTGAACGCGCCACCCTGATCGGCGAAACAACCTTTGGCAAAGGCAGCGTGCAACTGCCCCATACCCTCAGCGACGATAGCCTTCTGCGCGTCACCATCGCCCTCTGGTATACGCCGGCCGACCGCTCCATCGACGATACAGGCCTCGAACCGGATATCGTGATCGAGCGCACCAACGAGCAGATTGAAAACGAAGAAGACCCCCAGATTGATCGGGCGATCGAACTGCTCACCAGCGGCGACTGAACGAGACGCCCGCCTCCCGACAGCCTGAGATAGACTCATCGAGAACTGACATTGGCCAAAAAGAAGAAGAATGAACGGACCGCTCCCACCGGTCCCCGCACCGTCGCCACAAATCGCAAAGCCCGCCACGACTACTTCATCGAAGAAACCTTCGAGGCCGGCCTCGCCCTCACCGGCACCGAAATCAAGTCGGTGCGCGCCGGCTCTGTAAACCTGCGTGAAGGCTTCGTCCTCGTCCGCGATGGCGAAGCCTGGCTCATGGGCGTACATATCGCCCAATACCGGCACGGCAATCGCGCCAACCACCAGGAAACCCGCTCTCGCAAACTCCTCCTCCACCGGCGCCAGATCGATCACCTGCACGCACGCGCCACCCAGCGCAACTGGACCATCGTGCCCCTCCGCATGTACATCAACGACGCCGGCCTCGCCAAAGTCCAGATCGCCCTCGTGCGCGGCAAGCGCCAGTACGACAAACGCCAGTCCGTCGCCAGACGCGACGCCGAAAGAGACGTCAACCGCGCCCTCAAACAGCAGTTCAGCGGCTAACGTCTGGGTCCGGTTACAAGCCGCCCCCGCGCCGCGCCGGCCGCCAACGACGCCATCCTGACAAGCGCAATGAATACCGCCCCGCAGCAGCCCGACGACCAGCTTGATCAGGCCCTCGCCGCCCTTCTCTCGGCCCGCAAATATCGCAGCGTACACCCCGGCCTCGCACGGGCCATCGCTTCCGCCGAGCTGGCCAAAGGCCGCTCCGTCAAAGAGGCCGTCAAGGCCGCCAAGAACCGGATGCACCAGAGCGCCGCCGCCTACATCCGTCGCAACCTGAACTACGACGACGCAATCCGCCAGCTGCAATCAGCCCTCGACTCCCCCTCTCGCGCCCACGGCCCCGGCCCGCCCCGCGATGCCCAACCCGTGCTCGCCCTCCTCCGCCGCCTTATGGCCGCCCACGCCTCCACCCACGAAAGGCTGCCCCTGCTCGATACCCTCTATTCCCAGCTCTTCCAGCGGCTTCCCCCCGTTCACTCCGTCCTCGACATCGCCTGCGGCCTCCACCCCCTGGCCCGTCCCTGGATGCCCCTCCCTCCCGACCTGCCCTACTTCGCCTGCGACATCTTCGCCGACCAGGCCGCCTTCCTCAACCGCTTCTTCAGCCTCATGGGCTATGCAGGCTCCGTCGAACAGCGCAACGCCCTCGATGACATGCGCGCCCCCTCAGCCGACGTCGCCTTCCTCCTCAAAACCCTCCCCTGCCTCGAACAGATCCAGACCGGCGCCGCCCAACGCCTCCTCCACCAGATTGACGCCCCCATCCTCATCGTCTCCTTCCCCAACCACTCCCTTGCCGGCCGCAAACAAGGCATGGCCCAACACCACACCGCCGCCTTCCTCTCCCAGATCAAAAAAGCCGGCTGGCAAGCCGACTCCCTCTCCTACCCCTCCGAACTCATCTACATCGTTCACAAATCCTGACGCTCCCCTTTGGCCCCCCGCCCCCGCCGCTCTATCCGCTGACTTTCCAATACAAATACCGGCTTGTCGCCGACACAATCACAAACCCCACCTTTTGCAGCACCCGCATCGACGCCACATTCATGTTCGCAGTCTCCGCGATCACCGCCTCTACCCCGTCCTCACCTAACGCCCAGCGCACCATCTCCCCAACCGCCTCCGTCGCCAGACCCCGATTGTGATAAAATGGGTCGAAACCGTACCCAATCTCCACCGAATAGTCCCGGTCCGGCGGCCCCTTGAAGGCCAGGCTTCCGACGATCCGCCGCTCCCCCTTTAACACCGCCACCCACTGGCAATGCCAGCGCGCATGATGCGGCCGCCGCCGCATATGACTGATCGCCCGCGAAACGATCGGCCGCAGCTCGTCCTCCAGCCGCTGCCCGCTCGCTGCCAGACCCAACGTCTGCTCCAACCGCGCAAAACTGTCCCGCTGCCAGCGCATCTGCTGCACCGTCAACGCGATGATCGTCATTCGCGGCGTATCCAAGCGCTTCACCGCTGATTCACCTGGCTCGCCTCTCTCGCCAGCCTCAAGCAAGGGCGGTCCACTGTTGCCGCGCGTTCCCGGCAGCCCGCCTTCGCGCCGGCGCCCCCTACCCAATATCCTGTACAATCGGTCGACGATTCTTCGGTCCATGGCCGCGCCTGTAGACAAGTAAAGTGCGCTTAAACTCGATGACAACTGCACCGTCCTGGTTGAATCCTACCGTGCGGACGGTGACAATGCCCTGATGCGCGCGACTCCCCGACGGCCGCAAATGCAGCACCTCGCTCTGCGCATAGATCGTGTCGCCCTCAAACACCGGCGCCGTCAATCGCACCTCGTCCCAGCCGAGATTGACCGCATTCCGCGAAATGTCCGCCACAGACAGCCCCGTCACCAACGCCAGCGTAAACGTCGAATCAACCAGCGGACGCCCCCACTCCGTCTGGCTCGCATAGTGGGCGTCAAAATGAATTGGGTTCGCGTTCACCGTCAGCAGCGTAAACCAGACATTGTCCGCCGCCAGCACCGTCCGCCCCAAACTGTGCTCAAAAACGTCGCCCACGCTGAAATCCTCAAAGAATCGCCCCTGGCTATCTGACTGTGTGGACATTTCAGATCCCTTTCTACGCGCAGGCAGAGAACCCAGACCCGCTGTTCTCCATCATACAACGCCATCCCGCTTCAACTGCTCCACTGCTTCCAACCCATAGCCCAACTCCGTCAGCAGCGCCCGGGTATGCTCCCCGGTTGCCGGGATCGGGTCAAATCGAGGCGGCCATTCGTCGCTCGTCGTCGCCGGATGCAACGCAGGCAGCGTCCCCACCGGTGACTCCACCTCCCCGATCCGCCCCCGCGCCTGCAGTTGCGGATGCTCCCAAAATGCCTCCATGTCTCGCAACTGAGCGTGAGCGATCTGCGCCTCCTCCATCCGAGACTCGACCTCCGCCGCCGAAAAGTCCGCAAAGATAGACTCCAGCTCCCGTCGCAGCGCCTCCTTGTTCTGAAACCGCCGCGTATTGTCGACAAAACGCGCGTCCCCCGCAAACTCCGGCCTCTGCAGCACCACTGTGCAGAACTGCTCCCACTCCCGCTGGCTCTGTATCGAGAACAAAACCGTGCGCCCGTCTCCCGTCGCATACGGGCCATACGGCGCAATCGACGCATGGTTGGCCCCGTTGCGGGTCAAACGCTCTCCTCCCAACGCGAAATAGGCCGGAAAGCCCATCCAGTCGCACAGCCCGTCAAACAGCGAGACCTGCAGCACGCATCCCCTGCCGCTCCGCTCCCGCTGCAGCAGCCCCGCCAGGATGCTGCTGTACGCGTACATCCCACCCGCCAAATCCGCCACCGGAATCCCGGTCTTGGCTGCCTCCTCCTCTGTGCCCGTCACCGACACCACACCCGTCTCCGCCTGGATGAGGAGATCATACGCCTTCTTGTCCCGGTATGGCCCGTCAGCCCCATACCCGCTTACATGGCATACAATCAGATCCGGGTAGTCGGCCTGCAGCCGGTCATCGTCAAACCCAAGCCGCCCCACCGCCCCCGGAGCCAGGTTCTGCACGAATACATCCGCCCGCTCCAGCAACTTCGCCAGGACCTCTTTGCCCTCCGCCGTCTTCAAATCCAGCGTAATCGACTCCTTCGAGCGGTTTGCCCACGCAAAGTGGCTGCAAAGACCCCCCGCCGCCTTATCATAGTGGCGCGCAAAATCCCCGGCGCCCGGCCTTTCAACCTTTATCACCCGCGCCCCCAAATCCGCCAGATGCCGAGTCGCCAGCGGAGCCGCAATCGCCTGCTCCAACGAAACAACTGTAGTCTGCGACAATGGCAAACCCATCCCACCATCAACCGTCGCCATAGCCAACGCCCCCCCATACCCAGTAAAAAACGCCACTCCAACTGCTCCCCGCCGTTCCCCTGCCGTTCCCACTGCCAGCATCAATATGATCGCGGCAATCCCAACACATGCTGCGCCAAATAAGACAACACCAGATTATTCGCCACCGGCGCTATCTGGTACAACTTCGCCTCGCGAAACTTCCTCTCCACATCGTGCTCTCTCGCAAAGCCGAATCCGCCGAGCGTCTGCAGGCACACATTCGCCGCCTCCCACGCCGCATCCGCAGCCAGCATCTTCGCCATATTCGCCTCCGCCCCGGAAGGCAGCCCGCTGTCAAACAACCGCGCCGCCTCCCAACGCATCAGATCGGCCGCCCGCAAACTCGCGTACACCTGCGCAATCGGAAACTGTACACCCTGATTCTGCCCTATCGGCCGGTCAAAAACCACCCGCTCGTTCGCATACGCCACCGACCGCTCAACAAACCAGCCTCCATCGCCAATCGACTCGGCCGCAATCAAAATTCGTTCCGCATTCATCCCGTCCAGAATATACCGGAACCCTTTTCCCTCCTCGCCGATGCGGTTCGCCGCCGGCACGCGCAGCCCGTCGAAAAACATCTCAGTCGTATGATGATTGATCATCGTTTCCAGCGGTCGTATCGTCAACACCTGCTCATCCGCGCCCCGTAGATCCACCAGAAACAGCGACAGCCCCTCCGTCCGTCTCCGCGTCGCCTCCAGTGGCGTCGTACGCGCCAGCAGCAGCATCAAATCCGAATGTTCCGCCCGGCTCGTCCAGATCTTCTGCCCCGTGATCACATATTCACAGCCTTCCCGCTCCGCCCGCGTCTGAATCCTCGTCGTATCCGAACCCGCCGTCGGCTCCGTAACGCCGAACGCCTGCAGCCGCAGCTTCCCGTCCGCCAGCGGCGGCAGCCACCGCTCCTTCTGCTCCGCCGACCCATGCCGCGCCAGCGCTCCCATCACATACATCTGCGCATGGCAAACACCCGCGTTTCCTCCGCTCCGGTTCACCTCCTCCAGGATCACCGAAGCCTCCGCAACCGTCGCGCCCCCGCCCCCATATTCCTCCGGAATCAGCGCGGCCAAAAACCCCGCCTCCGTCATCGCCTCCACAAACTCGACTGGATATCCCCGCTCCCCATCCAGCCGCCGCCAATACGCACTCGGAAAACGCGCGCACAGCTGTCTTACCCCGCGCCGCAGCTGGGAGTAGCGTTCGCTCGTATCAAGTTCAATCTGGTAAAGTGACATCAGTCGTATACCGTGTGGCAGGGGTCAGCCGAATCGGCAACTCTGCGCGCCCGAATCCCGTAAATCCAATCATCCCGCAAATCCTGATTCCCCCAGTCCCCCAAATCCTACCTAGACGAGCCTGTGCTTCTGCACCTTCCCCATCGCATTCCGCGGCAGTTCCCTCACAAACCGCAGCCGCCTCGGCAACTTATACGAAGCCAGTTGCCCCCGGCAATAACGCTCCAGCTCCGTCTCATCAATCGCCCCGCTGCAAACCAGGTACGCCACCGGCGCCTCGCCCCACTCAGCGTCCGGCTCTCCCACCACCGCCGCCTCCTCGATACCGGGAAACGTCGTCAGCATCTCCTCCACCTCGCGCGGATAGATATTCAGCCCGCCCGAAATGATCAGCTCATGGCTCCGCCCTAGCAGCGTCACATACCCCGTCTGCGGGTCCATGCGCGCCAGGTCCCCCGTCAAAAACCAGCGATTCCCCAGCTCGTCATGCACAAAACTCTCCGCCGTCTTCTGCGGCGCCCGCCAGTACTCGTCGAACACATTGCTCCCCCGCAGCAGCAGCTCGCCCTCCTCCCCTGCCGGCAGATTCGCCCCCGCCGCGTCCACGATCCGGGCGAAGACACCCGGCAGCGGCGTACCCACCGTACCCGCCACGCGCGGCCCAGCATAGGGATTGCTGAAATTCATGCCCGTCTCCGTCATCCCGTACCGCTCCAGAATGCGTTGACCCGTCAGCCTTTCAAACGTATTGTGAACTTCCGCCGGCAGCGGCGCGCTGCCTGAACAGAATAGTCGCATCCTTTCAAACCTCGGCGGCTCCTTCTCCTTCCCCAGCAGATCAACCAACCGCGCATAGATCGTCGGCACCGCAAAAAACAGCGTTGCCCCGCCCGTCGACAGCGTCTCCACCGTCTCCTCTGCATCGAACGCCGTACGCAGACGCACCGTCGCCCCCATCGCCAGCGCGCAGTGCAGCCCTACCACCAGCCCGTGCGTATGAAAGAGGGGCAGCGGCAGCAGCAGCACATCGTCTGCCTGCCACGCCCACGCGCTCAGAAGCCCCGTCACCGTCGCCAGCACATGGTTATGGCTCAGCACAGCGCCCTTGCTCGTGCCCGTTGTACCGCTCGTGTACATAATCAACGCCGCGTCCTCCCCGCTTGCCATCGCACGCGACCCTTCGAGCCTCGCCTCCCCATCGGCCTCTTCCAACCAGCTCTCCGCCCGGTCCACAGACAGCACATTCAGTCCCGGCCCCACATCCGCGCCCAGGATCTCATCCACCACTGCCTGCTGCGCATCCTCAACCACCAGCAGCGCCGGTTCAGCGTCATTCAAAATGTGGCTCAACTCCCGCCGCCGGTAGCGCAAATTGATCGGAACCATCACCGCCCCTGCCTCCAGCGTCGCCAGATACGCGATCACGAACTCCGGCCGGTTGCACAGATAGAGCGCGACCCGGTCCCCCTTCCTCACCCCCATCCGCGCAAACGCCGCCGCCCACCTCTGCGCCTCCTGCTGCAGCGCCCTGAACGTTAAATTCCGTCGCCCCAGCCGTCCGCGTGAATCCTCAAACTCAACCGCCTTCTTCCCCGGCTCCCGCTCCCGCCCAATCGCAAAAAGATCCAATAAATTCATATCAACCTGTCCTCCCCAATTCAGTTCCCCCCGCCCCGGCTACTATATAAAACCTCCCCCACCTTTCGCAACCCCCCATCCCCCTATCCCCCCAATTCATCCCTGATCCTGCAGATCCTGCCCTATCCCCACGCCCGAATCCCGAAAATCCCTCCATCCTCCAAGTCCTGATTCCCTCTTCCCCCCTCCATTCTCCCCCAAATCCTGACAAAGTGAAGCCGCCACCCATCCCGGGCCGCGGCGACAAAAAAACGGGCCAGACCGGCCCGCCCTCTCCAAAAAATATCTCTTAAACTGTCACGCCAGTCGAACCCCTGCCGGCCGGCCTACTCCGTCCCAATGACTCCACATTCGGGATCCCCGGCACATCATGGCAACCGCGGCAGCGCGCCTCGTAGCTCTCACTCCCGCCCACCAGAATCACCGGTTCATCATAGCGGGCCGGTTCCCCGTCAATCAACCGCTGCGTTCGCGTCGCCGACGCGCCGCACCGCACACAGATCGCGTGCAGCTTATCCACCCGCTCAGCCAGCGCCATCAACAGCGGTATCGCGCCAAACGGCTCGCCGCGGAAATCCTGGTCCAGCCCCGCGGCGATCACCTGCATTCCCCGGTCCGCCAGCGCCTGGCAGATACCTGCAACCGCCGGGTCAAAAAACTGAACCTCGTCGATCGCCACCACCTCAGTGTCCGGCTTCACCTGCTCCCACAACGAAGCCGTGTCCTCTAGAATAGCGACATCGCCGCGCGACATGCCGTTGTGCGAGGCCAGCCGTTCCCGCCCATAGCGATTGTCTATCTGAGGCTTGAACAACTGAATGCGCCGCCGCGCGATCTCCGACCGCCGTACCCGGCGCAGCAACTCCTCCGTCTTGCCGCTGAACATCGAACCGCAGATCAGTTCGATCCATCCGCCGCCAGATTGAAAGTGCATGCCCTGCTTCGCCCGCGCTTTCGGCTACGCCTCTGCCTCCGCTTCGGCTCCCGCATCCTCTTCGTACTGGGCCATCACTTCCGCTGCCGCCACTTCCGGATCGTCCCCGCGCGCTCGCGCCCGCCGCGCCGCTGCATCGGCTTCCTGCCGCGCTGTCGCCTCGATCTGCTGCCGGGCCGCCGCGCTCTGCCGCGACTCCAACCGTCTTACAAACCGCTCAACACGGCCGACCGAGTCCACGATCCGCTGCTCGCCAGTATAAAATGGATGGCACTGGCTGCAGATATTGACGTTGATCTCTGCCTGCGTGCTGCCCGTCACCCAGCTGTTCCCGCACGAGCAATAAACACGCGCCGCAGCATAATACTCAGGATGAATTTCTCGCTTCATCTTTCTACACCTTCCCCAACGCCTGCTTCTCTTCCGCCGTATACACACTGACCTTTTTGCGGTTCTTCTTGGCCCATTCAAAGGTCACATATCCGTCCTGCATGGCATAGAGCGTGTCGTCCTTGCCCTTGCCGACATTCGCGCCTGGGAAGATCGGCGTGCCCCGCTGGCGAATCAAAATGTTGCCGCACTTTACAAACTCCCCGCCATACTTCTTAACGCCCAGTCGCTGGCCGTTCGAATCCCGGTTGTTACGGCTGGAACCGCCGCCTTTTTTGTGAGCCATATCTCCTACTCCTCTTTCTTCTTGTCTTCCGCAGCTTAACTGTCCTTCGCGCCGTCGCTGTCCCTTTTGCCTCGGCCGACCAACCCCTTCAGGTTATCCGCAACCGATTCCACGGCGTCGCCCGCTTTATCGGCAACTGCATCCACCGCCTCCGCTGCCTCGCTGGCAAGGTCGCTCACCGCCTCAATCGCGTCGCCCGCCGCCTCGCTGACAGCCTCAACAGCGTCCTCCGCGACATCGCCGACAGCTCCGATCGCATCGCTCGCCGCGTCGCCCACAGCTTCGACAGCATCCTCAGCCACATCACCGGCAGCCTCAACCGCGTCGCCGGCCTTGGCTACCGTCGCCTGCACCGCGGCAACCGCCTTGTCCCCAATGTCGGCGTCTTCCTCTATCTCGACACTCTCTGTCTCTTCAGCGGCTGTCTCTTCAGCCGCCGCCTCTTCACTTTCCGTCCCATCTGCCTCTGCCGCCTCAACGACCGAGTCCGTCATCGCGACGGCCGCAACCGCCTCCTCAACTATCTCTTCAGGCGCGACCTCTTCCATCCCCTCTTCCACATATTCATAGCCGTCGCCGCTGATCTTGTGTACCTGCAGGCGAGTCAGATACTGCCGGTGTCCGCGCCGCACCCGTACACGCTTCTTCGGCCGGTAGCGAAAGACCAGAATCTTCTCGCCCCGGTGCTGGCCCGTAATCCTGGCGGTCACAGACGCCCCGGCCACGTTCGGCTGGCCAATCTCAATGCCCTCCTCACCGGCAACCAACAGCACATCTTCCAAAACAACACTGTCGCCGACTTCGCCGGCCAACTTCTCTACCTCAAGAATATCGCCGGGGGAAACTCGATACTGTTTACCGCCGGTGCGAATGACTGCATACATCGTTTTCTCTCCTTAGACCGCGCCCAGAGACATCCTGCTCAACGTCCCCGGAACTTCGGAAAGCGGCTTGCGGGCGTAGTGCAACGCGCGCCTCACAACTTGAGGCAGATCAGGCTCCGCAATACGGACGTAAAGTGGGTCTGCATCAAACTCGAAATCCAGCCCTTGTGTCAGGCCGGCACACCCAGGGGCGCGCCGCCCACACAAACAAAAAGTATATGACAGGAACCACAATCAGCCAAATCTCAACCCCGTCCAAAATGAGCGCCGTTCCAAAGGGCCCCCACCCCCACTCCATCTCCCGCTACCACCCCCTGACCCTTGCCCCCCGCATTTCTGACCGCTGCCGTCCATCGCGCCCCTTCGCAAGAAAAATGTTGTTCTCCCCAGTTCTCCGTGTACCTCTGTGGATCAACGCCCCCATCCCTTCAGCCCTGCTCCCCCCAAAACCTGCCCATCCTGCTCCATCCTATCCATCCTGCTTCCTCGTTTTCCTCCCCATCCTGATCCCTGCACCCCTGCCTTCCACAAATCCTGATTCGGTGTATAATAGCTAGACAAACCACAAAAATGCCAAATGTGTACAAGTTTTGTATACAAATTCGGTCCCAAGTCAGGTTCGCATTTTCAGCCCGAACTGTGTCATACTCCCGTAGTGACTACACAGTCGGCGCTATGGCAGCCCCGGCATCATCCAACGGAGGATACCTGTGTCCAGGATCATCGTTATCGGCTCCGGCTTCGGCGGCCTCAGCGCAGCCGCCCGCCTCGCCTCTCGCGGCCACCAGGTCGACCTTTTTGAAAAACGCTACAAACTAGGCGGCCGCGCCTACGTCTACGAAATTAACGGCTTCCGCTTCGACGGCGGCCCCACCGTCATAACCGCCCCCTGGATCTTCGACGAAATCTGGCAGGCTGCCGGCCGCCGCCGCCAGGACTACTTCACCCTCGTCCCCTGCAACCCCTTTTACCGTATCTTCGACCACAACAACCGGCCCTTCGACGTCAGCGCCGACCGCGACGCCATGCTCCGCCAAATCGCCCAGCGCAGCCCAGCCGACGTTGACGGCTACAGCAACTTCCTCGAAAGCACCAAAGAAATCTTTGATACAGGCATGGCGCTCATCGACCAGCCCTTTCTTAACCTCTCGGACATGCTAAGCGTCGTGCCCGACCTCATCCGCCTCCAAAGCTACCGCAGCGTCTACGGCTACGTTTCAAAGTTCTTCCAAAACGAATTTTTGCGCTGCTGCTTCTCCTTCCAACCTCTCCTCATCGGCGGCAACCCCCTCAGCGCCGCCAGCATCTACGTGCTTATTCACTACCTGGAGCGGGAATGGGGCATCCACTACGCCCTCGGCGGCACCGGCGCAATCATCGCCGCCTTCGCCCGCCTCCTCCAGGAGCTCGGCGTCAACATCCACCTGAACGCCGAAGTCGACCAGATCCTCGTCAACGGGCGGCGCGCCCAGGGCGTCCGTCTCAAGAACGGCTCAGTCTACAGGGCCGACGCTGTCGTTTCCAACGCCGACGCCGCCTGGACCTACCTCAACCTCATCCCAAAAGAAAAGCGGCCCCATAACAGCGACCGCCGCATCAAGAGCAAGAGCTACTCGATGTCCCTGTTTGTCGTCTACTTCGGTACAAAGCGCCAATATCGCGATGCAGGCCTCGCCCATCATAACATCATCATGGACCCCAACTACACCGGCCTGCTGCGCGACATCTTCCGCAACAAAGACCTTCCCCAGGACTTTTCGCTCTATCTGCACATGCCGACACTCACCGACCCGTCACTGGCCCCAGCAGGCGGCGAAACCTTCTACGTCCTCTCCCCCGTGCCCCACCTCGGCGCCAACATCGACTGGGAGCAGCAGGCCCAGCCCTACCGCGACGCCATCATGGATTTCCTCGAACGAAACTATCTCCCCGACCTTCAAGCCAATATCGTGGCCGAACACCGCATCGATCCCCGCCACTTCGCCCACACGCTCAACAGCTATCTCGGCTCCGCCTTCTCGATCCAGCCCACCCTTACCCAGAGCGCATGGTTCCGGCCGCACAACCAATCAGAAGACATCGACAACCTTTACCTCGTCGGCGCCGGCACCCACCCCGGCGCAGGCGTCCCCGGCGTGGTCTCCTCCGCCAAAATCGTCGACGCCCTCATCGGTGATCCCATAACAGAGCGCGCCCGCTCGCCAGCCGCGTCCCGGCCGCCTACCTCTGCCGTGTCCACTCGTACAGCCCGCTCCGCGCCAGCCGATAGTCCTCCGGCGGGCGGCTGATCGACGTCGCCCCACCTGAGTCCACCTCGATAATGCGCGCCGAAACCGGCTCGTACGCCGCCCGCGGCGCAACCGAACCTTTCGCCACAAAAATTTCGTGCTGCTCCGGCATGATCCCGACCGACCGCAGCTGATTCAAGCTCATAGGTGGCGTGCGCTTGCTGTCCAGCACCAGCAATCCGCCGCTCGTCGCCAGCACCGAAGTCAGACCCTGGTCCCAATCGCGCCCGCCCCCGTGGCGGACCTCTGTCTCGATAAATTTGCCGTCATGCAGGGTTCGCACCGTCCCCTCCACCGTCAGCGTCGGCCCGTGCTCGTCATCTACCTTGCCTCCCACCGGCAGCGTCAACTGAGCGCCGATACCAGCCGCAACGCAGGCCTCAACCGCCTCCGGATCGTACAGAGCAACCACCCAGCCGCTTGCCCCCTGCCGCAGCAACTCTTCCAAAACAAACGTCGAGTCCCCCGCGCTGCCGCCGCCGATATTGTCACCCATCTCCATCATCGAGACCGGCTTATCCTCGCTCGCGATCGCCGTCGCCACGGCTTCGGCTGGGCTCGGAATCGTCGGCAGCAGCTCATCTCGCAACGACCACATCAGGTCGGCCAGTCTCTGCGCTTCCCGGTCAGCAAGGTCCTGATCACCGTCCGCCACCACCACGATGCACGGCCCCATCCACGGCACATCCGCATACTGGTAGCCGGCCGCAACGCTCACCGCCAGGATCCCCGGCTGCTTCTCCAACTCGATCGCCGCGTCCACTACCGGCTTCATCGGGCGCATGTTCGTATTGTGGAATGCAATATTATAGACAAGTTCCGGTTTGGCGATACTGGAGACAGGCCGTACCTCCCCCCGCACCGTGCGCGTCAACAACTCCGCCGCCTGCAGTCCCCGCTCCTGCTGGTCGATGTGTGGGCACGTCTTGTAAATGATCAGCGCCGTCGCATCCTCCACCAGCTGCGGCGGCACATTGCCGTGATAGTCGTGCGTCACGAATACGGGAAAGTCCGGCCCGACTAGCTCTCGCACCCGCCGCGTCGTCTCCCCGTCCCCCTGCGGGTAATCCTCCGCCACAAGCGCTCCGTGCAGCCCCAATAGCAGCCCGTCCAGCGGCATCGCGTCGCGAATCAACCCCAGTAGCTCTTCCAAAAGGGCCTCATACGCCTCAGCCTGCACGGCCCCCGCCGGCGTAGCCACCGCGCCCATCAGCGGCACAATCTCATAGCCATACGCCTCCGCGCCCGCGATGAAACCGCCCACCTCGTGAAACGTCGGCCGGTACTGTTCGATGAGCTCCCGTCCCCGTGCGATTCGAAAATCCGAGTACGTCGTTGGGAAGGAAGCAAATGTATTTGATTCGTGCGAAAGCAATGCAACTCCAATGCGCATAGTCATAGTTCACCTCTTCCTGGGCGTTGCTGACGGCCTACACCGATTTCCCGTTCCCCAATATTGGTCCAGTTTCTCCGCTATGCCACTCTCACCCCGGACTAAACACGCCTGCCGTTGTCAGAGCTGCTTTTTCTTGCTCAAAAACTGCAAATAAGTATAATGCTCCCCAAAGGCCGTGTATCGACAGGGGCATTATCCGCCCTCTACGCTCGATACGCAATTCCCTTTGAAACACATCGACAGTCAACAGCCCAGGCAATTCGTCCTGATTCTGTAGGACGTTACCCCTCCCGAATATTCTCCGGGATTGACTCTTGGGTTACCCTGCGAATGCTCAGAGACGCCTGACTCGATCCCAGACAAACGGAGGCCAACGTGGCGGTCGCAGAGACCGGCGCCTCTGTAGGAGGAGCGCCAGATAGAAAGGCCACCCTGCTCAGCAAACTGGTCGGCGCCCAGACCCCGTTCCAAACCAAACGGGCGCTCTGGGGATACGTCTACGCCGCGCCCTGGGTTCTGGGTCTCATCATCTTTTGGGGCGGCCCTATCGTCGCATCCTTCTACTTCGGCTTCACTGAATACGCCGTGATCGGCAGCCCCAAGTTCACCGGCCTGAGCAACTACATCAGGGCGTTCAGCGGTGATGAACTCTTCTGGCCCTCTCTTGGCCGCACCTTCACCTTCGCCGGCATGTATATCCCCTTCGCTGTCGGCGGCGCCCTCGTCCTCGCGGTCCTGCTCAACCAGAAGCTGATGGGGACAACCGTCTTCCGCACCCTCTTCTTCGTGCCTCACCTGATCCCCGCCGTGGCGCTCGCTGTTCTTTGGACCTTCCTGCTGGCGCCACGCGTCGGCCCGGTGAACGAATTCCTGCGCGGCATCGGCATCTCCGATCCCCCAGGCTGGCTGGCCTCTCGCGACAGCGCGCTGGCCTCAGTCACAATGATCAATGTGTGGGCCGCAATGGGCGGCAACACCATGCTCATCTTCCTCGCTGGCCTGCAGGGCGTCCCGCAAGAACTCTACGACGCCGCCTCAATCGACGGCGGCGGCGCATGGGCCAAATTCCGCCACGTTACCCTGCCCATGCTCACCCCCACCATCTTCTTCAACGTTGTGCTCGCCGTAATCGGAGCCCTCAAAGTCTTCACCACGGCCTGGGTCGCCACCCAGGGCGGGCCCTCCTACGCCACCTGGTTCTTCGCCCTGCACATCTACTTCCAGGCCTTCCAGTACTTCCGCCTCGGCTATGGCAGCGCTCTCGCCTGGGTGCTCGCCGCCGTTCTGATCTTCTTCACCTGGGTGCAGGTACGCTACTCGCGGCGCTGGGTCCACTACGAGGGAGGCTAAGCAATCGTCCGATGGCACAGAGAACAATGACCCAGGATACCCTTCTGCAAAGTGGACCCGTATCCCCGCAGCGCGCCATGCAGCTTCTCAACCGCTGCGTGACCTATCTGATCATCCTCGTCCTCTGCGTCCTCTTTGGCTTCCCCCTCTTCTGGACCGTGATGAGCTCGCTCAAGACGATTCCGGAAATGTTCTCCTTCCCGCCAATCCTGGTCCCCTCCATCCCGCAGTGGACCAACTACTGGACCGTTCTCAATATCGACTACCCGGTGGGCCAGTGGTTTGTCAACTCCGTCATGATCGTGATTCTCACCACATTGGGAACCTTGATCACCGCCTCCCTCGTCGCCTACTCCCTTGCCCGCTTCGAATATCGCGGACGGGATGTCCTCTTTATGATCACGCTCTCGACCATGATGCTCCCCGCCCAGGTCACCCTCATCCCGCAGTTCGTCCTCTTCTACAGGCTGGGATGGATCAACACACACCTTCCCCTTTGGGTGCCCCACTGGCTCGGCGGCGGCGCATTCGCCATCTTCCTGATGCGTCAGTTCTTCCTGACCCTGCCCAGAGACCTGGATGAAGCAGCCCTGATCGATGGCGCCGGCTACTTCCGCATCTTCTGGTCCATTCTGATGCCCCTCTGCAAACCGGTGCTCGCTACCCTTGCCATCATCACCATCATCGCAAGTTGGAGCGACTTCCTCGGGCCACTCATCTACCTCAACACTCCGGAGAAGTTCACCGTTTCGGTTGGCCTCCAGTTTTTCAACGCCGTGCCCGAAGTCGGCGGCGAACCGATGCAACACCTGCTGATGGCAGCCTGCGTCATGTCAATGGTTCCCATCATTCTCATGTTCTTCTTCGGACAGCGCTTCTTTGTCCAGGGCATCGTCATGTCCGGCATCAAAGGATAACCACACAACCATAAAGGAGATCCGCCAATCAGAATAGAATCCCGCTTCCCTCTGGCTGCAAGCCGAATATTATCTTACATTGAACCATACGTCATCTACGGCAAGGGCAACGGGCCCTTTCCACAGGGCAATCGCATCTAAATCTGTAGGCCGATTCAGTTGAAATTGTGGCCAGAAGAAAGCGAGAATAAGTGGAAATCACCCTGCGCTTACTGAATATCGACGGGAAGACGCCGCGGATCAGGCCCTCAGTCGGCGAGAT
>JAJDZJ010000058.1 GCA_022824685.1 Caldilineaceae bacterium
TTTCGACGCCTGACGGCCGGTGCCGCGGCAACTTCTGCTCGCGATCCAGCAACCTGAAGCCGATTTCCACTTATTCGCGCTTTGTTCTAGCCATGATTTCAACGGAATCGGCCTACAAAATTAGATGCGATTGCCCTGCGAGGCTGTTCTCCGGTTTGACGCCAAAGGGAGAATAGCGCATCCACGTCGGCACGAAACAGAGGATGAGCAGACGCCGATTTTCGCCGTCAGCCCGCGTGGGCAGGGCCCGGCGCCAAAGATTGCTGTGCATGATGATGCACGTCCCCGCCGCGCCACGCGTAGCCGCGCCAACGCCTCCCCAAGGAAGAGCGCCTCCCGGAGCAAGTACCCCTGCTCCGCCAGTTGCTCGACCTCCTGCGGCGGCGCCAGCACTTCGAAACTGCGCTCCTTGTCTTCACTGGCCACATTGGTCATAATCTCACATGTGACCGTGTGGCAGGGAAACTCCTCATACGTTCGCGGCTTTCCAGCCCAATGCCGGCGCAGACTCTGAACCGGCCTCTGGGTTCTAGCTAGTCTACGGCAGTTCCCGCCTCCCGCGCAAAGGCCCGCGCCGGACACTGCTTGCGGCACTGGCGGCGCAACACAGTCCCAGTTCGGAGAAACTCGACCAATGACCAAACAAAAGGTAGTTCTGAATCCATATCCCCGTCCCCTGGATATGGTCATGTCCACCCAGGATGCCGAACGGCTCCACGACCTGGTCGACGTAGTCTGGGGTAAGGACGAAAACATCCCCGAGTCTGAGTTCGCCCGCGCCTGCGGCGATGCCTACGCCATCATAACCTCCTCCTGGCAGCGCAGACCTCTGGACGAAATGCCCAACCTGCGGGCAATCATGGAAACCGGCGGCCGCCATCCCAGCCCCTCGGACTTGGACTACAAGACCTGCTTTGCACGCGGCATCCGCGTCCTCAGTTGCGCCCCCGCCTACGGCCCCATGGTTGCCGAAATGGCGCTCGGCATGGCCATCGCCGCCGCCCGCGGCATCGTCAGCGCCCATCGCGACTTCGCCGCCGGCGAGGAGCTCTACCTCTACCCCAGCAACAGCGCCGCCTTTACACTCTACGACCAGCCCGTCGGCTTTATCGGCTTCGGCGGCCTGGCGCAATCACTCAAGCCGCTTCTGGCCCCCTTCCGCTGCCCGATTCAGGTCTACGATCCCTGGCTGCCCGCCAGCTTCATAGAGGAGCGCGGCTGCGCCCCGGTCAGCCTCCGGGAGTTGCTCTCAACAGCACGCGTCATCTTCGTCCTGGCCATTCCCTCCAACGAGAACAGAGCCATGCTCGACCGCGAGCTGCTCTCGCTGATCGGGTCCGATGCCGTCCTCGTCCTCATCAGCCGCTCCCACCTGGTCGACTTCGACGCCCTCACCGACCTGCTGCACCAGGGCCGCTTCCGCGCCGCCATCGACGTCTTCCCGCAGGAGCCCCTGGCCGCCGACCATCCCATCCGAACCGCCCCCAACACGATTCTCTCCGCCCATCGCGCCGGCTCCGTCTGGCAGGACATGCACAACATCGGACGCATGGTCGTCGACGACCTGGAAACAATGCTGGCCGGCCTGCCGCCGACCAGGATGCAGACCGCCCAACCTGAAATCGTCTACCGTCTGCCGTAGCAGCCAAAATGAACTGCCTACTCAGCCCGCCGCCATGTGCCGGTAAACTGTGTAGCCTCCCTCGAATGTCCGCTTTCACATCGTTCACCCTATACGAACCCGGAGCCGAACATGAGAATCTGCGTTTACGCTACCCTGCCCGACAAGGACAACTTCCTCGGCTTTCTCAAACAGTACGACATCCTCGACGTCGCCCTCAGTTCCAACTCCCATCCCGAACACCGCACACGCTTCTCACCCGACGCGGCCGTCAAACCAGGCGCCTTCTGGGACTTCCAAACCCTGTTGTGGGCGCGCACCCAGTGCGAAGAAGCCGGCCTCAACCTCGTCTCCATCGAGAATCCCCTGCCGAACTGGTGCTATGAAAAGATCGTCATGGGCCAGGAAGGCCGCGACCAGCAGATCGAAAATGTCGCCGAGACCATCCGTAACATGGGCCGCGCCGGTGTACCTGTCTACGGCTACCACTGGATGGTCAATCAGCCGGGCGTCACCCGCAACTCCTGGCGCACATCGCTCACCACGCCCGGTCGCGGCAACGCCCAGGTAAGCCGTTTTGAACTGGAGTTGGCCGATCGCGGCCCCCTCTTCCGTGAACGTGAGTACAGTCACGAGGAGATGTGGAGCAACTACGAATACTTCATCAAGGCGATCGTCCCCGTGGCAGAGGAAGCCGGCGTCAGACTGGCTCTCCATCCCGATGACCCGCCCGTCGAAAAGCTGGGCGGTATGCCGCGCCTGTTCTGCAATCCACAGGGCTTTCAGCGCGCCATGGACATCGCCGACAGCCCGGCAAGCGGCCTCAACTTCTGCCTCGGCAACTGGACCGCCATGAACGTCGACATCCACGCGGCCATCCGCCACTTTGGCGGCCGCGGGCAGATCGTCTACGGGCACGTTCAGGGCGTACAGGGCGCCGCGCCTGATTTCCGCGAGTGTTTCCTCGAAGAGGCCGACTGCGACTTTCTGGAGGTATTCAGGACTTTCAGGGAAGTTGGCTTCGACGGCGCCCTCATCCCAGGCCATTTCCCCCATACGATCTATGACGACGTGAGCCCGCATCAAGGGCTGCTCTACTCGGCCGGTTACATCAAAGGGCTTCTCAAGTCACTCGAAGCAGAATAATCGTAGCAATTTAGGATCCGCCGAAAATCCGTACAACAACATTGAGGGAGAAACGGACCAATGTATCTGATTCTGATCGGCTGCGAATATGCTGGCACCACAACGCTGGCCAACGCCATCAACGAGTGGACCAAAGAGTCCCTGGGCGCCGAGTTCAAACTGATTCACGACCATAACAAACTGCCCGATACAAAGCCGCACGGCCCGGCGCTCACGCCCGAAGATATCGCCGCATTCCAACAGCTCAGCCCCCGCCTCACCGAGGTGATCCAGCGCCATAATCTCTACTACCACACGCCGTGGGCGTCGGGCTCCGAAGATAACTTCATGGGGATCGGCCTCTACTTTGACGAGTTGGTCTACGCGCCCAAGTACTACGGCTACGGCGGCCGCGGCCAGGACGGCGACCGGGGGGTGATCTCCCGTATGCTCGAACAGCGGATCCTCCAGTTCAGGCCCGATGCCGTCCTGATTCTCGTAGAAGCCGCGCCCGATGTGATCCGCAAGCGCATGGCCGAAAGCCCGCACCCTTACCCTGTCGTGCCCGAAGAAGATGTCGAGCATATCATCCAGCGCTTCCAGGAAGAGTTCGACAACTCGCTGATCCGGCAGAAGTTCACCCTCGACACATCAACGGCAACTGTAGCGGAATCCGTAGAGCAGTTCGCCGCCAGAATTCAGCCCTATCTGACCGCAGGTGACCTCTTGCGGCAGGCCCTCCAACGGGGAAAGGCGGGCTGATCCAGTGAACAAGCGCCCGTGCGACATTCTCATCCACAACGGTCAGGTCATCACGATGGACGTGGCGCGTTCCGTATACAGTCCCGGAGCCGTGGCCGTCAAAGGAACGCGCATTCTGGATGTTGGTCCCGATGCCGAACTGCGGCAACGCTACCACGCGGCGGAAACGCTGGACGCCGAAGGAGCCGTCATCCATCCCGGTTTCATCGACACCCACAATCATATTGTGCATACCACCAGCCGCGGCGTCTTCGACAACATCTTCGATATCGACGCGCTGCCTGTAAAGTTCGCCGACCTCAAAGCCGGCGTAACCCCGGAAGATGAAGCCGCGGCAACCGCCATGGCCGCTGTCGAAATGTTGCGCTGCGGCTTCACCATGTTCATCGAGCCGGGTTCTCTTTTCGATACCCGCGCCGCCGCCGAAGCAGTCGAACGGGTGGGTATGCGAGCGCTCTTCGCAGCCCCCTACCTCTGGGACCGCCGCGAAACCTTCGACGCCATGCCCGCGCTCGAGAGCGACAGCCTCATGGCCCGCGTGCCCATCGACCGCGACCGGGCCATCAGCCAGCTGGACGCCGAGCTGCATCGCAACCAGGACCCCGAAGCGCTCGTGCGCGGGTACGTCGCCATCTATGGCGTAGGCACCGCCTCGCCCGAACTCATGCAAGCCGCCCATGCCTGCGCCCGCGAAAACGGCGTGCCTCTGCAACTGCACGCCAGCTACGCGCCAGGAGAGGGTGAAATCTACCGCGCCGTCAACGGCGTCAGCCAGCTGGTCCACCTGCGCGAACTGGGCGTCCTCGACGAGAATACCGTCGTTGTCCATGCCAATCTGCTGGACGACGAAGAGGAAGTCGCGGTTGAGCAATCAGGCTGCCAGATCGTCTGGTGCCCGATCACCTACTTTTCCCTCGGCATCGTGCGCAGCGCCAGCTTCAGGATGACACAGCGCCACCGCCGCGGCGTCCGTGTCTCGCTTGGCGTAGACGGCGCCTTCGACTGCACGCCGGCCGAGCTCATGCTTGCCGCCCACCTCGCCGCACGCGCCGGCGACGCTCCCCTGCCCCCCGCCGCCCTGCTCGAAATGCAGACCGTAAACGGCGCCGCCGCGGCTGGCCTGGAATCCGAGTTCGGCAGTCTCGAGCCGGGCAAGCGCGCCGATGTCGTCCTGCGCTCCCCCCACGCTGCCGGAACCTATCCCGCCGTCAACCCCGTCCATCTTCTGGCGCTGACAATGGGGTCCGGCAGCGTCGACACAGTTCTGGTCAACGGCGAAACTGTCCTGCGCAAAGGCCACTCTACCCGCGTCGACGAGCTGGAAATCAGCCGGGCCGTCACCGCCTCGGTCGCCGCCCGGGCCGAGCGGCTAGGAATCAGTCCGGAGCCCGGAGGGACAGTCTTGGAACGATAGCGTTTAGGGTTCCCTCCGGGTGAAAAGAGGAAATCGACAGCGGCTATCGGCAAGAGCCGTAGCGCGGCGTTTCGTTCGTACCAAGAGTGAGATGAGAAGAGGCTGCTCAGGATATGGGGACGAGTTGTCGACGTAGCAATTCATCCCAATGGAAGATGAGGAGTGAGTGGCGAGGGGGTGCGATCCCGGTCCTCTTGAGCCTTCCCCCTCATCGGTAGAGATTTGAGGTACAGCCACGGATCGCCGGTGACGGCGTAGACGGAGGAGACCGGGTTCTGGTTATGCATCACATATATATGTATATGTAGATTCATTTAGTCGACGCAGTATTGGCACAGGAGATTACAGAGGGCGCCCCCTTGTGGGCGCTCTTTGTCATGTTTGGCTGCAGGAAGCGGGGAAGCGCGAATGCCGCGGGTTGCACGGCGGCGTCGGAGGGGCCTGGGCGGCTGCGCGCTTTTTCGCCTTTCCGTCGAGCGGCAGTTCTTGGGGGGCAGGTCACCTTCCTGGCCTAAGGGTCCAGGAGGCCATGAAGTGAGATAGCGGTATATGAAACTGCGGTGCGCCATCTGAGCGGAAGATGGGAAGCAGGCCGTTCGTTGAATCGGCGTCATCAGTTCACCGCGGCTGAACTATCTTTCAACGTATCTCAGGACGTAGGTTTCACGCTTTGTCTGATTTCCCCATAGTCGTTTCCAATCACTCTCGCGAGTGCGACTAAGCCTGCTATGACCACCGGAATCAGACAGGCGAGGAGGAGCCGGCCCTCACAGTGGAACTCATTCACTTACCAGGCATCCCCCTCGCAATCGACACGAACCAGGACCAAAACTTGACTGAACAGAACTATGGTCATGGGAAGCAGCAGCAAGGTTCCGGTTCGCGCATGTGAAACCTGTCTTGAGACCAAAGGGATAGCCACCGCCAACAATGCCGGCAGCGCCAAGCCAAGGGCGAGGTAGTTTTACCTTGCGCCGGCAAGCCTGTTGTCCAGATAGGCCATGTCGTCACAGTTGATTTGCGCCAAACGCGTCCTCAGCGCGAAATGGGCCGCTGTAAGGCCTGCCATGAGTAGCACATTCACAGTCAACCGTTTTCGACTCTGTTTCGTGTACATGGGACCCGCCGGGAATCAAAAGCGATCCGAACCGACCTCCGCTCCAGAAGGTCTGTAGGCTTGCGGCAGAAGCGGCGGCAGGCGGTCAAAGAAGAGAATGTCGCGCAAGCAGTTCCCACCAAGCTGCGGGACCGGACTCTGTCCCTCCGGCGGCGGCCATCCTCGAAGTTCTGGGCCGTCAGGCTACTAACGGCCTGGTTTATATCGTATGTGATCCCCGGGCAGCTCCGCCGACTGGTCAGTTCTGGCGCAGGCCGGCGGCTACGCGCGTTTCGGATTCAACTGCGGCCGGACCAGGCAGGCTGAAGTCGACGCTGTAAATGTTGTTGGCGCCGGCCTCGATCGCGGCGTCCAGCACGGCGTCGATTGAGTCCAGATCCCGAATCGTGATGAAGAGGGTGTTGCTGGCGTAGTAACGGGTCTGATTTTCATTGAGCAGGCCGTTCGGGCCCAAGCGCTCGGCGAAGATATTGAGGTGACTGATGCGGATGTCCGATTCGTCGATGTTCTGGGCGACGAGCGCGGCCCATACATCCGTCATTACGGCCTGGGCGGCTGAAGAGGCTTCCTTCACGGTTGGGCGCAGGATTTCCACCCCTATGGTGGCGGTTGCCAGATCCGGTTCGATGCCGGCAGCGCCTTTGTCCGCGGCGGTCACGGGGTGCGGGGCTGCCGCGGCTGGGGGCTCAGTGCCCGTCGACGTCAGGAAGGCTGCGTCTGCCAGCACGGACGGCGTTCCGGGAAGCAGCGCGAAGAGAGCGGTCAGGCTGAATGCCAGTATCATGCCGAGGTCAACTGCCATTCTGATTGGATTGGTGTGCGGCATTGCATGTCTCCTTGTCTTGGCCGCTACTGCCGGATTGTGCCGGCGCGAAGGGCCCTATATACTTGTGGGGAACAGTATACGCGCCTTCAACGGGATCTGGCTCGCTCAGATGTACCGATACCGGCAGGTCGAATGTACCAAAATCGGTATATCGCTTGACGAAAGCGCGTTTGGTGGGGGCATCAGCGGCGCGTGCGCGGTATTGTATCTGATTCGAGAGCGCCGGCAGCGAGGAGGAGGGGGTGGAGCACAAGGGTTTCGGCCGGATCGTGACCGCGTTGCGCAAGGAGCAGATTGACTTTGCCAGCGGGCACAGTTGGAGCCAGCATCGACTGGCCGACGAGACAGGGTTGACGTTGCGGATAGTGGGCAAGATCGAACGGGGCGAGCAGGCGCGGCTGGACGGGGAGATCCTGGAAGGGTTGGCGCAGGCCTTTCAACTCACATCGTTTGAACGCCGGGAGTTCTTTGCCATGGCCAGCGAGGTGACGGATGCAGGGCTCGTGCGCGCCGCCCTGGGGAGCGAGGAGGTGTTCAGGCAGGTCTGGGCATTGCTGGACACCCTGTGCGCGCCGGCCTTCCTCATGGACCCTTTTGCCGACATCATCGGCGTCAATCGCGCCCTGCTTGCTTTTCACGACCTGAACCTGGCGCAACTCAAGGCTGCCCGGGCAACTGCCGCCGGCGCAAACAACATCGCCTTTCTCCTGGCCCCCGATGGACGCCTGCGGCAGATGTTGGGGCGCGGCTGGCGGCCGATCGCCCTCGCGAATGTGCAGCAATGGCGGGCCATGACCCTGCGTTACCGGCACACGCCCCGCTTCCGGCAGCTCTTCACCGCCCTGTCCGCCTATTCCGACTTTCAGAGGCTGTGGGAGGACAGCCACGGGGACGGTTACGACGATTACAGCCGTCTGCGCAGCTATTCCTACCTGCACGGCGCGCACGGTCCGGTCGCCTACGCTGTGTTTACGAACACCAGCCTCAGCGGCTATGGGGAGCTGTATCTTTCCACCTTTGTGCCGCAGGACGGCGTCACGACCGTTCTTTTCCAGGAACTGGCGGGGAAGAGGGGCGAGGCGTTGTCGCTCACGCCCTGGCCGAATTCCAGCCTGGGGTGCAGTTTTTAGTCGTCAGCTTTTAGGGCTCGTCGTGCCGATGGCGACGACTAACCTCTTTACGCACCCGGCCTTTCGCGACGGCGTTTTCACCAGCAACGACCCGGAGGTGCGGGCCTATGCGCTGCAGAAGACGATGGCCGCCATCGACCTGGGGGTTGAGTGCGGCGCCAGCACATACGTCTTCTGGGGCGGGCGGGAAGGCACGGAGACCGACGCCAGCAAGAGCCCTGCGGATACCGGTAAGTGGTTCCAGGAGGCGCTCAATTTCCTGTGTGAATATGTGATGGATCAGGGGTATGAACTGCGCTTCGCGCTGGAGCCGAACGAGCCGCGCGGCGACATCAATTTGGCTACGGTCGGCCACCCTCAAGGCGCATCCTTTTGACCGCGACGAACTGGGCCGCAGCGGCAAGCCCCATAAACAGTTGGACCAACTGGTGGTTGAACTGTTGCTCGGAGTATGAATTGCAGTCTCTTCTCCCTGGTTTTCGATAACGCCATCGTCCCTGGCAGTTCACTGAAAACGACAAACTGATTACTGAAAACTACAAAAAAGGGCGTGGGAAAACGTATTTGATTGGCATCGACTCCTCAACTACGGCCACCAAGTCTCTGATCATCGACGCGGACGGCGCAATCGTCGCTATAGGCGCGGCTGAGTACACGTTCGAGACGCCCCAGCCCCTGTGGAGCGAACAGCACCCCGACCTGTGGTGGGACGGCACGTAGTTGCTGGAACTGGCGACGCGGGACTGGTCGCCGACGGTTCTGCCGTGCTCAAGATTCCACCGCAGTTTCTGCCTCCTACCCACGAAGGCACGCAGGTGATGGGTACGATCTCGGCGCAGGCGGCAGAGGCCACGGGTCTGCGCGCCCTGCTGTCGCTGCCGAATCCTTTGCGCAGCGTCGATTTTCCCATTCACCATATTCTGGAGCAACCGATTGGTGTGCAATAGGCGGCCTATTCGTGAATGCGAAATTGTCTTCTACTACGACCCAAATACGTCATCCACCTCCAACTTGAACCCCTCCAGCGAGGGCGATGTCAGTGTGTCGCCCTCTCCGAACGTGCCGATGACCTCGTATCCATCGTCACCTGGCAGCAGGATGGTGATGGCGTACGGCGTCACCCCTTGACCGCGCCGCCGGTCAGGCCGGCGACGACGAAGCGCTGGCCCAGGAAATAGAGCACGACCGCGGGGATCGCCATGAGCAGAGCGCCGGCGCTCAACTCGCCCCAGCGATAAACATCCAGTTGGATGAAGCTGGCCAGCCCGATCGGCATGGTCTGGGCGTTGGCCGTCTCGGTCAGGATGTAGGCATAGAGGAACTCGTTCCAGGCCAGGGTGAAGGCAAAGATGGCGGCGGCGGCGATGCCGGGCGACGCCAGCGGCAGGACGATCCGCACCCAGGCCCCGACGCGCGTGCAGCCATCGATCATCGCGCACTCTTCCAGTTCGACCGGAATGTTGTGGAAGTAGCCGCGCAGCATCCAGACACAGAAGGGAACCGTGAAGCTGGAGTAGACCAGCACCAGGCCCAGTCGGCTGTCTATCAGCTTGAATGCGGCCATCACAACATAGAGGGGGATAAACAGCAGCACGGGCGGCACAAGGTAGGCGAAGAACACGGCCATTCCCAGACGTTGCCGACCAGGGAATTTCAGACGCGCCAGGGCCAAGCCGGCGAAGACCGCTATTACGACCGACAGGAAGGTTGCGCCCAGCGAGACGGTCAGGCTGTTGAGCGTGAGCCTCTCAAACTGGAGAAAGGGTTGGGTGAACAGCCCCCTGTAGCTCATGAGCGTAGGCTCGGTCGTCCAGAAGAGGGGGATGCGCACCGCCAGGTCTTTGGGATGTTTGAAAGAGGCCAACGCGATCCAATAGGTTGGGAACAGGACCCAGGTGAGAATGAAGATCATCCAGAGCGCGCCGGCGATCACCTTGATGCGGCGCTCCCATTTCAGTCCAAGCGTCATGCCTCGGTCTCCTCTCTGGAAGAGATAAAGTGGTTCAACAACAACACGAGAATGACCAGAACGGGCAAGGTCAGCACGGCATAGACGGCGCCCCTGCTCAGGTTTTTGGAACCAGCCACAAAGGCATGTTGGTACGCGGCGATGGGCAGGGTGGTTGTCGCTTCACCGGGTCCGCCCTGGGTCAGCAGCCAGATGACGGTGAACTGGTTGAAGGTCCAGATGGTGGACAGGGTAACTGCTACCATCAGAACGGGGAAGACGGCCGGCAGCGACACGTAGAGAAAGCGATGGATGATGCCGGCGCCGTCCACTTTGGCGGCGTCATAGAGATCATCGGGGATCGGCGACAGGCCGGCCAGCAGTGTGATGGCGAAAAATGGAAAGCCTTGCCAGACGCCGACGATGATCGCCGACGGCATGGCGTATTCGGCCTTTGCCAGCCACAGGATCGGCTTTTCGATTAGATGCGCCTTGATCAGAATGTAGTTGAGGACGTTGGTTGTGTCGTTGAAAAGAAAACGCCAGGTGACAACGGCCGTCAGCGGCGGCAGCGCCCAAGGCAGCAGGACGGCCGCGCGCGCCAGCCCCCGCCCAGGCCAGTTCTCATTCAGCACGAGCGCGGTCGCCATGCCAATACAGACCTTGATGGCGACCGAGACGACCGTGAAGTAGATGGTGCGGCCCAGGGCGGGCCAGAAGTTACCCTGCGACAGGACCGTGACATAGTTCTCCAGACCGACGAAGGGCATATCCCTGACGGCCAGGAGCTTGGTATGCAGGCTGATCCAGATGGCGTAGAGGGTCGGGTAGCCGATCAGGCCGATGATGATGGCCAGCGCGGGGATCATCAGGGCGATGCCCAGAACGGTCTCTGTGGGTAGGCGGATGCGCGACTTGGAATCAGTCATGCCCCGCGTTCCGCCGGGATCAGCGCGCTCTGCGCCCGCTTGCGTCATAGCGTTGTCCTAATCGGTGGCGAGTGGTCAATAGTCGGACGAGGAGAGAGTGTAAAGGAGTGAGGAGGGAGAAAACCTCCCATTCCTCACTCCTCAATTCTCGCAGTTTACGAACTGCCCAGGAAGTCCTCTCGGGCTTGCGCTACGATATCGTGCGCCTCTTTCATCGCCTCGGCCGCTGACAGACCGTCGAGGATGACGCGTGAGGTGGCCTTGCCGGCCCAGGTACCCCACAGGCTGGTCCATGGCGCGGGCGTGGCCGGCCAGGACTCGTCGCGCATGATGGGCACCACGTTTTCTACGACCTGCTTATTCCAACGATCTTCCGAGAAGTAGGGGTCTTCGTACGCGCCCAACAGCGCGGGGAAGAGATAGCTCTGGCCCATCTGCATCATCTTGATGTAGATGTCGGGCGACCACAGGTGGCGCAATACATCCTGGGCTTCATCCGGGAACTGGCTCTCTTTGTTGATGCCGAAGGCCTGTCCGGCTTCGGTCTGGGTCTGCGGGCCGACCTCCGGCGTGCGCTGCGGCCAGGGGGCGACGTAGGTCTTGTCCAGCAGATCCTCGATCGGCGTATCCCCGCGCCGCACGGCCGCCAGGATACTGCCCGGGTTCATGGCCATGGCGATCTGACCGGTGAGGTAGCCCTGGTTGTTGCCGCCGCCCTCCCAGTTGACCGCGGCCGGCGGAACGACTTCATGCACGGTGTAGAGGTCGGTGTACCATTGCAGGGCTTCGATATTTTCGGGCGAGTCCAGGGTGATGTCGCCCTCCTCGTTAAAGGCGGCGCCGCCGAAGGCCCACATCAGGGGTTGCAGGTGCATCAGGTCATCGGGCAGGCCGTAGGCGAATCCCAGACCGTACAGGTTTTCGTCGGCGTTGGTGTAGGCAAGGCCGAACGCCAGCATCTCCTCCAGGTCGCTGAAGGGCAGGGAGAAGCCGGCCTCCTCGACCAGATCCTCGCGGATGTGCATAAAGGCGGGGGCGAAGCCAATGTCGAGACAATAGCCCACGCCGTCGAGGGTGAAGTTCCGCTCAGCGGTGGGGTGCCAGCCACCAAGACCTTCGCCCACTTCATCCCAGACCTCCTGAATCGGCAGCATGCGGCCATCGCGCATGAATGTCTGGGTCGCGATCTGCGGGGAGAAGATGTCGGGCAAGGTGCCGGCCTCGGCCGCGGCGGACAGCTTGGCGGCAAACTCCTGGAAGCTGCCGGGGATGGCCTGCACGTCGACAGCGAAGCCGATGGAGCGACCGGCGTTCTGCGCTTCCTCGTTGAGGTGCAGGTTGATGTTCGGGTTGAAGAAGCGGGTGGTCCACATCCGTAACACCTTCTGCTCCGCTGGAACTTCTACAGTGATGGTCTGAGGCGGTTGCACAGCACAAGCGGCGGTCAGAAAACCTGCGCCGCCGGCGATGGCGGCGGTGCGCAGGAACTGCCGCCGGCTATGGCCCTTTGGCGCGTTTTGCTGATCATCATTCATCTCAATCACGGAATCTTTCTCAGCCATTTTGCCTTCTCCTTGCGTTTGGCAGGTGTCTTACTCTGCACAGGGATGTTGATCGATTGAATGATTACTCTGACTGTATTGCCTTCATCTACCCTCCTTTGTCTTTTTACAAAGTTGGTCTGCCTGGGGGAGAAGGCGGCGGTCAGCCCGCCCCAAGCGGAGTCTGGCCGTGCCCAGTGCGCTGCTACGCTGGCGCATTTCCCCTTGTCCACGTCGCCTATACACCTATCTTCATCGTGCGTGCATACGCAACATCGTTGTCCGAGACTGGGCGGATTGGGGATGACGCAACCTCGATAACGCGGCCGCAATTGCGGGCCACTCGCTTGTCATTGACGTCGGATTCCAGAACAGTCTGCTTCGGCTGATGGCACGTCTTCTGTCGTAAGCAGGCGTGGAATGGAGGAAATGGCAGCGAGAGCGGTCAGGCGGCTTGAACTTGCTCGATGGCGGCCAGGAGATTGTCCCGGCTTTGTCGTGACCCGACCTTTAACGTCTCCAACGTGCTGTCAACTTTACGCTCGTACTCGACGGCCCAGACGCCGTCGAACGAATCGAGCAGCGTACGGATGATCGGAGGCCAGTCGATGTCGCCCTCTCCAAATGCGCGATACTCGACACCGGAGGCCAGACGGGCAACATCTTTCCAGTGTGTATAGACCACCCTGTCCTGGATTGCGAGCAGGGCTTCGTAGGGATCTTCACCACCATAGGCATAGTTGGCCGGATCGTAAGTAACGCCCACCGATTTGTAAGGAACCATATCCAGCAGCCGTTTGAGCCGGGCGCCCGTGGCCGATGTGCCTCCGTGATTCTCAATCGCCAATGATACATTTTTCGCCTGAGCGTAGCTGCCGAGCCGGTTGAAGGCCGCGCTGAGCGTCTCGTACAGGGCGTCCGTCACCCGCTCTGCCGGCAGCACATAGTGCTTGGAGTGTGTAAAGTCATGCTCGGTGAAGACCCGGACCACACGCGCGTCGAGCGCGTCAGCATGGTCGATCACCTTAGTCAGTTCATCGCAGCGATCTTCGGCCACATCCCCGTACAGCCCGACCACTGCCCCGCCGCCGAGAGCGGTTATCTTGACCCCGGCATTCGCCGCCATGCGCTGCACAGCGTCCAGCTCCTGGGGGGTGGCATCGACTGCGATCTTGTTGCGGGACTCCTCTTCAAGCCAGCCGCAGTCGATTTCGACCAACGTCAGTCCGATTTCACGCGAGGCCGCGAAGAACTCGGGCACGGTGTACTCGCGAAAGCCATACGATGCGTTGCCCAACGCGATGCTGGTAGACATCAGAACTCCCTCTTGGCATGGTTCGACGACAAAAAGCGGTTGGATGAGATAGAGGGCTGCTTTCCTCTTCAGCGGCCTTCAGGTACGAAGATGCTGTTGTTCGCCGGCTTGGCTCACCTGTAGATTACGCCAGCGTCCAGTGACGCCCTGGCCAAAAGTCGTCTGCTTGTACTCCGGGTCCAGGCCAGGCAAGACGCCGCCGCGACCATCCGGAAGATCGTCCAGCAGCGTGAAGATCGCCATATTGACCGAAAAGCGAATCGGCTTGATCACCGGCGCTGCCGGCGGGTCGACCGTCGCGACCCACTCTATCTGATGGACTAGCTCCCCGTCCACGTACCACTCGGCGCGATCGGGGCCGGGCGTCAGCACGCTGTCATCGCCAGGATCGTAGCGGATCTCGTAGCGATGCCATGATCCCGGCTCGATTTCCAAGTCGGTCAGCACTGGATCCGCCATCGGCAGGACGGAGCCGACGCCGCCAGGCGCCGTAACGACGAACAGCTCGCGCAGCGCCATGACGCGGCGATTGGATATTTCGAAGTTGATCACCATACCGGTCGAATCGTCGATCAGGGCGATGGCGGCGCACGCCAAACGGGGGTCGTCCGGGTCGGCTGCGAAGGGATTGCCCTCCGTTCCATGCACATCAACGGCCATGTCCACCGCCACAGAAAGCCCGTTGCCAGTAGCAAAGCGTCGGTCGGCGGTGACAATGGCCTTGACATGGTCAAGAGGATTGTCGAATGCGATCGAAAAACGCGGGATATCAATTTTGAATTCGGGCCGCTCACTGGTCGGAGTGGTGAGCGTTGCCGCCGGATCCAGGGCCGTGAAATCGCCCGCCTGCAAGACATGCCAGCCTGCGCCGATTATGGGCGATCCCGTTGTCCAGTCATCGAAATCACGCCCGTCCCCGGCCAAGAGATTGGGGGGGGCGGGCAGGCTGCGCCATACATCCACCGTGCGCGGCTCGTTCGGCCAGTCCAGCGGCACGTATCTCTCCTCGTCCCAGATCTGGTCCAGTTCCGTCGTCAGTTCGATGACATTGCCGGCGGGATCGGGCACATAGATGAAGATATTGTGGCCGGGACCGTGGCGGCTTGGCCCGTAGATGATGGGCACGTCGTTGCGCCAGAGGTGATCGCACATGCGCTTTACATCGTTCCAGTCGGCCAGGTCGTAGGCATAATGGTTCACCTTGGCGTGCCCGGCATTGAGGAGCGCGATCCCGTGATGATCCTGGTTACAGCGCAGCCAAATCACGGCATCTTCGGCAGTATCCGACACGCGAAAGCCAAGCGTATCGGTATAGAAGGCCGCCGCGCTCTTAAGTTCGATGCTTTGCAGCGTGATATGGCCGAACCTGAGTGGGCGGATTTCACGCGGCTGGAGAGGCTGATCGAGGCTCGTCATGCCTTCATAAAGCTCGACCCGGTTCCCGTCGGCGTCCAAATAGCAGAGGGCTTCGCCGTGGCCCGGCTCAGCGTACGCCCTCTCGTGCGGCTGGAAGCCGCGCTGCGCCAGGGCGCTCCGGGCGGCTTCCAGCGCATCGCCATCCGTGACTTCCAAGCCCAGATGGTGCAGCTTTCTCTCCTCGCCCGGATAGATCGCCAAGCAGTGATGTTCAGCATTACAACGCAGGAAGACCGCGCCTTCGCCGCGCTCGGAGACTTCCAGGCCAACGATTTGTTCGTAGAAGGCGACAGTCTCCTCAACATTGGGGACGGTGATGGCGACATGGCCCATCCGCTTGATATTGATCATGAGTTGGGTGGAAGAGCGGCGGGCCGCTTCTCCGTGTTCCTCCTATTGGATACTGAGGCCGCCATCGATCACGAGGGCATGGCCGTTAAGATAGGCTGCGTTGTCCGAACTGAGCCACAGGACAGAGTTGGCAACCTCTTGCGGTTTGATCAGGCGCTTCATGGGCAGGCCGGAGATCAGCGTCGATGCCGCGTGATCGTCACCGCGCGTGAAGCGTTCGAACATGGAGGTGGCCACGACGGCGGGGCATACGGCGTTCACGCGAATACCAGCGTCGACAAATTCGAGCGCGACCGCCCTGGTCAGCCCGATCACGCCGTGTTTGCTCGCCACGTAGGAAGCCATATTGCTTTGACCCAGATGTCCGACGGTCGAAGATGTATTGACGATGGAGCCTCCACCTTGCTCAAGCATTGCCGGGATTTCGTGCTTCATACTCAACCACACACCCTTGAGATTGATGTCTATGACCCGGTCCCAATCCTCCTCGCTGCTGTCCAATATGGACGCATTGGCGGGTTCGACACCGGCGTTGTTGTGGGCGACATCCAACCGACCGTATTCGGCGACGGTCAAGCGAACCATGTCTTCGACATCGCTCGACTTGGACACATCGGCCTGCACAAAGAGCGCTTCGCCACCGGCATCACGGATGAGGCGCACCGTTTCAAGGCCGCCCTTGCTCTCTACGTCACACACGACAACTTTGGCCCGTGCCTGCGCGAAGGCCAGCGCCGAAGCCCGGCCAATGCCGGAACCCGCTCCCGTAACCAGCACTACCTTATCCGCCAACGTTTCGCCTATAGACACAAAGGAAGCGTCCTCCATTAGCCGATGCTCTGCGCCTATGCCAGAATGCCGCCATCAACGGCCATCGGGTGCCCGGTGACAAACGACGCGGCGTCGGAACAGAGCCACACGACGGCCTCGGCAATCTCCTCCGGCCTTCCCATGCGCCCGATTGGCTCCAACTCGGTAAAATTGGCAACAGCGTCTGGGTAGTCGACCGCCTGTTGCGCAACCATCGGCGTGGAAATCAGGCCGGGACAAACAGCGTTGATGCGGATGTTGGAGCGGGCATACTCCAGCGCGGCGGAGCGCGTCAACTGCACGACGCCGCCCTTGGTCGCGCTATATGCGGCGAGTTCGGGCGTGCCAGTCATGCCTGCATTGGAGGCCGTGTTGACGATGACACCCCCGCCCTGCCGCAGCATCTGCGGGATCTCGTACTTCATTGAAAGCCAGACACCCTTCAGATTGACCCGCATAATGCGGTCGAAATTCTCTTCCGTGCAATCGGCGGTTAGGGACATATCTCCGAGGATGCCGGCATTGTTGAAAGCGCAGTCCAACCGTCCAAACACCTCCACACAGCGGTCGATAGCCGCCTCCACCGAGTCCGCCTCACCTACATCGCAGGAGACGAAGATCGCCTCTCCGCCTGAGAGTTCGATCAGCCGCAGCGTCTCCTGGCCGCCGTCAATATCCACATCAGCGACGACTAGCTTGGCCCCGCGGCCAGCGAAGGCCAGGGCCGTAGCTCGGCCAATGCCGGAACCGCCGCCGGTCACAAAGGTAATCTTCCTGTCCAGACTGTTCACAGCGCTCCTTCCTTTTGTGCGAGGATTCGTATTCCCATGGCATGTCCCGCCATCGTCAATCGGCGGCAGCGGCAGACGAGTCCAGGAAGCCAAGTTCCTCCAAGCGTTCAATCCATTGTTGCTGGAGAGGGCTTTCGAAGTGTAATTTGTCGCAATAGCTGTGTCAATGCGGGAAAATGGAGCGCCGCGTGCCGCGACAGCGCCTTCTGCACTGTAAAACACAATGGAGAGAGTTTGATTGCGCCTGCCGCGAGAGTATCGTGCGCGAGGCGGCAATGAGCGAACTGGGTGACATTCAAACAGTAGTTCCCCCACAAGCGAGGCGAACGGTTGACCCTCCGTCTCCTCTATGGCTGGTGGATCGTCGCTGCCGCGGTCCTCCTGCAGTTCACCTTCCTCACCATCAGTCAGTCTACCGTTGGCGTTTTCCTGCGCCCAGTGGTTGAGGATATGGGCTGGCAGATCTGGCAATTTACGTTGGGATCGTCGCCGGCCGTAATGGCCGGCGCCCTCTCGGGCGTCGTCGTCGGCCGGATGGTCGACCAACGCGGTCCTCGCCTGCCTGTCCTCGGCGGCGCCTTGGTTTCGGACTTCTGTCTTTTTGGCTTGGGCCGGCAGTCCAGTATGTGACTTTTCTGGGCACTTCACCTTTGCGCCGGTTTCAGCGGCTGGACGCTGTTCGGGCCGCTCGTCGTAAACACTACAATTAACAAGTGGTTCCGACGCCGCCGGGGTTGGGCGCTCGCCATCGGCTCCACCGGTATATCACTGGGCGAGCTGATCGCCCCGTTTGCGATGACGCTCGTCGTCGATTCACTGGGCTGGCGAAATGGCTACTATGTCGAGGCAGGCAGCGCCGTCGCGTATCTGAGCGACCATAGCTATCAGCCGGGTCTGTGGGATACCACAACTCTACTTGGCCAGCCTGATCTTACCCCCCTTGCTCTCCTTGTCCTCACCTGACCTGTCAAACAATTCGGGTTGCACTCCCACGGACAAGGTGAATTTGTCAAGAACCGGAAAGTGCGAGAACATGTGTTCAATGGAGAGTCTGAGCCGGGCAGTGCAATTGTGGCTGGAGGGCAATTGTGATGAAAACAAATTTGGGGCGCAGTATCAGTCCCGTAACGACCAAACTTACCTACGAGGATTATCTGAAGACCTCAGACGATGAACGCCTTGAACTCCTGGACGGGGTTCTAACCTTGCCGCCTGCCCCGAACACCGCGCATCAGTCAGTTCAGACCGAGTTGGGTTGGCGGTTGGCCAGGTTCGTGAGAGGGAGGGATTTGGGACATGTCTTTTTCGCCCCGACCGATGTTGTCCTTTCCAATACCGATGTCGTGCAACCCGACCTGCTCTTCATTTCCAGAGAGAGGGCTGAATTCATCACCCCCGCCAACATCCAGGGCGCGCCCGACCTGATCGTCGAAATCCGCTCAGACTCGACCGCCGAGCGCGATGAGACCCTCAAGCGTCAACTCTATGCCGACCATGGTGTTGAAGAGTACTGGTTGGTAAACCCTGAAGCCGCCACCACTGCCGTTCTCCGTTTAGGCGGCCAACGCTACGCTGAGACAGCTCTCTACACCGCGGGGCAGACCCTGGCCTCACCCAAGCTGCATGGGCTTTCAATCCCCCTGGACCACGTCTTTCTCGCCCACAATTGAAATAGAACTGCCTCCCGGCCAAGCCCCACCCCTCTCCGACGACATCCCTACACCAGCCCCGCGGCGTTTACCCGCCCCATCCCTCCCCTGTAGGGGCGCCCCTTGTGGGCGGCCAAGCCCCTCCGTGTACATTACAGTTGTTGCCGTTCGCCGTTGCCCTTCTCCGTGCCCCTTCGTGTCCCTCCGTGGACAAAAGGATGTTGCCGTCCGCCGTTGCCGTTCTTCGCGTCCCTTCGCGAACCTTCGCGGATCAATCCCCTTCCCCGCAGTTCCCCCATACGAATTACCGCATTGACAACGATTTTCCGGTATGCTAGTTTACTCACGCCGGCCGCGTTACAACTATATATTGAATCACAAGAGTTGGTCCGCCTTTCACCGCCCCGCGGCCGTCTGTGACGAGCCAAAAAAGCGAACCGATCCGTCCAGCAGCGCTATCTCATCTATACAACCCAGTTCGAGGAGGAAAAGCATGGAGATGCAAAACTCTAGTCGACGACAGTTTCTCAAAACTGCCGGTCTTGCCGGCTTCGGGCTGGCCATGGCCGCCTGCGTTCCCGCCGCGGATACCGGTATGGAAGGCGGAGCCGCCGACGAAGAACCGGTCGAGCTCTCTCTTTGGGGCTGGTGGGACATCCGCATGGATCTCTACCGCAGCGTAGCCGACCAGTTCGCAGAACAGAATGACCGCATCACCGTCGATGTCCAGTCCATCGCCGGCGGCTATGTGGAAAAGCTCTACTCCGCCCTCGCAGCCGGCACCGGACCCAACATGATTAAAATGCGCTCCCTTGCCTTCATGCACCAGATGCGCGAAGAGAACCTCCTGCTGGAGTTCCCCGAAGACATCTTCCCACCCAGCTGGTTCGAAGAGGCCTACCCCCTCTTTGACATCAAGACCAACGGGCGCTACGTGCTTCCCACCGGCACCACCTGTACACTCATGATGTACAACAAGCAGATGTTTGAAGAAGCCGGACTCGATCCTGAATCGCCCCCCAAGACCTGGGACGACCTGATCACCGCAGCCAAGGCGGTCACCCAGAAGGACGGAACCGGCGCCATTTCCCGGGCCGGATTTGCCGTCACCGGCGAATGGCCCGTTCTGAGCCAGATTTATCAACTGGGCGGCAATGTCATCCAGAACAATGGCGATGAACAGATCTCCCTCATGACCAGCCCCGAAGTCCATGAGGCATTCACCCACATCGCCAACCTGGCCCTGGTCCACGAAGTCTGGGATCCCGGCTTCCCCAACTTCGACTCCATCGGCAACGGCCTCGCCGCCATGACCGAGGAACAGACCTGGGTGATCGGTGAGTATACCAATACCTATCCCGATATGTACCCCAACATCGGCTACACGCACCCGCCAACGCCAACCGGCGAAGCCGACCCGCTCTATGGCTACAAAGACACCGTAACCTCTATCTCTGCCGTGACCGGCCACTCCGAAAACGATGGCGACACGTGGGAGTTCATGGAGTACCTGTACAAGGACGGCGGCAAAGACGCCTACTGGGCCCTCTGCGAACTGATCTCGCTCGTGCCGGAGCGCGCAGACCTCATGTCCGACCCCAGGCTGCTGGAAACGCCCGGCCTTAGAGAGGCCTCTGAAGTCAATCCCTTTGAACGCAACTACGCCGCCGTGCCCGAGCGCGCCGGCGCCATCCAGAACGACGTCCTGCATCTGATCGTCAGAGAGGGACGCCCCGTGGCCGAGGCTCTCGAGTACGGCGACGCCGAGATCCAGAAGATCATCGACGAGGGCTTGGCCAAGTACTGGGTCTAGGCCGGACAGCTGGCCTGCAGTGGCTGCTATCAGTCGAAAGTGAAACTCCCACACCTCCTGTAGGTGTGGGAGTCACTATGTCCGAAACACATCCGGTCCGCGAACCCGTGCTGCCTGGCCAGTTGGGGTCGGCCAGACGACCACGAATTGACCAGCGATCCGCGTCGGTCCATATGCCGGTTGACTGGATCGCTTTCGGGTCTGCCGCTGGGTGTCCGCTTTCAAACCTGCTCTGCCGAAACGCGTACTGCTGTTGCCAAACCTGTTCGCCGATCCCCGCCGAAGACACCGCAAACGCTCCGTGGGAGGCGATGTGATGATTCAAACTATCGCACAGAAATTCACAGGCAGACGGTCCACGCTGCGCGCCGCCGAGCACCGTTTCATCGTCATCGCCCTCGTCCCCACCATCATCTTCTACGCGATCGTAAAGTTCTACCCCATATTCTTTTCCTTCTTCATCAGCATGCACGAATGGAGCCTCTTCGGAAACGTCTCCCCCTATGTCGGTTTCGACAACTACGCCCTCCTGGCCAAGGATTCGCTCTTCTACAAGGTCATGTGGAACACCATGTACCGCACCTTCGCCGGCACTTTTCTCGGCGCATTCTGTTCCCTCATCGTCGCCCTCATCCTCAATCCCATCAAGCGCGGCAGCATACTCCTGCGTCTGATCTATTTCCTGCCCGTAATGACCTCCGTCATCGCCAGCGCCACCATCTGGAAATGGATGCTGCAGACCCGTTTCGGCCTGCTTAATCAACTTCTCAGCTACGTGGGCATCCAACCGGTCGCCTGGCTGCAGTCCACCACCTGGGCCATGCCCAGCATCATCGTGATGGGCATCTGGGGAGGCATCGGCTTCACCGTCATCATCTATCTCGCCGGATTGAAAGGTATCCCCAAGGACTACTACGAAGCCGCCGAAATCGACGGCGCCAGCAGCATCCAACTGGCCCTCAAGATTACTCTGCCGCTGCTCAAACCGGTCGTCTCCTTCGTTCTCATTACCGGCGTTATCGGTGGCTTCAGCGGTGGCTTCCAGGCCATCTACATGATGACCGGCGGCGGCCCGCTCGACTCCACCAGGGTGCTTGCGCTCCACATCTACGACTACGCCTTCCAACGCATGTTCATGGGCCAGGCCTCCAGCATGTCCTTCGTCCTTTTCGCGATCGTTCTCATCCTTACTCTCGTCCAATTCAAACTGCAACGGGTCGACTGGGAACTATGACTTTCTTCACGCCCATCGCAACCAGGCATCTTTCTTCCCCTGGCCTTTCATTGGAGTAATGCATGGCTAACCAGGACTTTGTTGGTATACCTAGCCAGGTCGATACGCGGGCTCTAAACCGCGGCGCATCCGATTTCCAGCGCCTGCGCCGGGGCCTGTTGTTCAACTATCTCATCCTGGGCGCCGGCGCCATACTGATGATCGTTCCCTTCATCTGGATGATCAGCACCTCCTTCAAACCGCAGGCCGAAACCGTCTCCTTCCCGCCCCGTCTCTTCCCCATCAACCCCACAATTTCGAACTATATTGATGTCTTCGACCGCGCCAACATGGGCCGGCTCTATTGGAATACCACCTTCATCAGCGTCATAAAAACCGTCTTCAACATCTACACCAGCGCGCTCCTCGGCTACATCTTCGGCAAATTCGTCTTTCGCGGCCGCGACGTCATCTTCTACATCCTGCTCAGCACCTGGATCATCCCCTTTGAAGTCTATCTGATCCCCCTCTACCTAATGACCGTCCAGGTCGGCTTGGCCAATACCTATACCGCCCTGATCGTGCCCGAAATCTTCACCATCTATGCCATGTTCATGTTCCGCCAGTTCATGTACACCATCCCCACCGAGCTGATCGACGCCGCGCGCATTGACGGCGCCGGCGAGTGGTACATCTTCCACCGCATCATTATTCCGCTCTCTAAGGCTGCCCTCTTCACCCTCATCGCCTTCTACTTCATGTGGAACTGGAACGATTTTCTCTGGCCTCTCGTCGTCATCGCCGACCAGGACAAATACGTCATCACCGTCGGCCTCGCCACCTTCGTCGGTGAATACTGGAGCCAGTACGGCGTCATCATGGCCGGTGCCAGCCTCGCCATCATCCCCATCCTCGCTCTCTTCATCGCCGTCCAGCGCTTCATCATCGAAGGCGTCGTCCTCACCGGCCTCAAAGGCTGAAATCCCCGCCACCCACTGACCACTGACCACTAACCACTGCAGTTACGCGGTCGGGCCTTCGGCCCTCCCTTGTGCAGGGGATGGGTCCCGCAACGCCCCCCTTCAAGCTCGCGCCGCAGCGGGTGTGAGGGCAAAGTGATCTTGGCGGCCCGCAGCGGCCCCGTTTCCCCAATCCCTCGTCTTGGCCGGGTCCCATCGAGAGCCCCCAATACAAATCCTGACGGTCCACTCCGAATCCAGGCAGACCGCGCGCCACACGCACACAGAATATGGATTGCGGCCAAATTGGAAGTTAGTTCGCAGAAACAATCGGCGCGAGAATTATAATCAAGAATTCAGACACTGTTTTCTGTATCGAATTGTCTGGTCACAGTCTTTACCGACCCGGAAGGTGTACTCGGCAGTCCTCGAAGGTAGATACTTCTGTCCAACTCAAATCAAGGAGGGGTATAGCGTGAAAATGCAAATCCCTAGCCGGCGTCAGTTTCTGAGAGCAGCCGCCTTCGCAGGCCTCGGACTGGCCTCGGCCGCCTGCGTTCCCGTGCCGGAAGTCAGTACCGATATCGCAGCAACCAGCGAAGAACCGGTAGAGCTATCTCTATGGGGCTGGTGGGACACGCGAATGGCTCATTACCGCAGCGTAGCCGACCAATTCGCCGACCACAATGGGGGAATTACTGTTGACGTCGACGCCACTGCCGACGGCGATCCGGAGAAAGTCCTCTCCGCCCTGGCAGCCGGCGCCGGGCCGAACATGCTCAATATGCCTGACCTCTTAACCATGCACCGTTTTCGTGAGGAGGACCTCCTGCTTGCGTTCCCGGAGGCCATCTTCCCGCGCAGCTGGTTCGAAGAGGCCTACCCCCTGTTCGATATAGAGACCAACGGACGATACGTCCTACCCACCGGTTCTACCTGTGCGCTCCTTATGTACAACAAGAGCATGTTCGAGGAAGTCGGACTCGATCCTGAGTCACCCCCCACAACCTGGAGCGACTTCACCACCGCGGCAAAGGCGCTTACCCGCAAAGACGGCAGCGGCGCCATCACCCGCGCCGGGTTCGCTCTCACTCTTGACTGGCCCGTCCTCAACCAGATCTATCAACTGGGCGGCAACGTGATCCATAACAGCGGCGATCAACAGATCTCCCTGATGACCAGCCCCGAAGTCCATGACGCCTTCACCTACATCGCCGACCTCGCCCGCGCTCACCAGGTCTGGCATCCCAGCCTTCCCGACCACGAAGCCGTTGGCAAAGGCCGCGCGGCCATGACCGAAGAACAGAGTTGGGCGATAAATGAGTTCTCTGACACCTATCCCGATATGTACCCCAACATTGGCTACTCGCGCCCGCCAACCCCAACCGGCGGCCCCGAACCGCTCTTCGGATACAAGACCATCGTCCCTTCAATCTCTGCTCTAACCGGCCGCCCCGAAAATGAAAGCGAAACCTGGCTGTTCATGGAGTACCTGTACAAGGACGGCGGCAAGGAGGCCTACCGGGCTCTGTGCCTGCTGAGCGCGCTCGCGCCGGAACGCGCCGACCTGATGTCCGATCCCCGGCTGATGGAAACGCCCGGTCTCAGCGCGGCCGCTGAGGTCAACCCCTGGGAGCGCAGCTACGGCGCCGCGCCCTATCGCGCCGCCGCCGTCCTCCACGACGTACTGCATCTGACTGTCAATGAGGGACGAACCGTGGCCGAGGCCCTTGAATTCGGCGAAACAGGGATTCAGACGATCATCGACGAGGGTCTGGCCAAGTACTGGGTCTGAGGCGGCCGCCGCCCTTGAAACGCGACTGCCCGCACTGGGCGATATTTCTGCGCTCTCGTGTAAACGAGGCAAGCGGCTGCCGGCATTCCATGAATGTGTATGCGCGCGAGACCCATTTGACAAAGCCTGACAAGTGCGAGAACATGTGTTCAATTGGCCGTCCGTTCTGGTCAATGTAGTCTTGGCAGGAGGGCAACGATGATTGGACCGAGAGCGGTCTCACCCAGCAGTCCTGAGACGACCAAGCCCACATTCGAGGACTACCTGCAGACCGCCGACGATGAACGCTACGAACTGCTGGATGGAGAACTGTTCATTCCACCGGTCCCGAACATAGCCCACCAGCACGTTGCCATGAAACGAGGGACGCGGCTTGACACATTCGTTGAGGACGGGAATCTGGGAGTTGTATACTCTGCCCCAACCGACGTTGTGCTATCCCAAACCGACGTAGTCCAGCCCGACCTGATATTCATCTCTTCAGAGCGGGCCCACATAGTTACTACTGCCAATATCCAGGGTGCGCCTGACCTGATCGTCGAAATCAGCTCCGACTCCACCGCTGGACGCGACGAAACGCTCAAGCGCCAACTCTACGCAGAATGTGGGGTACAGGAGTACTGGCTGGTCGATCCAGAGGCCAGGACCATCACCGTTATGCTGTTAGGCGAGGATGGCTATGCGGAAACAGCTACGCATACCGATGTACAGACACTGACTTCTCCCATGCTGGAAGGATTCGCTGCCCATCTAGACGAGATACTTCTCTCCCGGCCCTGAACTGGAGACGTGGAGGACTATTTCAAATGCCAAGCCCCATGCAGATCGAAAGCATTGCCGTCAGGAACTTTCGCTGCCTTCGCGACATCGCGCTACATGATTTGACGCGCATGACAATAGTTGTGGGCGCAAACGGCTCCGGGAAGTCGTCGCTGGTCGATGTGTTCACTTTTCTGAAAGATGCCTTGACGCAGAACGTGGCCGCAGCGGTGGCGCAACGCGGTGGGTATCGTGAATTGATCACCCGGGGAGAGGCGGGGCCGCTGGAGATCACCTTGCAGTTTCGCGAGAGCGGCGGACGGCTGGCGACATACCAGTTGAAAATATCTCAGGCCCAAAATCGTGCAGTCGTGGAGCACGAGGCGCTGAGTTATCGTAAAGGGCAGGGTGGCCGTTGGGGGTGGCGCTTCGTGGACAATCGCCGAGGAGAGGGCGAAGTAATCACGAACGAGTCCGAGTACGGTGTGTCCGCTACGAAAGGCGAAGACCAGAAAAAAAGGAAGTTCAAACTTGATGACCCCAGCACATTGGCTATCAAGAGCTTTGGCCAGCTTCAAGAGTTCCCGATTGTATCGGAGTTCCGCAAATTTATCGAGAATTGGCACATCTCCGACTTCCAACTTGCCGACGCGCGGCCAAGCGCAGAATTCGGTTACGCCGAGCACCTGTCCACGCGCGGCGACAACGTCGCGTTGGTGGCAAAATACCTCTATGAAAACCATCCTCGGCAGTTCAATAAAGTACTCCAGGCCATGCGCGAACGCGTCCCCGGGGTGAGTGACGTGGAAGCAAAGCCTACCGAGGACGGTAGGCTGGTTCTTCGCTTTCAAGATGGCAGCTTCCAGGATCCTTTCATCGCTCGCTATGTATCTGACGGCACTATCAAAATGTTCGCCTACCTTGTCCTGCTCTACGATCCAAATCCACACCCGCTGCTGGCGGTCGAGGAGCCGGAGAATCAACTCTATCCCGCACTGATGCGGGAGCTCGTTGAGGAGTTTCACGACTACGCTCGGCGCGGAGGCCAGGTTTTCGTGTCTACCCATTCTCCCGACTTTTTGAACGGCGCGGAATTGGACGAAATACGCTGGCTGGTCAAGGAAGACGGTTTCACCAATGTCCGCCGTGCTTCAGACAGCGAGCTGTTGCAGGCCTTGGTCCAAGAAGGCGACCTGCCCGGCGCGCTCTGGAGGCAAGGAGTATTCGACTCGCCCAGCATCCTCTGGAGGCAAGACGAACCAGAAGGACCACGACCTTAGTGAACCGAATCGTCTTCTTGCTGGAAGAGCCGTCCATGCGGGAACTGCTCGATGGACTGCTTCCTCGTTTGTATCCCGAGTTGGACTTTCAGTGTCTTGTCCACGAAGGAAAGAATGATCTCGAGAGGAGCATCCCGCGCAAGCTCAAGGGTTGGAAAGAGCCAGGTGTGCGTTTTGTCGTTTTGAGAGACAACGACGGCGGGGATTGTTTACTTCTAAAGCAGCGACTTATGCAGTTGTGTAAGGCAGCGAATCGACCGGACACGATTGTAAGAATCGTGTGTCAGGAACTAGAAGCCTGGTATCTGGGTGAACCCGACGCTCTGGCAGAAGCCTTTGAAAACGAGAGACTGCGAGGAATCGGTCGCCAGGCGCGTTTTCGCGTTCCGGATGCAGTGCAGCAACCGTCCGAGGCCTTAAGGAGGCTCGTCCCTGGCTTCCGGAAAGTTAGCGGCGCGAAAGCGATTGCAGGTCTCCTTACGCGAGAAAGAAACAGTTCGAAAAGTTTCCAGGTTCTGCTTTCTGGGCTCGATCGACTGTGCGCCGAACTCGCGGACGGCGCTTCCAAATGAGCCATCTGGCCATCAACATCCCCTACGCCCCAACCGGCTTGCGCCGCATCGTTTGACTTCGGGGCCACCTACGTTTTTCCCCTTCAACTCGACACCATCACCCGACTTCGCGCTCTCCACCGCCGCGAAAGCCGGTCGTCCGTTCCGCTGAAGGCCAACCCCAAGTTCCAGCCGAAGAATTCCCCAGGTTTCACTGCACCGATCCCGATCCGATTCGCCCCTCATTCGTCGAGGAGCTGTCTGAAGTCTCTGCCCGCACGCCGGACCATCTCCTATTGTGCCCGTCTTCACAATTTATACAATTTGCACAAAGAATTGTGCCTTCGCGCTGAAATTTGGGTTCCTGGCACGAAATCTGATCCACAATTTGCTTTGTAAATTGTGCGATTCGCACAACATCCTTGCTCTGATTTCGGCCACATTGCCCGTTCAAACTTGAATGGCGCTGCAATATGCTTTGCCAGTGTAGCAAACCGCTTCAAGGAAATGGGAGAAAAGGTGATGAATTCGCATGTTGCAGAAGGAATGATGCCCTCCCCGGCTCACACGCCGAAGACGAACGGCAGAGGCAAGGCGAACGGCAGAGGCAAGGCCAAGTTGAACAAAGTTGAGCTGCTGAAACGCAAGAAGAGTCCGCTCAGCCTCATCCATGACATCTACCGCTGGGCTGATGAGGGTTTCGATTCGATTCCACCTGAATATTACGACCTCTTCAAGTGGCACGGCTTCTTCTATCGCAAACAGACGCCGGGCTACTTCATGTTGCGAATGCGCATCTCGAACGGAGTCCTCAACTCCACTCAGCTGCGGGCTGTCGCCGAACTTTCACGCGATTTCGGACGCGGCGTGGGCGACTTCACAACTCGCCAGAATATCCAACTGCGCTGGATAACCGTTGAAAGCATGCCCCCAATCATAGAAAAATTGCAGTCGGTCGGACTCGGATCCGAGCAGACAGGGATGGACAATTTTCGCAATGTGACCGGGTGTCCGCTCACCGGCCTGGCGCGTCATGAACTGCTTGAGACCCGGCAACTGACGACAGCAACGGCTCTATCTCTTTTGGGGCCGGAATTCGAGAACATTCCGCGCAAATTCAACATCTCGATCAACGGCTGCCGGCTGGACTGTACGCACGCGCAGAGCAACGACATAGGCCTGACGCCGGCCATTGGGCACGTTGGAAGCCGGCCCGCGCCGGGATTCAACGTCGTGGTTGGCGGACACATGGGAAGCAGGAACCCACATCTTGCCATTCCGCTTGACATGTTTGTGCGCCCTTCACAAGTGACGGCTCTATGTCGCGCAATATTGACGGTATTCCGCGACAACGGCAGTCGAGCAGTGCGGGGCAAGGCCCGTCTGTGGTATCTAATCGACGAGTGGGGCATTGACAAGTTCCGGGACGAAGTGACGAAGGCGCTGGGTGAGCGGATGCCGGCAGCGGGGACGTGCCAACTTTACCGTCATCCGGACCCCCTGGAGCAGGACCACGTGGGTGTCCACCCACAGATCCAGGAAGGTCTTAGTTATGTAGGCATGGTGGCGCCCACCGGCCGCGTCACCGCAGACCAGCTGTTTGATCTTGCCGGACTGGCGGACAGATACGGCAACCGTGAAATACGTCTGACCAACGATCAAAATGTGATTATACCCAACGTACCCGATGAAAGGGTTGACGCCTTGCTGGAGGAGCCGCTGTTGGAAGCGTGGAGCCCCTCGCCCTCGGGCGTCATGCGCGGGTTGGTCACCTGCACGGGCATCGATCACTGCCACTTTGCGCTCAACGACACAAAGGGTATCTCGCTGGCCATTGCCCGCAAGCTGGAGGAGCGTCTGCCCGACCGCGACAAGGTGGTGCGACTGAACGTATCGGGCTGCGTTCACGCCTGTGGCCGTCACCGGCTTTCGACAATAGGACTTGAGGCCACCCGGCTCCGACAGGACGGCAAAGTGATCGACGGATTCAACATATTTGAAGGCGGGCGCCTGGGCGAAGACGCCAGACTCGGAGTCGAGGTCCACCGAAAAGCCACGATAGAGGAGACAACCGAGCTGCTGGCGGAGGCCATCGCTTCTCGCTACAAGTCAGACGAGGTCCCGTCCGCAGTTCCTGCCTAGAGCTCACCTTCTGTCCAGTTATAATGGAGATTTCCCCCGTGGACTTCAAGAACAAAGCCACCAAGATCGATCTGTTCAGTTTCAGAACGCCGCAGATGCGGGCATTCCACGTCACCTGGTTTGCTTTCTTTCTCTGTTTCTTTGGCTGGTTTGGCATTGTGCCGCTTATGAAGGGGGACAACGGCGTCATCGCGACGCTCGGTCTCAGCCCTGCTGAGGTAGGAAACTCTGTCATTGCGGCTGTTTCCCTGACCATCATCGCGCGACTGATTATCGGGCCTATGTGTACACGATTCGGCTCGCGTAAGGTGTACACGGGGCTGCTGCTGCTAGGTTCTTTGCCGGTCATGGGGATCGGTCTGGCGCAGACGCCTAACCAGTTCATCATTGCACGGGTCCTGATCGGCACAATCGGCGCTTCATTCGTAATAACCCAGTACCACACAAGTGTAATGTTCGCGCCCAATGTTGTGGGCGCGGCCAACGCAACCACGGCAGGGTGGGGCAACCTGGGCGGAGGCGTCACCCAGGCCGTGATGCCCTTACTCCTGGCTGCCGTGCTGACATTCGTGCCCGCGGCGATGGGCTGGCGGGTGGCCATGGTGGCTCCCGGGGTAGCGATGCTCTTAACCGCCGTGGCCTACTGGTTTCTGACCCAGGATGCGCCGGACGGCAACTATTCGGACCTGCGGAGGCGCGGGGATATGCCAACAGCGGCCGATTCAAGAGGCACGTTTGCAGAGGCCATCAAGGATTCACGGGTGATTGCGCTCTTCTTCATCTATGCAGCCTGTTTCGGCATTGAACTGACCATTAATGGGACCGCTGCCCTCTACTTTTTCAATCGTTTCGAATTGAACCTTGCGACAGCAGGCCTCGTCGCCAGCCTCTTTGGTGTGATGAATATCTTCGCCCGTTCCATGGGCGGGCTTTTCAGCGATTACATCAACCGCAGCGGCGGCCTGAAGGGACGGACGCAGTTTCTGTTCGTATGCCTCATCCTGGAGGGAATCGCACTGGTGTTGTTTGCAAACATGGGGGCGCTGGCGCTGGCAATCCCTGCGCTGATCGTCTTCAGTCTGTTTGTGCAGATGTCGGAGGGGGCCACCTTTGCAATTGTTCCCTACATCAATAAACGCGCCATGGGCGCGATTGCCGGCATCGTCGGGGCCGGGGGGAACTTCGGAGCAATGCTGGCAGGATTTCTGTTCCGGCGAGAGGCGGACATGTATGGCCAGTCCTACCTGATTCTGGGCATCCTCGTAGCAGTATGCGCTTTCATGGCGCTGATGGTGCGTTTCTCTGAGAAAGAGGAGAAGGATGCCGCGGAAGAGACCGCCGCCCGGCTAGCCGATTCAAGCGAGTCGGTCTTTACAGGCGCCAACTAGCCGCCCGTTTCCGGGCTGATGCAATGCTCGCAAGCAGGCAACCGAGAGCTTCAGGTTACATAGCCGGGACGCACACGAAACAGTTCGAAATATGATGAAATCCAAAGAACCTTCGCCAGGGCGTGGAATGGAAAGCGGAAAGATCGACAACTGGCAGGACACATATTGTCCTTATTGCGGAGTCGGGTGCGGCCTCAGGGTCGGCATTCGCGATGGGAAGGTTGCCAAAGTGCGGGGCAATCCCGATCATCCCTCCTCCTTGGGCGATCTTTGCCTCAAGCCGATCCACCTGCCCGGCGCCCTGGATACACCTGACCGCATTCGCGAGCCGCTTATGCGGATGAACGGTGCTGGAAGCGATGCACACTCTGCGAAGGGTTCCCTGCGCAAAGTGACCTGGGACAAGGCGACGACCTACATCGCATCCAACCTCAAGCGCATCGTCCGGCAGCACGGGCCCGATGCGGTGGCCTTCTACGGTTCCGGCCAGTTCACGACCGAAGATTACTACGTGGCCAACAAGCTGCTTAAGGGGTTCATCGGCACCAACAACTTCGATGCCAACTCGCGGTTGTGCATGGCCTCAGCGGTTGCGGGGTATGTCTCAGCGCTCGGTTCCGACGGACCGCCCCCCGCGTACGAGGATATTGACCACGCAGACTGTTTCCTGCTTATCGGCGCCAACATGGCCGACTGCCATCCGGTCCTGTTCAATCGCATCAAACGGAGAAAGAAGCGAGATCCCGAAAACGTAAAGGTAATCGTGGTTGATCCCAGAGAAACGCGTACAGCCGCCATCGCCGATCTTTTTCTGCCGATTCGACCCGGATCCGACGTTGTGCTTCTCAACGGGATGATGAATGTTCTCGTTTCCCAGGGGAAGATCGATCGCGCATTCATAGCTGAACACACGAACGGCTTTGATGAGTTGATGGAGGCATGCTGTCAGGTCTCGACCGCCGCTGCAGCCAAGGTCTGCGGCATTTCTGAAGGCGACTTGATTCAGGCCGCGCGCCTATTTGGTGAAGCACGCGGGGTGCTCTCTTTTTGGAGCATGGGGCTGAATCAGAGTGTAAACGGCGTGGCAAAAAACCAGGCAGTCATCAATCTGCACCTGGCTACCGGTCAGATCGGGAAGGCGGGCAGCGGCCCCTTTTCCCTGACAGGGCAGCCGAACGCCATGGGCGGACGCGAGGCCGGGGGATTGTCTCACCTGTTACCGGGCTATCGCACAGTTGCGAACGCCGACCATCGCCAGCAAGTGGAAAGGGTCTGGGGGCTGCCGGAGGACTCCATTAGCGACAGACCCGGTCTGGCCGCGGTCGACATGTTTGAGGCCGCAGCCAGAGGCGAGGTCAAGGCGATGTGGATCATGTGTACCAATCCGGTCGTCTCCATGCCCAACCTTGACGCTGTCGAAAAGGCAATGGAGAAGCTCGAACTGCTCGTGGTAACCGATGCCTATCATCCGACCGATACGACACGGTATGCTCATATTCTGCTGCCGGCGGCACAGTGGTCGGAAAGGGAAGGGGTGATGACCAATTCGGAGCGGCGCATCACGTATCTTCCCCGCATGGTGGACCCAGTCGGTCAGGCCAAGCCGGACTGGCGAATCATCGCGGACGTGGGCGCGGCCATGGGGTTTTCGCATGCCTTTCCCTATGCGTCATCAGAGGATGTCTTTGACGAATTTACACAGTTGACCAGAGGACGAGTTTGCGATTACAGCGGAGTGAGCGTACGGAGGCTCCAGGCAGAGGGTCCCCTCCAGTGGCCGATACCCGATGACGATCATCCTGGCACTGAAAGGCTGTACTCAGGGCTGCATAGCAGACAGTCCCGCCAGCCCATCGACACGATGGATGGCGACCGCAAGGTCCTGTCTGTGGAGACGGTTGGAGCCAGCAGAGAGGGGGGCGCGAAAGTTTTCGCAACTGCTGACGGCAGGGCAACATTTCATACCCCTGAATTTGTGCCTCCGGCTGAACTGCCAAACAGGAAGTTTCCTCTGCTTCTGACAACAGGCCGCCTGCGAAATCAGTGGCATACCATGACCCGGACCGGCAAGTCAGAGAGCCTTTTGAAGGGCGCACGAGAGCCTTTCCTCGAGATACACCCAGTTGATGCCGTGCGGCGGCAGATCGAGAACGGGGACGTAGTCGAGGTTCGCTCACGCAGAGGCAAAGTGTGGGCAACCGCGCGGGTAACGGAGAGTATCAGGGAGGGGGCCTGCTTCATGCCCTTTCACTGGGGACGCCTGGCCGGCCGGTTCAGCGCCGCCAACAATTTGACCGTGTCGGCGGTGGATCCGATTTCGAAGGAACCTGAACTCAAAGCCTGTGCGGTCGAAGTGAGGCTGCGGCCAGGATATCAGGGAATACAGACTTCAAAGCTCTATCAACGCCTGGCCAAAGTGGTAAGAGGATAGCCCCGGGTTGTTCCTGTGGCACTGAACCTGCCCCCCAACTACCTTGTGCTCTCCGGCGCCGAAATTGGCCAGCCTGACCGCGATTCAACTGCACCGAGAGGGCTGATTTGATTCCTCCCTCCCAACTCCCCTTCGCGCCCCAGGCGCCGCAACATGCTACTTTCGCCCGTGTCCAGGCGCACGGCCCCGGACTCCCTATCTCCTCAACTCAACACTCTCACCCGACTTAGCGCTCTCCACCGCCGCGAACGCCATGCGCAAACTCACCAGGTGGTCGCGGCCCGAGCTCTCCGGCTCGCGGCCCCCTTCCAACGCCAGCATCATCTCTCCCATCGAACCGGCGAATCCCTCACATTCCCATGTGCCTCCGATATCGAAAGTCTGTACCTTTTCAGGAGAGTCCTTGAACGACAGGCTTAACTTGGCCTTTCCCGGGGGATCGCTGAGCAACGCGCTCCCCCGCGTTCCATCCACGAACCACATCTGGTCATGTAAAGCGGATGCAGAAACGATGTTGTTGAAGTGCAGGGTCGTCATGACCCGCGACGAAGGATCGTACTCGAAGAGAATCGTATAGATCATCGGCGAGACCGCGTTCTGACCGGGCGCCATCGCAGTCGTCGCCTTCACCCGCCGCGGTGTGTAACCGGTAAAGTACCGACTCAGATCAATATAGTGGATACCATGATCAACGATGTTGAAGTCCTCTCGCTCAGCATACCAGCCAAAGTCCTGATAGGCCCGATAAATGTGGGTAACGGCGTAGACATGCCCCAACACGCCGCGTTCCACCAGTAGTCTGAGTGCCCGATGAGAGGGCGTCCAACGCGCCTGGTGATTGACCATCAGTGTTACCCCGGCCTCACGGCATATCCCGACAATTCGCTCGGCCTCGCCCAAGGTCGGGGCCAGTGGCTTTTGCGAAAAAATATGCTTGCCAGCCGCGGCGATCTGCTCGACCAAAGGCAGGCGCTGGTGAGCGTGTACTGCCAGGTCAACAATATCCACTTCCGGATGAGATAACAGTTCTCCCACATCGGTTGTAACCAGTGGGCTGCCGTATATGGCTGCTGCGCTGTGTGCTTTTTCCTCTATTGTGTCGCAACAAGCGACGACCCGGTAGTCGGCCTTCTTGTAGGCAGGAATGTGGGAATCGCCTACGACAATGCCGCATCCAACGACGCCAATACCGTAGCCCAGGTCTGAAGGCAGTTCGGGCAGATAATCGGAAGGCTGCATGTCCACGAACATGGCAAGGCTCCTCCTTCAAAGCATTTCAAGGCGAAGAATGTGATGAAATGCCGCCTCATACCGATGAACGGAAGGAAAGTGTAGGTCAGATTGTTGGGAAGTCCTGTAGCTCTCGGCCAAGTGTGAGACCGACTCGAAGGGACGACGCGCTTGCTCCCACTACATTTATTTAGAGGGTCATTGCATTTGGGAACATCGAGCCGCGCTCCCGATGCCCGCAAAAAGTGAACACGCTCGCCTGCGCCTGCGCGGCTTAGGCTGACCAGTAGGGTGAATATTTGTCCATGTGGTGACCGCCCAAACTGTGCAACGGGATCTGCCGGTACGCAGGCCACTCGTCAGCCGCCCACTCTTTCAACTCCTCTTCATGCCCCAGGCGCCGTATCATGCTCCACTCGTCCAGGTAGGGGTAACGGCTGTTCGTATCCCAAAAAGCCAGTCCGTCGACACCAGCTGCATAGCACTCCAACGCTCGCTGCCGGTACGCCTCCGCCGGCATCCGTCGCGGCAGAATGTCGGCGTAAACCTGGCAGTCCGTGCCGCGCGTGACCTCAACGAAGGAGGCAACATCAACATCCATATCGCCGTGCCAGGGGTTCGGAATGATGAAATCCACCAACCCTTCCTCCGCCCACGCCGCCACATCCAGGCCATACTGTAGATTGTACGGCAGCGTGTTGATAACGTAAGCCGATACCTGAATATGTCTCCCCTGCCGCTCACCCACACGGTCCATCTCCTCGCGCAGCGCACGCATGAATGACGTCATCCAACTCGCTCTGTAGGACAGCCAGCGAGGATCATCCTCCGGCAGCTGTCGGGGATCCTGTCCGTGCAGCTGCTGAAAACCTTCGACGATGGGCTGCTCGTAGAGGACACACGGCAGACCGCGGATAAAGGCCATGTTGACACCGTCCGCTCCTCGCTCTGCCACCTCTCGGAAAAGCGAAATCACAAAGTCCTGGACACCGGGAAAAGCATAGCTCAGACGGGCGACGGCCTGGCCATCGCGGTCCACACAGCGCCATTCAGGATGCTGGCGATAGAGGCCCTCTTCCATATCATCCGGGGGGGAAAAACCCACCCGCCTACGCGATACGTGCCATGCAGCTCGATACCCAGATCGTGGGCGTGGTCAATCACCGTCTTCAAAGGGTCAATCCCCTTTTCCTTCAGTGTACGAAAGCTCTCTGCCGCCTGGCGATCACAGTGCCGCGAAAAGTCGCTCATACCCTCCTTCACGGCAAGTTCGCCGACTTCGGAAAAGTGCTGTACCATGCTGCCCGCGCCCATCCCCCACAGAAGCTTCTGAAAGTCGGTGTCGCGAAAGGGTTCTACCTCCTCGATGATATCTTCCTCTGTGTACAGCGCTCGTTCGCCGAAAACGCTCCAGGCGTCGTTGTAGGCGACGAGCCGTTTCGTACTGCTTCGAGCCCGGTCCCGCTGGATGGCAGCAACCTCTTCCGGAGTCAATGGCTCCAGTTTCACATAGGCGATACCCGCCGCCCAGGGAGTGCCTGCGCTCTGCTGGCCGATTTGCAACCCCTGGTCTGTCAGATCAGCGCATTTCCAGAACACTTCGCCCATGCTTGCGAAATAATTCGTCTTCTTTATGTCCGGGTAAAGATATGTAGACGTGGTGAAACAGGGATCATCCGTCAACTTGACCCGCACCACCCTGTCCACCCAGTTTGTCCAGAGGCCCAGGTGGATGGCATACCACCCTTCCACGTCCAGGGGAAGCGTAAGCGTGGGCGCGTTGCACTCGATACCGGCCACAACCATCCTGCCCGTTACGCCTTCCGCCTCGTATGGGATCGCCCGCCAGTGACCATGCTCAGCGATCTCTGAAATGGCCGATTCAGGTTGACAACGGCCCATATCGGAAATGTAGATGGCCTTACGTTCTGCACACATGCGCACCCTCCTCCTCGCTCTCCTATCCCCCGGTGTAGATGACGAGCAGCTCCGGCGGCCACCCTGAGGGAACGTTTTTGTCAACAGTCTGCGAGAAATCCCGATCCCGTATCGTGATCAACCTGGTCCGCTCCATCTTTGGATACCGTTCCGCTTTCGGCAGATCGATCACCTCCTCGCGGTGACCCAACCGGCTCTCTATCGCCCACGTTTCGGGACGCGTTGTGTTGATGTCCCAAATGGCCATCCCGTCCATGCCCCCGGCATAAGCATGCTTCATCGTCAGCGACTTGTCCTCTTTTGTGGACACCATGTACACCTGGCATCCGTTCTCTTTGGCCAGCCTGACCAGGTCGGAGGGAGGATTCGTGATGATGAAGTCGACCAGCTTTTCCTCCACCCAGGTGTAGGCGTCGTAGGCGAAATAGCGCATGTCCTCCCGGCCGCCCTCAAAGATCGCCGACACCTGCATTCTGCGCCCTCGCTTTTCCCCGTGCCGGTCCGCCGTCCTCCTTACAGCCCGCACGAACTCAGTCAAAAAGCTCGCTTTGACTCTGTACAGCCGCTCGTCGTCATCGGCGACCTCGCGCGCGTCGAGCCCATACAGCCGTTTGAACTCGTCCAGCACCGGCTGCTCGTAGCCGATATACTCCGGCCCCCGCGTGAAACAGAGGTGTACCCCGTCAATGTCATATTCCATCCCCTCCTCCATCAGAGAGACCATGAAGTCCCGCACCTTCGGGAATGCATAGCTGGCCTTCATCAGCGGCGAGCCGTCTTTGGCCACAATTCGGCAATCCGGATTGTCCCGTAGAAAAGTGGTCTCTGTCGAAAAGAAGAAGTAAGGTTGAGCCTTATCAACGATGCTCAACCGGTAATACGGGTGGAACTCCAGTCCCAGCTCATGCGCATACTCCATCGCCGCCGCGAACGGGACAATGCCCTGATCCGCCAGCGCCTTGTGGCTCTTGAGGGCGTGTACGTGCCGCAACACAGGGGACACCCCATCCTCACTCCCATAGAAACGTCCAACCTTGGAGTGATAATAGGTCAGATCGCTCAAATTTACCCCCCACAGCACCTTTCCCACATCCGCGTGCCGAAACGGCTCGATCTGCTCCAGGAGCTCCTCTCTCGTCGCCGGACACATCTGGTGAAACAGCCCTTCGCCATCAATCATGCCAACGACCCTGCGCGTCTCTCTCTGCTCCCTGTCGCGCTGGATGGCCTCCACTTCGGTCTGCGTCAACGGCGCCAGCTTGACGTAAGCGACACACGCCAAAGTCGGAGGGTGAGCGGTATTCTGCTTGCTGAAAACCAGGTCCTGACCTGTCAGGTCGGCAAACCGGGGAAACGTCTCGACAAGCTCCGTCCTATCCCAGAAACACCCGGGAAGCGATGGGCTCTGCACATAGTGCTCAACAACGGTGTACACCTTCTCACCGGAAAGCCTGTACTTGACCAGGCTTGTATGTTCCTGCTCCACCCCGGGCCAGAAGCCGATGCTGATCGCATGCCAGCCCTCTACGTTCAGCGGCAGGGTGATGGCCGGCGTCTCGTAGAGCGCGTGCGCAAAGGCCATGTTGCCGGCCAGGCCTTCCTCCGCCGTGTACGCCACCACCTGCCACTTGTGTCTCTCCGGCGCGGTTGACAGTGCGTCCTGTGGCAGACATTCCGACATGTCGGTCAGGTAGATGGCCTCTGCCATAATTGCATCTCCGTGAGGAACGGGCGTATGACGACAATTCGATGTGGCAACGAGGATGCTGTAGTGAATGAGAATCCGCGTCGCGTGAACCCTCAGCGGAGCGGCTACCGGACTCTGTGGGCGGTCGCGCCCAATTCACACTCCCTTAGTCCAGCATCGTGCGCGGGTCGAGAGCGTCACGCAGACCGTCGCCAATGAAATTTATGCTCAGCACGGTTATGGCGATCATCGCGCCCGGCGGCATCCAGATCCACGGCCTTCTCTCAAGTGTCGTGAGCGACGTCGCCGCACTCAACATCTGGCCCCAACTCGGTCGCGGCGCCTGTACGCCCAGTCCCAGGAAGCTCAGCCCGGCCTCAGCCATGATAGCCCCGGCGATGCCGAATGTGGCTGCCACCACAAGCGGGCCGACCACGTTCGGCAAAATGTGGCGGAAGATGATACCGGGCTCGGTCGCGCCCAAACAGCGCGCCGCCATGACGAAATCACGCTCGCTGAGCGACAAAAACACCCCGCGCACCAAACGCGCAATACTCGGCCACCCAAGGAAGCCGAGAATGATCATGATATTGAAAATGCTGGGACCAACGACCGCGACCAGGGTCAGGATGATGAGTAAACTGGGGAAGCACATCACGATGTCGGTAATTCGCATGATGATGAAATCTGTCACCCCGCCGCGGTAGCCGCTCACTCCCCCCAGGATCGTGCCAATCGAAATATAAATGGACGTCGCGATCAGTCCCACCGAGAGCGAAACGCGGCCCCCGTGCAAAATGCGGGCAAGCATGTCTCGACCGGATCGGTCGGTCCCCAGGATGTGCTCTGAGCTGGGCGGCGCCCGCAGATTTTGCAGGTCGGCCGTGTAAGGATCATTGGGGCTGCTGAGCAGGGGGGCGAAAATAGCGGCAAATGCCAGCACAATCATGATGGCAATCGATACCAGCGCCAGTTTGTGTCGGCTGAATCGGCGCCAGATAAGCTCGCGCAGACCGACGACCGCCTGCCCGCGCACCATATGTTGCAGGTCTTCACTGACGAGCGACGCCTGCCTTGCTCTACCTTTCTCTTCGCCTTCCATTTCTTCCTCTGTCCGGGAATGAGGACCGCCGCCGGATTCTCTACCCCCCAGGTACAGCCTGATCCGCGCTACTCATAGCGGATTCGCGGGTCCACAACTGTATAGACGATGTCGGCGACCAGGTTGCTGAGCAGAACCATGGTCGCAGAGACGAGACCGATTCCCATGATCACGGGGTAATCCCGGCCCAGCGTGTGCTCAATCGCCATGCGCGCCATGCCGGGCCAGGAAAAGAGGACTTCGATGAACAGCGCGCCGCCGATCAAACTGGGCAGACTCAAACCGACAATCGTCACCAGCGGCAGCAGCGCATTGCGCAGCACATGACCAATGCGCACAGCGCGTTCTCGCAGCCCTTTCGCCCGCGCAGTCGTTACGTAGTCCTGCCGCATCACCTCCAGGACGCTCGAGCGTGTGTAGCGCAGGTAGCCGGCGACACCTTCAATCCCCAATACGGTGGCAGGTAACACCAGGTGATGAAGACGGTCGATGATCGGTGGGAGAGTGCTCAGTGGTTCCTTAATGCCTGAGGTCGGGAAGAGAGGTATCCTGAATGAGAACATGTATATCGCCAGCAAGGCAAAGAAGAAAGCCGGCACCGATATGCCAATGAACACCAATAAAGCAAATACATTGTCCAGGATCGAATACTGGTTGAAGGCGGCGTAGATACCCAGCGAAACGCCCAGAACGATACTGATAGCCAGAGCCGTCATCATCAACTGCAACGTCTGCGGCAACCGCTCCGCAATCATGGTCGCCACAGGCCTGTGCGTGACGTAGGAGTAGCCTAGGTTCCCTCGCAACACCTCCTTCAGCCAGATGAAATACCGCACCGGAATCGGCCTGTTGATGCCCAGCGCCTCTTTGAGCTTTTCAACCTCACCTGGCTCTATCCCGCTCATGGGGTCGATCATGGCCGTAACCGGATCGCCCGGGGCCAGGTTGGCGAAAGCGAACGTAACGACTGTGATGCCCAACAATACCGGGAACGAGATCAGAATACGCCGTAAGATATAGCGTCCCAAGGTGTAACTCCCTCGGTTCAATCAGGGTTCGAAGGACGGTGGGAAGAGGGTGGGGTCGTTTTGCGCCGACCCCACCACTCATGCTCCCCAAAAGGAGAGTTGGTCCAGCATTGAAATCCTTACGCCAAACGTGAGGCGGACCCGATCTGCTTCAGACCGGCACGACAATGTAGCTACTCTTCAATGTACCACTTCTCAAGGTCGGTGACAGCGCCGATCGTAGCAGATCCTTCAGGCCCGATGAGGCTGTCCCGCCATCCCTTGACATTCTCGCTAATCAGCAACAGAGACTGTGGCGCATAGAGCGGTATCCACGGAAGCTCATCATTCCAGATGGCGGTGGCACGCGTGTACAGCGCATTGCGTTCGTCGTCGTCAACCGTAGCCAGGGCCTGGTTGTACAGGGCGTCCAGCTCCTCGTTACAGTAGCGGCTTGAGTTGTAGCCGTTGGGGTAGACGCGGTCACACCCGACAACCGTCGTGTCAGGATAGTAGGACCGTCCCCAGCCTCCAACCCAGCTGATCTCATAGTCGCCGGTCTCGTAGAAGACCTCCAGACCCCTGGCCCCATCCGTCTGTACCAGCTTGGTCTTGATGCCCACGCCTTCTATGAACTGCTGCAGAATCGGTAGCTGATCGGGCATATCCGTGCCAAACCAGACGATTTCGACGACCCGGTCAAAGTCCCAGCCCATATCCTCCAGCAAGGCCGTGGACTTTTCGGGGTTGTAGGCGTACTCCTCAATATCCAGCGTGACACCCGGAGGGGGCGCCCACTGTGACACCGGCTGCACTTTCGTCAAGTCCGCGTTGCCCCACAGCTGGGTGGCAATCTCCGCACGGTCGATCGAGTAAAGGAACGCCTGGCGGAACCGTTTGTCCGCCAATGCCTCGTCCTGGAACGTAATGGAGAAGAAGTATGCCGGGAACTTGTCCTGGTATTCCCAATCGATGCCGGGAAGATTCGTGACCTTGTCGAACTCGTCAGCGCTCGGGTTCAGGAATCCGACCATGTTAATCTCACCCTTCTCCAGGGCGATGATCATTACGCTGTTGTCACCGTAGAATCGAATCACGACGTTCTTGAGCAGAGGCGCGCCCTTGAAGTAATTCTCGTTGCGCTCGAAGATGGTGTGCTGATCGGGGATATACTCCTTGAACACAAAGGGCCCGGTGCCAAATGGCAGCTCTGTGGCGAACTCCGTCTGCAGCCAGTCCTCCGGCTCAAGTCCCTCGAACACGTGGGCCGGTGCAATACGCATAGCGAACCGCTCGATGATCGTCACCTGCGGTTGCGTCAGCTGAAACTGAATGGTGTAATCGTCAAGGACTTGGATCCCCTCAGCAGTCTCAGTGTTGCCTTCCTGGAAGTCAATTGCCCCTACGATCGCATCAGGGCAATCGCATCTAAATCTGTAGGCCGATTCAGTTGAAATTGTGGCCAGAAGAAAGCGAGAATAAGTGGAAATCACCCTGCGCTTACTGAATATCGACGGGAAGACGCCGCGGATCAGGCCCTCAGTCGGCGA
>JAJDZJ010000001.1 GCA_022824685.1 Caldilineaceae bacterium
GCCCTCAGTCGGCGAGATAAGTTAAATTCTCCGTCTACGTGCCATCTTTCGTACATTTCCCTGTGTCTTACCCCGACCTGGAAGAGTATTCGGCTGCATTTCGATGTTCTGACCCAATTTAGATGCAATCGCCCTGGACCGCAGGCGGCTACAGGAGATTGACCAACTGCGCGGACTCTTCTATGATGGCCCTGCCAGAACGAGACATTCCCCGCAAGCATCTGCGCGCCAGCCAAACGTGTTTCATCTGGACGCGCTCGACTGATAATGAAACCGGTTCCCAGCCTCGAGCTCACCAGCGATATGCGCTGGCAGTTCCCGGGTCGAAACTCATCTCCATGTGAAAGGCAGTTGACATGAAACTTGGCATGAACACCTTCTTTATCAATATGTTGGAATTCGAAGAGGGTCTGCAATTTTGCCAGGACCAGGGCGTACAGGCTGTCGAGGTGGCTGCAGCCGGTCCTGCCGCCAAGAAGTACTGCGATGTCGACAGGCTGCTGGCGGATGAGGGTGAATTGGAGCGCTGGCTGGACATCTACGCCGGGCATGGCCTCGAGATCTACTCGTTCGCAGGACACGGCACGCCCCTGGCGCCAGACCGCCGTATTGCACAGGAATATTCAAGGCAATTTCGCAATGCGTGCGCGCTTATGGAGCGAGTAGGCTGCACACGTTTGGTCGTGGTGGCCGGTCTGCCCGAAGGGGCCGAGGGAGATAGCCTACCGGCCTGGATCGTCAACACCGACCTGCCGTTCCTGCGCGACGCCCTCGAGTGGCAGTGGGAGCAGCGGCTGCTCCCCTACTGGAAAGAGCATGGCCGGATCGCGGCCGACCACGGGGTGACACTGTGCTTCGAAATGCAGATCAACGACATGATTCACAGTCCGGTCAAGCTGCGCCGCCTGCGCGACGAACTGGGACCGGTTGTGGCCTGCAACTATGACATCTCACACATGTGGGTGCAGGGGATCGACCCGCTTGCGGCCATCCACGAGTTGGGCGACCTCATTCAGGCCGTTCATCTCAAGGATACACTGATTCACGAACCGAATGTGCGGCTGCGCGGCTACTTCGACTCGACCGACCTCAAGCACTACCAGGATCGTTCGTGGACGTTCACGATTCCGGGCTGGGGACACGACGCCCGCACGTGGCGCGAAGTCATTTCGACGTTGCGATTTGTCGGCTATGACGGCATCCTGACCCTGGAAATGGAGAGCGAGTATATCGAGATCAAAGAGGGTCTGGAAAAGGCGGCCGCCTTCATCAGGCCAATGCTGCTGAAAAAGCCGGTCGGCCCGGCCTGGTGGCAGATCGCCGCAGTGCATGAGCTTTGGAAGGAGACGAAGGAGGAGGCGAACTGAACCCAGCAAGAGTCCATTTTCCCTTCAGGGTCAGGCGAGCGCAGATGTCTGGACGCTCGCCCATCTGTACTCTCCCTTTTCCTTTGGGCGGTCGGTCCTTCGGCCCTCCCTTGTACGGGGCGTGTCCCCCCGCAACGCCCCCTTTCAAAAGCAGGCTTCAGCGACCGTGCGGGGTAATTCCACCCATGCGCCTCAACCAAGGTGGCGGCTGCCAGCGAATGCAAGCTGAGAAAGCCTGAATGGCTGCGGGGATGAAGAACCGGCCAGGACAGGCCCGATTGAAAGGCAAACATTCATGAAAATCCTCGTCACCGGCGGCAGCGGAACGATCGGGGGATATGTCCTGAGGGAGCTGCTACAGGCCGGTCACTCCGTGACCAGCTTCAGCCGCACTGCGCCGCGTGTGGCGGAGGCGGGTTTCGTCAAGGGCGATATCATGGCGCCCGGCCAGCTTGCCGATGCGTGTCAGGATCAGGATGCCGTGATCCATCTGGCTGCGGTGCCGGGGCCGGGAAGGGCGACACCGGCGCAGCTGCTCAACGTCAATGTGATCGGCACTGTCAATGCGCTGGAGGCGGCGGTTGATGCGGGCGTTGGCAAGTTCGTGTTTGCCTCTTCCGGCGCGGCCACCGGCTTCTCCTTTCAGAAAGAGGAGTTCCTGCCGCGCTACCTCCCGCTCGACGAAGAGCATCCCTGTGAGCCGCAGGACGAATACGGGCTGAGCAAGCTGCTGGGCGAGTTGACGTGCAAGCGGTATAGCGGCGCCTTCGGCATCCAAACAGTCTGTTTACGAATCAATAACAACTGGTATCTCGAACGAGCCAGCGCCGAAGTGGCCGTGCGCTCCGGCTGGGCGCAGCAGTTCACGGTCGAAGAGCTGTGGTCCAATCGCTATGTCAAGACAATAGAGGACGCCGAAGGGAACTGGCCGACCCCGGGGCCGCCTGCTCCGCGCAAACTACTGTGGGCCTTTACCGACGCCCGCGACGCTGCGCGGGCCTTCCGTCTGGCCGTGGAGAATGACACGATCAGGCACGAGGTGTTTCTCATCAACGGCAGGGACACCTGCTCAAGAGAGTCGACGCCGGCGCTGATCGCCCACTTGCGGCGTTCGTTAGGCAAAAGGAGTGGGAAAGAAACAGGACCGGAATTACCCTTGAGGACTCGCTTGGAAGGCCATTCCTCTCTCTGGTCGCACGCTAAGGCGACCAGTCTTATGGGCTATCAGCCCAGATATACATGGCGGCAGAGCGACTTTCAATCCTGGATGGAGACAAGATGACAACAGAAAGTAAGCTGGAGTTCTTCGGTGGAGGCTGGCGGCAGGTCGAACCTGATCAAGAAGACAAGACGCCCGTCATCGACGCCCACACGCACATCTTCCGCCGTTTCGCCACCGGCTCCGGCGAGGCCAGCGCAGCCCTCACGCGCAAGCTGTGGCAGTACCATCTGCGCGACTTCACCGACTTCTGGCGCAAGAAGGACGGCGCGCGCGTCAAAGAGCCGCTGCTCGACTTCCCCTCCGACGACATAAACGCCATGCCCGATGTCAACTTCCGCTTCGGCAGATACGGGCAGGCCGAACTCACCGTGGACGGCGTCGACTACGTCATGCAGTTCTACCCGCCCAGCCTTGAGAACCTGGAGGCGACCCCGGAGAGGATGATTGCGGAGATGGAGGTCGCCGGCGTGGACAGGGGCGTGCTCCAGAGCGACCACGTCTACGGCGCCAACATCAACCGGTACTACGCGGAGGCGATGCGCCGCTACCCCGACCGATTCATCGCGCTGGCGCAGATACGAGAAACGGAGGCAGATCAGCCGGAGGAGCTGGCGCGACTTGAGCACGCGGTCTCGGAGTTGGGATGCACGGGGCTCTACTTCAGTGTGGAACTGTTCGCCTTAAGAGGCTATGTGGACCGGATCGACGACGCAAAGTTCGAGCCGCTGTGGCAACTGGCGCGCCGCCTGGGGATTCCCATCTTCTGGTATATCGACGCGCGTAAGCAGGACCGGGTGGCAGGCTTCATGGAACGCGTCGCCGAACTGAGCCGGTGGGCGCAGGCGCACGAGGACATTCCGTCGGTGATCACGCACGGTCTGGTGCCGGCCGCGATCATCCACGAAATCGGCATCCCCGACGAGGTAATCACCTTACTGAATCGGCCCAACATGAGCGCTGAGATCCTGATGCCGGCCAAGTGGCCCGAATACCCTTACCCCGAGGGGCAGGAGATGCTCGAATGGCTATGCGAACAGGTCGGCGTGGAGAAGCTGATGTGGGGCTCGGACATGCCCTACAGCGGCGGCTTCTGGTGCACCTATAAAGAGGCCGTGGACTATATTCGCCTGCACTGTGATTTTCTCTCGACGGCGGAGAAGAACCTGATTCTTGGGGGCAACGCGGCGCGGATGTTTGGTATCGGCGTGTAGTGGAGAAGCAGGCTCTTGAGCGCTGGTCGCCAATCGCCTAATCGTGGAATCCAACTGCGTGATAGGACATATCGACTTCAATTGAGGGAAATCGATATGCGCCCTTTAGCAAGGATGCATATGGAAGGCGGCCGCGAACGGTTGCACTGCCGTGTAGTCAAGTATTGAATTCTTCAGGCTGAGTCACTTGAAAAGAGAATCAGGCAATTCGGACTGTCTGATTATGCTCTTTAATGTGCCAACGGGGATCTCGCTATGGTTAGGGACGACGACATCTAACTCGAATGTTTCTCCTGCCTCATTACTTTGGCGCTTGCTAAAGATGACATGGCTTCCACTCTGTCTCTTCACTTCAAATCCATTGTCTAGCAATACTCGACGGACCTGCCTAAACGATCTAGGGGGCAGTCTAGGCATATTCGAGTTCTAATTCATACAACGCCTGATTGTCTTCCTTACCGATTAGGGTGCTACTAATCTTTGGTCTTTCATGGCCCTCAGCAAACAGTTCCGGATTAAAGCGAGCAACGCGTTTTACAAAATCTTCGATAGAGTAAGTCTCAAGAAGCAACTGGAGCGCTTCATGCAGATTATCGAACGCTTCCTCCATGGTTCTTCCCTGACTTGCTACCTCCAACTCCTCACAACGGGACACATACCAATCACCCTCTTTCCATGCAGAGCAGCTCAGTGTCCATTTCATTGGTACTTTGATTCCTTTCACTCGCCTATGCTTCTTCCCATCTCGATTTCATGTGCAACTCTATCACATAGGGACAAGGATTGTTAAGTAACCTCAGGGCAATCGCATCTAAATCTGTAGGCCGATTCAGTTGAAATTGTGGCCAGAAGAAAGCGAGAATAAGTGGAAATCACCCTGCGCTTACTGAATATCGACGGGAAGACGCCGCGGATCAGGCCCTCAGTCGGCGA
>JAJDZJ010000082.1 GCA_022824685.1 Caldilineaceae bacterium
CACCGGCCGTCAGGCGTCGAAATCATTTGGATTTCCCGTCTACGTGCCACTAATCGAACACTTCTCATGTCTGATCCCGAACTGGAGGGGAATTCTGAAGTATTTCGATGCTCTGACCCAATTTAGATGCAATCGCCCTGCGGGGAGCCCCCCATTCAAACGCGCCAACTGCATCGCCAACAGCCCTATCAACCCGCTCCCAATTACCGCGACCGGCTCACCAAGCTCAATCCGGGCCTTGCGTACTGCCTGCATGGCGATCGAGCCTAGCCGGAAGTACGCCGCTTTTTCGTCCGCCAGCCCTTCTGGTATGTGGTTGCACTGTGACGCTGGAACCGATGCATACATTTTGTGGGGCGCCCTCGAAGCGACCCGGTCCCCGACCGCCCACCCCTCGACGCCCTCTCCCACCTCGACAACCTCGCCAATGTGGCTGTAGCCACTGCCCGACGGATAGCGCGCCGAGGTGTTCGCCAGGCCTAACAGAAACGCCCTCTCTGTACCCGGGCTCAACAGCGATACCACCGCCCGGATCAGCAGCTCGCCCCGCCCGGCAGACGGCATCTCGCAGCCTTGCACCTCGACCACGCCCCGCTCGACAATAACAACCTCGTGGTTCTGCATTGACATCTTCACCCTCCTCGACTCCTCAGATCCCAGCGCCCGCCTGCCAAAGCGCCAGTATAACACAGACAGATTCGCCCCGACCCAACTTCCTCCCTCCTATTGGTCTGCTCGTCCAGATCCTGCCATCAGTCCACAGTTCTCGCGCCCAGAAGCTCCTCGCCACTGAAAACTGAACGCTGACTACTGGCCATTTCAGTTCTGGGCGGTCAGCCGCAAGCGGCTTCCCTTGTGCAGGGGGATTCCCCCCGCAGCGCCCCCCTGAGAGTCACCGCGCGCTCGCAGCGGCGCCTCCTCCCCAATCAATCTCGCTGTCCCAAAACCCACCCCCTCCCCTCCCCGCCATCCGCGCCCCTCGAGGATTCTGCCCTTCTCCTTTCGCCTTTCTCCGGGCCCTCTCCGTGCCCCTCCGTGTCCCTCCGTGGATCACACGCCGTTCTCCTCTCGCCTCTCCCCGCGCCCCTCGGCGGATCATCACCCTCCCCCAGATTTGACACCCGCAATCCAACTGTGCGACAATCTCGCCGCCCCGAATTCACTTTCGGCACCAACAACTCTGATTCAACCCATTCAATTGCTGAGGAGACTTCAATGTCCAAGCCTACCATCCTATCCCTTACACTAATCCTGGCGTTCGCGCTCCTGGTTGGTTGCGCCGCGCCGGCAGCGGCTCCCGCCGCCGAAGAGGCCGACGCCACCATGGCCGAGTCCTCCGACGAAATGGCCGAGGTCGAACAGGTCCTCATCGGCGGCTTCGACGTCGGGCCCGGCGGCGACCCACAGGGCGTCCTCTACAACAACGGCGCCGGCAACGTCTGGTTCGTCAAGGTGTTCACGCCGCTGATCATCATGGACCAGACCTTCTCCAATCACACCAGCGAGGCCGCGCTTGCCGTCAGCTGGGAGCCAAACGAAGATGCCACCGTCTGGACCTTCAACCTCCGCGAAGGCGTCAAATGGCATGACGGCGAAGACTTCACCGCGTCCGACCTCAAATGGACCGCCGAGTTCGTCGCCGCGCCCATGGCTGCCGTCACACACTTCGGCATCAGCCAGCCCGGCCAGATCGTGGGCTGGACAGATTACAACGAAGGCGAAGCCGACGAGATCACCGGCATCCGCGTCGTCGACGACCTCACGCTCGAAATCGAGTTGAACATCTCCAACCCCCGCTTCTACGACGCGGTGCGCGCCTACTATGCTCTGCCCGAACACGCCATCGACTTCGACTCCACCGAAATCTTCAGCAGCGACTGGTGGTTCACCAACCCGATCGGTACCGGCCCCTTCAAATTCGATTCCTACGAAAAAGACCAGTTTATGGCCCTCGCCCCCAATGAGTTCTACTGGGACGGCGTTCCCGAACTGGACCAGCTCGTAAATCGCTACTTCGTTGACGAAACCGCAGCCGTGCTCGCACTCGAAAGCGGCGACATCGACTTCACCTACGTCAGCGCCGATGTGGCCAGCCGCTTCGCCGACAATCCGGACTTCCAGATCTTCTCTGGCCCGTCCTTTGTCACCAACATGTTCAACTATAACTATCTCAACGATTTCTGGACCGACAAGCGCATCCGCCAGGCCTTCATGTACGGCATCGACCGCGCGTCCATCATCAGCGACGTCTTCAACGGCACCGCCCAGGCCACACCGTGTCAGGATCCCTATCCCACCTTCTGGCCTGAAGACGCCAACTACTACGAATACGATCCGGCGAAGGCCCGTGAACTCCTGGCCGAAGCAGCCGCCGACGGGGTAACCCTGGACAATGTCAACCTGGACATCCCCACCTACTACACGTCTCAACTCGCCAAAGACATCCTGACCGTCATGCAGGCCAACATGGCCGACGTCGGCGTTACCGTAAATCCGACATTCCTTGACGTGCCCACCTGGCGAACCGTCGTCGACGACAACGCCTCCGAATGGAACATCGCCTATCGCGGCGCCGGCGGCGGCCCGGCCTCTTACAGCCCCATCTGGTACGTCGAAGACAACCAGTGGGGAATCGAGGACCCGAACTATGTCGAACTGTTCGGCGCCATGGATGCAGCGCAAAATGCCGATGAATACAGGGCTGCCCGCACCGCCCTCTGCAAGTATCAGAACGAAGAGGCCACCTTTGCATATTGGTGGGTCTCCACACGTTACGGCATCGCAACCGTTGACATCGAAGACTTCCACTACTTCCCGGCCCCCGGCGGCGGCCCTTACGTGGACCGCTCCCAGGACTGGAACATGAAATAAGCATAACCAAAGGCGGCGTCGACAGCCCAGACAGTTAGGGCCGTCGACGCCGCCGTTCGCGGCATTCCTGTCCCTTCGCAGCGACGCTTCAACTTTCAATGCAATACTTCTTGCGCCGCGTCCTCGTAAACATACCGGTCCTCATCCTGGTAACAATTGTTATCTATCTGTTGATCAACCTCGCGCCGGGCGATCCGGTCGACTTCTTTGTCAATGAGGAGATCGGGATCACGAAAGAGGACCTGGACTTCGTACGCGAGCGCTACGGCCTCGACGACCCTCTCCCCGTCCGCTATGTAAAATGGCTGGGGCAAGTCGTGCAAGGCGATCTGGGATTCCGCTTCAAAAACGGAGACGACGTCGCCGAAGTGCTGGCCGTTCGTCTTAGACGCACCTTCCTGCTCATGGGAACCGCCTTGGCAATCGGCATCACGGTGGGCGTTACCCTCGGAATCTTCATCGGCCTCCGCCAATACTCATTCTGGGACTTTGCCTTCACCGGCCTGTCCTTCGTCGGCATATCAATGCCGGCCTTTATCGCCGGCATCTTCGGCCTCTATCTCTTTTCAGTCAAGCTGGGCTGGTTTCCGTCCGGCGGCATGCGCACAATCGGCAAGCCGGACTCTCTCTTCGACCTGCTCTATCATCTCGCCCTGCCCGCAGGCACGCTCGCCATATTCAACCTCGCGACCTTCATGCGCTATACCCGCTTCAGCATGCTGGAAGTCCGCGGCGAGGACTACGTGCGCACGGCCAAGGCAAAGGGGCTGAAGCCGCCCGCGGTGACTTGGCGCCACGTGTTTCGCAACGCCCTGCTTCCCGTCGTCACCGTCGTCGGCCTGAGCCTCCCCACACTGGTCGCGGGCGCCCTCTTCACCGAGACGATCTACAGCTGGCCGGGCATGGGCGCCTTGCTCGTCGACGCCGTCGCCGCCAGGGACTATCCCATGGTCATGGGGATCATGCTGGTCACCGCTCTCGTCGTCCTGACTGCCAATCTGATCACAGATCTGTCCTACGCGGTCGCCGACCCTAGAATTCGTTACGAGTAAAATATGGTTCTACGACGGGGGTATTTGGAATCCAGCCGCATCCCATCCAACCGCATTTCGGCGACAACCCTGCCAGTTTGAGCCCATGTCCTTAGACAGCGGAAGACGAGGAGTCAAATCTCAGTCCCCCACCGCCCAGGCCTGGTGGCGGTTTCGGCGCCATCCCCTGGCTGTGGCAGGCCTGATCATGTTCGCCGTCGTGCTTCTCGCAAGCGTGGCCGCGCCCCTAATCGCCCGATACGACTATGCCGCCCTCAATCTGCCCGACAAGTTCCAGTCTCCCAGCTTCGCGCACTTCCTAGGCACAGACCGCGTGGGGCGGGATATCTGGAGTCGCACCCTGTATGGCGGCCGCGTCTCCTTGGCCGTTGGGTTCGCCGCAGCCTCCATTTCAACCGTCATCGGGGTCATTCTTGGCTCGATCTCAGGTTACTATCGCGGCAAGGCCGACCAGGTGATCATGCGCTTCACCGACGTCGTAATGACCTTCCCACGCGTCGTGATCATCCTGACAGCCGCCATCTATCTAGGGCAGAGCATCGCCAGCGTAATCTTCCTGATCGGCATATTCAGTTGGCCGGGAATCACCCGGCTAGTAAGGGGTCAGGTACTGTCGTTGAGGGAGCAGCAGTTTGTCCTGGCGTCGCGCTCACTCGGCGCCGGCAACCGCCGGATTATCATCACGCACGTGCTGCCAAACGTCGTCGCACCCGTCCTCGCCTCTGTAACCTTCGCTGTCAACGGCGCGATTCTTCTCGAAGCGGGTTTGAGTTTCCTCGGCGTAGGCATCCCTCTGCCCACACCCAGTTGGGGAAACATGCTCGAGACGGCCCGAAGCCTCGACGTCCTCCAGGACGGCCCCTGGATCTGGGTCCCTCCCGCCATCATGATTCTGCTGACAGTGCTCAGCATCAACTTCATCGGAGACGGCCTGCGCGACGCCATCGACCCCAGATTTCAACAAGGCTGACGCCACAGAGGCGCCGCTCTCGCCCTTTGAATCTTCGCGCCCATTCGCGGACGAGCACGCCACACTCCTGTGACTGGGAATGCCAAAAGGGTCCACCGCGGAAGACCCTAAGATTTGCCCGCCAATCAGCAAGCTGCTTACTTCTAAGCAAGCCCTAACTGATCAGAAAGGTCGTTGAAATCTGCAGCCGCAACATCAACCTCTGGGTCCGGATTCAGATCCGTCGTCTGTTCAGCGCCGAATTCCAGCGGTCGGTGAACAAATGCCGTCCTGAACCCAACTGCCCTGGACCCCGCCAGATCTCCGTTATGCGCCGCAACCATCATCACCTGATTTGGCTCCAGACCCAACAGCGCCGCGGCCGTCGCGTATGCCTCCGGATCCGGCTTGTAATGCCTTGCCAGCTCTGCCGACAACACGCAGTCCCAGCAATACCCTCCATGCCTCGCCATGTTCACCAGCAACGCGACATTGCCGTTGGACAGCGATGCCACCACATATCGCTTGCGCAGCCGGGCCAGTCCGGACACTACGTCAGGCCATGGATTCAACCGGTGCCAGACCCGGTTCAGATCGTCCTTCTCCGCTTCCGACAACCCCGAAACGCCATGGCTCACCAACAGTTCATCCAGGATCATGCGGTGCAGGGCGTCAATATTCGTCCAGGGCAGTTCGCCTGAGCGCACGCGCTGCATGGCCGGCCCATAGCCGGCCCGCCAACCCTCGGCAAAACGGGGCCAGTCAACGTCTACGCCCTTCGCGGTCCACACGCCCAACCCTTCCCCGATGATCGAACCTCGCCAATCAACCACAGTGCCAAAAACGTCGAACGTCATCGCCTTTACTTCGGGAAATTCCATGGTCTCTCCAGTCCTGCAGCAGTTGGCGTCAGCGTCATTTGACGCCAGAGTGTCATCTCTCTTTGGCGGATCACACGAAACCATCTGAACTATCTGGCGGCGGCCTTCACCCTGCGGACAGCGCCTCTACGATTGCATCGCAGAACTCCGGCAGGTCGTCTGGGACCCGCCCCGTCACCACGTTGCCGTCGATCAGCGCCGGCACATCGTGATAGATGCCTCCGGCATTCAGAATGTCGTCTGTTACCGCACAGTAAGCGGTTACATTGCGCCCGGAAATACAATCGGTCCTAAATCGACGGTCAATCGAAATCAAGACCTGCGGCCCGTGGCAGATTGCCGCCACGACCTTGCCTTCGCGATGGATGGCCGCGGCAAACGCCAGCGTCTTGTCATCGATCCGCAAGAAATCGGGGGCGAGGCCTCCAGGGAATACGACTGCATCGTACGCCTGCGGTTTCATCTCCCAGATGCTTTGCACCGTGTAGCGATTGCCTTCTGCCAGCACGTCAAAGGGAATCGTGTGACCGAACCGGCCCGTAATTGGCTTTTCCGGCCACGCCGGTCTCCCGTGAAAGTGGCCGAGCGCGGTCTGCGGCAGCGTGCCGACAACGATTTCAGCGCCCGCCTGACTCAGCTGCAGCACTGAGTACATTACCTCGATGTCTTCAAACTCGTGCGCAGTCAGAATCGCGACCCTCTTCCCAGTCAATTGCTTCTCCATACGCCCCTTCGATTCGCTCATACTCGATGCTCCTCAAGCGCTTCCCAGTCGAATTCCACGCCATGTCCGGCTCTGTCCGGCGCGACAGCCTCCCCTTCTTCAATTTTCAACGGATGTCGAATAAAGCGGTCCAACCCGAAACCATGCGCCTCCAAGTATGAACTGTTCGGAATTGCGGCCAGAAGATGAACCTGCAGGTCGTGAACCCCGTGCGTTGTCACCGGCAGGTTGCAGGTCTCCGCCAGATGGGCAACCTTCAGCCAGGGCGTTACACCGCCCAGAGTCGCCACGTCCGGCTCCGGAAAGGAGATCGCCCCATGCTGTATCATCTGCTGAAACTCGTACACAGTATGAAAATTCTCGCCGGTCGCAATCGGCAGTCCCCCCTCACGCGCAATGCGGGCGTGGCCGGCCACATCATCCGGAATCGTCGGCTCCTCCAACCAGAAGAGCCCCAACGGCGCCAAGCCACGCGCCGCCCGGATCGCCTCATCCACCCGCCACCGCATGTTCGCGTCTGCCATCAGAGGAAAGTCCGATCCCAGATGGCTGCGCATCGCGGCGACCCGCTCGATGTCCTCAGACAAACGCTCGCGGCCGACCTTCATTTTGATGGCCCGAAAGCCTTGGGCCGTGAAGCCGTCAGCCTGCGCCAGCAGCGCCTCCAGGGAAAACTGTAAGTCGATTCCCCCGGCGTAGACCGGAACGCGGGGATCGTGCCCCCCCAGCAGCCGCCACCACGGCTCGCCGCTGGCCCGGCCCTGCAAGTCCCATAAGGCAATATCCAACGCAGCCATTGCAAAGGAGGCCGCCCCTCCCCGCCCTACGAAATGCACGTGCCACCACATTCGTTCCCACAGCCGCTCAATTCGGTCGCCATCCTCGCCCACAAGCGCCGGCGCCAGGTCGTCACGAACCATCGCCTCAATTGCGCTTCCCCCAATGTCCCCCACCGAATACGTGTAGCCCATCCCCTCCAACCCGCCGGCCGTCTGAATGCGTGCGACGATAAGCCCGAAATGGGATATGTCCCCGTGTGTGGAGTCCGACAGGACCACCGGCAAAGGAATGCGAAAATGGTCGGTGAGGACCTTAGTTATCTTCATTACTCTTCAGTCTCCCAATATTGGCAACTGTGGAACAAACCCCAGCTCTACCCCGATGCGCGAAATATCGTACACAGGATCCTTCTCGTGACCGTGCCGCTCATAGTGCGAAAAGTCAAGCTCTTCGGCATCTTTGCCGTACCAGGCCCGCATCAATTCCGGCACAGGCACCGCAACACACGCCTGACTGCCCACTGCATTTAATATGCGCACGCCCGGCTTAAGCGGCGCCTCCACTGCGGCCTGCAGACAGCGCACAGTGTCGCCCAATCGCAGGATCGAGATTCTTCCCATCCCCCACGGCGGAATCGGACCGGGTTCCAGCGGCGTAAGCGAACGGTCGTCGGGAGCGATACTTGCCAGCCTCAAATTGATGAAATCCAGCCTCTCATTCTGTCTGGAAAGGTATCGGGTCACCTCCTCCATCAGATACTTGGTGAACCCATACCCATCGCGATCCAGGCACGGGTGTTCATCCGGCATCGGAAGCTGCAGCGGCCGGAAGTCGACCGACTGCATGCCAACCACCGCGATCGAGCTCGCCATAACGAACTTCCTGCACCCGCGCTCAATCAGGTAACGCAGCAAGTGATGCGTGCCCGCCACGTTGACTCGCAATCCCTCTTCCTCGGAACAGCCGCCCGTTACGGCGGCAAGATGCACCAGAGTGTCGATGCCGCCGTGTTTGTCCAGCTTTCGCAACTCGTTCGCGTCAGAAAAATCTCCGACAATCGCCGTCCCGCCCCCTACATCCGTCGGCTTCCGCGAAAGACAAATTAGTTCGTGGGCGCCGTCCGCGGCAACTGCTTTCGCCAGCGCGCCGCCAATAAATCCGCTTGTGCCGGTAACCAGAATTCTGCTCATCCAAGTGCACTCCCTCTTTCCGCCAGCCGCTTCTGCGGGTCGCCGCCTTCCCCACTGCCTGCTATCCCGGGCCCTCTTTTGCCGTCTGCCCGTCAGCGCTCCCGCCCTTGGGAATCCCCCTCAGTGTCAGTTCCAGCGGATCACTACGCCGAGGAGGTCAGGTAACTCGTTGCTGTTTATCTTTGCATACAAGGCCGGCGCCTCTTCAGCCCGCACACGGTGGGTTATCGTCTTCTCCCAGGGAATCGCGCCGGTGGCGATGTTGCGCAGTACTGCCTCCCGGCAGGGGGCAAGGCCATCGTTGCAGGGAAAGAACGCCGTCAACTGCCGGGCGTGGGGCACAAGAAAGTTGAAAGAAATGGGCGTCTTGCCATAGTTGCCCAGAAAGACAAACTTCCCGTGCAGCCGGGCAAGTGGAAAGGCCAGGTCCAAACTAGAGGGAATCCCGCTCCCCTCAAAAACAGCGTCAGCTCCCCCTGGTTGAATCGCCTCAACTCGCTCAATCAGCTCTTCCGGAGAGAGTCCCCTGGCGTCTATCAAGTGGGTTGCCCCAAATTCTCTTGCCATGTCAAGCCGTCGCGGGTTCAGGTCAATTGCAATGGTAACAGCGCCGCGCAGCCTGGCCGCTGCCAGCGCGCCCAACCCGATCAGCCCGACCGCATGGAAAGCAACAACGTCGCCCATCTGAATGCCCGCCATGTCGACCGCGTTGTATCCCACCGACGGCATGACAAACATTGAGGCCGTGTCGTCGTCAACGCCTTCAGGCAACAGTTCGACTTCGGCATCCTCCGGCATGAGCGCGTATGAGGAATGCGCGCCCGAACATATGGTGACCGTCTGGCCTTCCACCACCATCGGGAGGTAGCTGCGCCGGTAGTAAACCTTGTCCCCTACGTTAAACCTGGTAACGTTCACGCCAATATCCTCGACGATCCCAACAGCCTGGTACCCAGTGCAGACCGGAAAGGGACCGTAGTCGAGCTTCTGTCGGATAACCGCAAACTCCGTTCCCACGCTTACACCCGACCATAGGCACCGCACCAGAATATCAGCTGGCGCCAGCCTGGGTATGTCGAACTCCTGCAATGAAAACCGCTGCTGTTCCCTGCAAATGAGCGCGCTGCTTTTCATGGTGGAATCGTCCCTCCCCTTTACAGGCGCCGTCCCGCCCGCGACGCAAACTGCATCCACCTCCGCTCACGTAACGCCGCATGTAGCTCTGGTTTCAAGTCAGAATTCAAACGAAGGCAGAGTACTAAAGGTGCACGAAACTGTCAATGCCTTTTGCAACCACGTCGCCGTCTTTGGCCAATAGGCGGCCCTCCGCATAGTTACTTTCTAGCAGTTTGAATGCCGGATAGCTCAGACCCCAGCAGTTTGAGAGCCCCGCAGGCAGCGGAAACGACTCGCCTCAGAAGAAGCCCCCCAACTAGCCTTGCCTGCCGCCCGTCCCGGCCTCCCGCTTGCCTCTTTCGGGACGCCTGAACTCTGGTATGACCGCCTCTTCTATGAGAGAATAAACGCGGCCAAGTGGCAGCCAGCCGAGCCTAATCTATTCAGTTTGCTCCAATGCAACATTCCGCTCTCTTCGAAGTGAACGCAATGCCTGAAAGCGCCGTAAAGCCTGTTTCTGATGCCGGCGACACCAAACTCCAAGCCCCTGAGCCCCGCAGTCGTCGACTGATCGTAGCGGGAATCACTGCGGCTCTGACATTGGCTGTGCTGATGCTTCGCCTCTACCGCCTGGGTGAGCTGCCGGCAGGCATCCAAGTCAGCGAAGCCCTTAACGGAATTGACGCGCTGCGCGTCCTAAATGGCGAGCACGCCGTCTTCTTCCCCTCCGAATTCAGCGGACACGAAGGACTGGTCGTCTACCTGATAGCTCTATCGATAACCCTTCTGGGGCAAACTGACCTGGCGCTCCGTCTCCCCACGGCGCTGGCCAGCGCCGCTACCGTCTTTGTTGTCTTCTGGCTTGGGCGCCTGCTTTATGGTCGAGACGAGAAAGGCCTCGAAACGCCTTGGCGCGGGATCTTCATCGGCGGCGTAGGCGCCGGCCTGATGGCTGTCTCCATCGGCCAGACCGTCTTGGGGCGTACGGTCTTTAGGGCCAATCACCTGCTCCTTCTCCTCTCTCTCTGCTTGGCCCTGCTCTGGTGGGGATGGCGTGAACGCAGCTGGAAGACTGTGGCGCTTGCTGGAGTCTGCGCCGGACTTGTGCAATACACCTACATCCCCGCCCGGTTCACTCCCCTCCTCTTCGTCGCCTTTGGCCTGAGTTTCCTGATCGCACATCGCCCAGACCGAAGAATTCACGCCAAGACTGAAACTCCTTGGGTTCTGACCTTCGGTGGGGTGGCCTTCCTTGTCGCGGCTCCGATTCTTTTCTTCTTTCTTTTCAATCCGGAACATTTCTTCCTCCGCAGCGACTCGCTTTCCATCTTCAGCGCAGAAATCAACCAGGGAAACGCTCTGGGCGCCCTGTTCGACAACGTAATCGGTCATCTGGCAGCCTTCGGATTCAACGGCGATGTTAGTTGGCGTCACAATTTCAACGCCCTGCCCATGCTTAACCCTTGGGAAGCCGCATTCTTCTGGCTTGGGTCGGGCATCGCTCTCTGGCAGTGGAAGCGTCCCTCCGGTCGACTCCTGCTCCTTTGGCTTGCCTTCCTCCTCCTGCCCGCGGTAATCGCCAGAGACTACGCGCCAAACACGCTTAGAATGCTTGGCGCCACGCCTCCTGTTTATCTGCTCGCAGCCTCTGGCGTTTGGGAAGCCTTCCAGTTCGCTTCGAAGCGCTTTTTCCCCGCCAAATTCCGTGAAGGAGCTCTTGCACTGTCTGCTGTCCTGACAGCTACAATCCTGATTCAGGGAGTAGCGACCTTTCGCAACTACTTTGACATTTGGGCATACGAACCAGGAGTTCAGTTCGCCTACGAGGTCCCTTGGTCCAACTTCGCCCGCACACTTGAGGACCAGCACTCGTCCGAGGAGGAAATCTACCTCATCCCAAACACGCTCCAGCATCCCAGTCTCGATTATATCTACAGAGGCGCAGCCTCGGTCTTCTATTTTCCCAGAGAAACTACAGACCTTCCCTACCTCGCCCATACGATTGAATCCGCGTTATCTGAGAGGATTGACCGAACCAGAGCAAAGGTCGTCCAGCTGAACAATGTCCACGTTGGTTGGATTGGAAACGACACCGGCCGTGTTTCGGTTCTGCTGCAAAAGTATGCCAAATACGAGAAGACCGAGAACTTCACCGATTTCCAAGTCCACAGTTTCACCAACATCTCTCTCGATGAGCCCTGGTCATTTTACGATCAGCTGCATCCCATGACGGTTCACTATGACGGGGGTATCTCCCTGCTCGGCTTTGCCATCGGACAAGGGCGGGACGACTTCCTCGCCGACCAACCGGTGATCGTTGAGAAGGGTCTTCCGGTTTGGATGGCGTTGAACTGGGAAGTCACACCCGACGTGGCAGTCGACTATTCGATCTCTTTGCGGATGTACAACCGGGAGGGAGAGGCAGTCTTCCAACAGGATGAAACTCTTTGGAACCCGCTTCACCAGCCGACGGGCATCTGGGACCCGGATGAGAAAATTGACACACTGGTTCAGTTCACCCCGCCGGTGGACATTCGCCCCGACAGCTACGAACTGAGGCTGGTTGTATACAATGTCGAAACCTTGGTGCCCACCGTTGAAATAGGTGTTTGGGAACCGGAGGTGACTCTTGCCGACATCTCGCTGCAGGACCCCCAGTGAGGTCAGGTGTCGTCCCTCCAGATGTTGAAGGCCGCAGATTGGCAGATTGCTATTCAGTCTGGCTTGCATGGCTAAGAACGCCGCCCGCGGGCTGGAGGAGACTTGCTGTAGGTCCAGCAGAATTCCACGCTGGTATGGCTAAATGCCTTGCTGAATGCTATAATCGGCAGGACCGCAGGATGACCAAGCAAGTACTGATTCCAGTCGCGCCGCACCAATTCTCGGCTCGCCTTCCCAACTGTTGCTAGGGAAACTGCTGGGTGTGACATAGAAATCGTCCTGGCATCCATTCCGCAGCGAAGGGTGACCAGACTGCCTACTCGCCAGCTTACTGCGGCGCTAATTCATAGAGAGGATCCTTCGTGACTGAATTGTGCACAGCGAAAACTCCACTTGGAGCATTTCTGAGCGAACTGGCGGCAGGAGAGTCGACACCGGGCGGCGGCGCGGCTGCCGCCCTCACGGGCTGCCAGTCCGCCGCGCTGCTGAGCATGGTCCTGAACTTTACCGTGGGACGGAAAAAGTACGCGGCCGTAGAGGAGGAGATGCAGAAGCTCCTGGGCCGGACGGAAGACCTGCGTGTCAAACTCCTGACTTTGGCCGACGAGGACGCCGAGGCATTTGGCGCGGTCGCCGCCTGCTATGCCATGCCGCGCAAAACCGACGCCGAAAAGGCTGCCCGCACCGAAGCCATGCAGCAAGCCCTGCGCGGGGCCGCCGTGGTCCCCTTCACAATCGCCTCTCTTTGTAGCGAACTCCTGGAAATAACGCCTCCCATTGCCGAGAAAGGCAATGCAAACGTGGTCAGTGACGCCGCAACTGCCGCACACCTGGCCCATGCCGCCCTGCTCAGCGCGATCGTCAACGTAGACATCAATCTAAAGTTCTTGAAGGATGTAAACTTTGTGACAGAAATGAAAGGAGAGGTGACGGCCTTGAAAGCCTCTGCCGAGACCCACTATGAAACTTCGCGCGTTGCCTGCGCACAGGCTTTGGGTGTCGCGATATGAGCGCGCGGCTCCTGAAAGGGCGAGATATCGCCGGCTCCTTGCAGAACGAACTCTCCGCAAAGTTCTCTGAGGCGGCCGCCAGGAACGGCGCCCGCCCGACGCTGGCCGCCTTGCAGGTCGGCGCCGACCCAGCCGCTGCCGGCTACCTGCGCGCAATCCGCCGCGCCTGCCAGGCCGTCGGCGCAGAGCTGAGGCCAGTTGAGCTGGATGTTGGCAGCAGCCAGGTCGAAGTTCAGGCTTCTCTGGCCGACTTGAACAACGACAGCGCCGTACATGGAATCATGATTCTGGAGCCTTTGCCCGATCACATTGATGATTCCCGGCTCGTTGAACGCCTGGAGCCCGCCAAGGATGTCGACGGCGTCCATCCACTGAACGGTGGCCGTCTGGCGGCGCAGCGTCAACCGCACTTCGTGCCAGCCACCCCCGCGGGCGCCATAGCGCTGTTGGAAGATGCTGGCGTCAACTTCAAGGGGAAGAGCGCAGTTGTGATTGGACGCAGCGACATTGTCGGAAAACCCATGGCACTCCTGCTGCTCCATCGCCACTGCACGGTTACCATCGCCCACAGCCGCACAGAGAAACTTCCCGCAGTTGCCCGGCAGGCGGACATCCTGTGCGTAGCGGTTGGTCAGCCTGAAATGGTAACTGGGGACTGGATCAAACCGGGGGCGGTTGTTGTAGATTTCGGCACCACTTACATCGGAGGTTCGCTGAAGGGCGACTGCGATCAAGAGAGCGTTCAAGAGGTCGCCGGAATGATGACTCCTGTGCCGGGCGGCACAGGTCCAGTGACAAACGTAATGTTGATGCGGAATCTCTGGAAGGCGTATTGTCGTCTTGACGCAGCAGACGGCAACTAATGGCCAAGGATTTCGACACTCTTCTTACGCGGGTGGTGACCCAGGTCGGCGCAGCCAAAGATGCTCAACAGTGCCTTCACCTTTTTCAGTCTGCTTTGCAGGCGCGGCTCTTTGCACTTCCACTCTCCCCGCACCTGATTGCAGACCAGGAGAGAGTCTCCGCGGATGCTTAGTGACGCCAGGCCAGAATCGATCCCCTCTTCCACCAGACGATCGCGAACGGCCTCCAGAGCCGCAATCAGCGTGTCGTACTCGGCCTCGTTGTTGGTAACTTGGTCCCCAAAGGTCATCTGAACCACTTCCCGATCATTCCCCGGCCGTTCAAGCGCGAAGCTGCCATACCCTTTCCCTGGGTTTCCGCGGCTCCCGCCGTCAAATATGATACTTATCTGCTCAAGAGGCTCAATTCCTGGCTTGTTTGAGCCGGCCGAGTGTGTTTCGCTCGAGTTCAAGTTCCCTTTGCCAGCTGTTTCGCTGCTTTCCCCAGAGATTTGCTCAGGTAGCAGACGACGGTCGGCTGGCCTGGGCGGCTTACGCCTTACGGGGGGCTCAACCGGCTCTTCGCCTCGATCTCGGATCTTTGAAGGTACCGAGAGCGCCCGCAAAAGAGGTTCTCTGTCAGACAGCAGGTCCCCCGTCTCCAACAACCCCCTTGCTTTCATTTGACGTAGCAGCCGTCGCCTTCGGCCAGCCGAAAGCCTGCTAATCTGGGTAACGAGTCCGTCCAGAGATTGATCCAATTCAGTTCCGCTCCACTGTGCCTAACTGTATAGGCCTTACAGGAAGAGTCCTGTTCGTTCGTAACTTGAGTACGCTGTTTCTTACTGAAGACTCCCGCTGCCCTGCGTGTCCCCTGACCCAATGCGCCGCCGCGAGCAGTGCCAACAAAGTAATCGAGCCATTCGAGGGTCCTCAGACTGGCTGGGGCTCTTTGGATTCGGCCGCACTCGCTTTTTCCCACAGAAAGAGCAGATTCGCTTGATGGAATTTCTGGACCAGGCCTCCCAGCGAAATCCTGGATCGTCCGAAATCTTCGACATCATGGCTAAGCAACTCTTGTCTTGTTGCCCCTTCCGCGTAGAGACGGTCGACGAGCGCTTTAATGTCGTCCAAATACTGAATGCCGTCCTCGATGCCAGGCGTAACCTCGCCCCGCAGGAGGATATCCCCATGGCCTTGCACGATAGTCTCCAAATTGAATTCGTGCAGACTGTGCAAGGACTGCCTGAACTTTTCGACATCGGCCAGTGGGGAAGCGATCACCGGCACAGGCATCATCAGATCACTGGCAAAGAGCACCTTTTCTTCGCGTACGTGCACGACACATACGTCCGGACCAGGGCCTGGCGCATGCATGATGTGAACAGTCTTGTCCCCCAGCCGAATAACCGAGCCTTCATTGAATACAATCTTTGGCAGTCGAATCTCTACCCGCAGCAACTCAGAAATATGTTCTCTGGCCTCTTCCAAAGCAGTCCGCCCAAAGCGCACCAGCAAGTCACGCGCGGACTCATGCGCGATGAGCTCAGCCTCTGGAAAGAGACAGGAGCCATAGACGTGGTCCGCATGGCTGATCGTATTGACAAGGTACCGGATCCCCGCCGGACAAAGTTGAGCGGCGAAGTCAATGATCTGCCTTGTTTCTGATGGAAACGGCAGCGTGTCGATTAAGATGCCCCCCTCCGGGGACACGACCAGCCCAGCATTCACTTCTGCGTACATCGCACTCGTGAAGACCCACGTATCGTCCGCAACTCGTGTGCGCGTGATGGCCACTCGTCACTTCCCTTTCCCGTAAGAATGCTTCGATTAGTCGCCGAAAACTCAAGTATATCACAGAGTACAAACAGGGGAAAGGGTGGAGCGGGGCAGAGTCAGGGCAATCGCATCTAAATCTGTAGGCCGATTCAGTTGAAATTGTGGCCAGAAGAAAGCGAGAATAAGTGGAAATCACCCTGCGCTTACTGAATATCGACGGGAAGACGCCGCGGATCAGGCCCTCAGTCGGCGA
>JAJDZJ010000163.1 GCA_022824685.1 Caldilineaceae bacterium
TCTCGCCGACTGAGGGCCTGATCCGCGGCGTCTTCCCGTCGATATTCAGTAAGCGCAGGGTGATTTCCACTTATTCTCGCTTTCTTCTGGCCACAATTTCAACTGAATCGGCCTACAGATTTAGATGCGATTGCCCTGCTCGAACTCCAAGGTGGTCAACAGAAGCTGTCTGTATGTGGTAGAATCTCAGATCAAGAGAGAGACGATGACGAAGAGAAACAGAATGGACCCCGCTACTGTTTCCATTGAAATACCGTTTGCTCTCTACTCGAGAGTAGAGGCGCTCGCCGTCGAAGTCGAGACCGATCCGGAGAACCTGATAGCTACTCTTGTTGAGGTCGGCTGCCAGCGGAGCGTATGGTTGCGAGACCTGCAAGAGTTGCAAGAGCAGATAAAACGCGATGGCGGCCTCAGAGTGGGAAAGAGCCGGGAGGAAGTTGTCGAGCAAGTGCGCCGGACGCGAACCGAGATCTTCGATGCCGAATACGCGCATCTGTATCGATAGCAGCGTCATCATACCGGCTTTACAGATGAGCGACCCCGAAGCCGGGTGGTTACCGCGAGCAATTAGCCCGACACTTCACAGTCACTTCGTGTATTCGCTCCCTCACAGTTTCGTAGGGAACTCTTGTCAGACAAGCCTTGAATCCTCCACCGAGGCAACTCAATTTGACCTCATTGACTTGAAAAAGGTCCCTCTCTTCGCTTTGACATAGGGCCTGCACGAAGAGACGTATCGTTTGTGATAATTTTGACAATGCAATGCCCCCCTGCTATACTCTGATCGACTCTATCGAACGATGCACCGCAGTCCCGCCAGGCTTTGAATTCCGTTTCGTCAAGCCTGCTGGCAGGATGAGAAAGGGGTGAGAAGTGGGGCCCAGCTTCCCTCTTCCCCAAGGAGACCAGATACAATGGCGGAAGTGAGTCAGGCATGGCTCGAGAGAGTGCAACGCGCGCAGCAGCTGGCCGCCGAACGGCTAGGCGTCGACGTCAGCTCTATGCTGCCCCCACGCGACGGCAGCACCGGCGAGGCCGCACAGGCCGCGCCGCCAGACGAAGCTGCCGCCCCGCAGCCGGAACCCGTTGCCGCTGTTGCTGAGGCAGCGCCCGAGCCCGAACCGCAAGCAGAACCAGAACACGCCTCCGAAGCCGAACCGGTCGCTGTGGCCGAAGTCGCCCCAGCCAGGGAGGCGCCAACCGAAGTCGCTACGGCCGCAGTTGAGGCCCAGGCCCCCACCGCCGTCCAAAGCAATGGTAGCGCCGCCGCCGCGGAAAGAGTCGCTCCTGTCGGACGCGCCGCCGTCCTCGAAGCCTTCGAAGAAGATCGCGAAGGCATAAACCGCCGCGAATTCCTCTCCTACGCCTGGGCCGGAGCCCTGACCCTCCTGACACTGGAGAGCGGCCTCGCCACCTACCAGTTCATGTACCCGCGCTTCCGCGAAGGCGAATTCGGCGGCGAATTCAAACTCGGCGCAGCCAACCTGCTTCCCCAGGTCGGTATCGATCCCGAAGGCAACGCCACCGGCAAATTTTGGCTTATCAATACCGATAATGGGCCTCGCGCCCTCTACATGGTCTGCACACATCTCGGCTGCCTGTACAAATGGGAGCCCTCCAATGACCGATTCGAATGTCCATGTCACGGCTCCAAATTCAGCCGCGAAGGACACTACATCGAGGGCCCTGCGCCCCGCTCTCTGGATCAATTTGTGGTCAAAGTCGTAGATGGCGGGTCCGTTGTGGCCGAAACGGCCGACGCCGGTGAATCCGTCTCCGCCCCGGGCGTGCCTGGGCCCGACGCCGAAATCGTCGTCGACACCGGAAAGCGCCTGCAGGGCAAGCCGGCTGCGCTCTCGCCCGCCAAGGCCGTCGCCTCCAGAATTGAACTCGAATTCGAGAACGATGTCGTTTGACGCTACGGACGCTGCGAAAGTACTTTCTTGTTGAACCGTGAGAAGGGACCAACCTTCCGGCTGCCCGGGTAGGCCGCCGCCCCGACATGTCGCCGGGTGGGAAGGGCTGGTCAAGTTGAAGACGGGGCTGCACGAACCGGCTCTGTTTGCTTCGCCGGCCTTGGAACCGCGCTGTTGCAGTGACGAAGTTTGCACAGAACGCAATCGAACTGCGATGCCTGCTTCTGCCCTGTGCCGCCTCGGCGGTCAATACGAGAACGCCTGCCAAAGTGCTGTAAGAATGTAACAGGCCTATGCTGAAGAGATACTTAGGCTAAGGACGAAGGCCATAAACCCGCCATTTCCTTACCAGGAGAAGATAGAACCAGATGGGACTCCAAGAAAATATCCGTGAAAAAGGAGTTCTCGGCGCGGCCGCTGCCCAGGCAGATGACGTTTTCACCCGCCTGACCGCCGGCATCGATGCCGGAGAGTTTCGCCGCATGTTGCAAGGCGAACCGCCCGGCCGCCCCAACCCTCGCCTCAAGCCCCACAGCGAAGGCTTTCTGCTCCACATCAAACCCACCTACTACCACGAAAGCGTCACGCGCTTTACCCATACCTACCGGTTGGGTCTGCTCTCCACCTACCTTTTCATCGTCGAAACCATCACCGGCATCCTGCTGATGATCTGGTACGCGCCTTCCCCTGAACGCGCCTACGTCGACATGATCCTGCTCCTGACCAATATCCCCTTCGGGCAGTTCCTGCGCGACATGCACAGGCTCGGAGCAGAAGCAATGGTAGCTATCGTCACCCTGCACATGGTCCGTTGCTATCTGACAGGCAGCTATAAACCGCCGCGCCAGTTTACCTGGTTTACGGGTGTCCTGCTGCTCGTAATGACCCTCTTCCTCAGCTTTTCCGGCTATCTGCTTCCCTGGGACCAGCTCGCCTTCTGGGCCGTCACCATCGGCACCTCCATGGCCGAAGCCGTGCCCCCCGCCGTCGTCGGCGAAACCGTCAACCTGCTCGCCCGCGGCGCCCCCGACATCGGCGCCAACGGGCTGCTGCGCTTCTACCTGCTGCACGTCCTCTTCCTGCCGCTGCTCCTCATCCTTTTCTTTTTCGTCCACTACTATAAGGTCGTCCACTTCGGCATCAGCCTGCCCGCCGATGAAGAGGAAGTTGGCGAAGACACGGGAAACCGCGTGCCCGCCGACAAACGCGTCTACTACCTGCCAGACGTCCTGGTCGACGAAACCAGTTTCCTGACTGTCATGACCGCGCTCCTCATCGTCCTGACCGTCTTCTTTTTCCAGGCCCCCTTGGAGAATATCGCCAATCCGCAGTCAACGCCGCTGCACACCGTCGCGCCTTGGTACTTCTACTGGCTGCAGGGGTTGCTCAAAATCGCCGACAAGTTCATAGCCGGCGTGCTGCTGCCAGGTGTGCTGCTTGTGCTGCTGATGGCGATTCCCTATCTGGACTACAACCCCAGCCGCCGCGGCAAAGATCGTAAGGTTGCCATTGTCGCCGGTATTGTCGCCGGTGTAGTCATGATTATCTGGAGTTGGATGGGCACGCCCGAATACGCCGTCGAGGGCGCCCCTGCGGTCGAAATCGTTCAGGACGTGATGCCCGAAGAAGGATCTGGCCTCGCGCGCGAAATGGGCTACAAACATCTGCCGCTTGGGGTCTGGCGCACCGATGAAGAGTACGATGTGCACGACCACGAGTTCAACGAACTCCTGCACGAGTTCAACCATGCTGTCGATTATTACCGCCGCGCCGACCCCGACTTCAACGCGCCTGTCGGCATTTTGACCATTACCCAGGACCAGCCCAGCCTCAAGAAGTTGAAATGGGAGATCATGTGGTTCGACGCCGAAGGGACCCCAGGTGACTATGAGAAGACCTTCTGGCTGCATGAAGACTCCCTCTACTGGGAACAGTACGGCTGGAAGCACCTGTTCACGGGCTATGTTGCCGACGGGTGGAAGAGTCTGTCCGGCGCCATTGTAGGAGAGTAAGCCAGCGATTATGCATCGTCTCTACACCAGGTCTCCTATCGCCAAAATAATGTGGGGCATCGTGACCTCACTGATCGGCATCATCACTCTCCTGCTGGTCTTGGTAAGCGAGAACCCCCGCATGGAAGCGCAGACTCTCAGTTGGGAGGGTCGCTCTATCGAAAACGGGGCCACGCTGTTCGCCAACAATTGCGCCACTTGCCATGGGCCTAATGGTCAGGGACTACTGGGAAGGGCCCCCGGTCTCAACAGCTACTACTTTTTTACCGACACCGGACGTCTCCAGGACGTCGGTTGGGTCGGCTCTCTTGAAGACTATGTAAGACTCTCAATTGCAGCCGGCCGCCCCAGCAAGACCGATAGCCAGTGGCCCGAAGTCATGCCCACCTGGGCCGGACAATACGGCGGCCCGATGCGCGGCGACCAGATTGAACACCTGACCAACTATGTTATGAACTGGAGAGAATCCGCCCTGGCGCAGACCCCCGACGAAGATCCCTTCCAGCCCTTCGAAGACGTCTTCCGGCCGACCGAGTTCCAGAATACAGCCTTCCTCCTCCTGAGCGAAGAAGAGCAGGCCGCAGCACTTGAAGAATACCAGGCCCGAAACATCCGCTCCCCACAGGAGATCTGGGAGTCCGAAGCCTGTTTCGCCTGCCACAATCTCGAAGTTAATCAGGTCGACTACGCCGGCCAGAACGGCCCCAACTTTGCCGATCTCCACGAACGCGCCGGCAGCCGTGTCGCGGACATGACAGCGGAAGAGTACGTCTACGAAAGCATCGTCAGTCCCAGAGCATTTGTCGTTGAAACCTACGAAGAAGTGGGCCAAATGCCTGAGAATTTCGCAGAAAAACTGAGCGAAGACGAGATTCAGGCGCTCGTTGCCTGGTTGCTCGATCCCGACCGGGAAGTAACCGAAGAGGAGTAAAGAGCGAGGGGCAAGGGGCAGCGCGTTCGCCCCGCCTCCCTCCCGAACACCACCTCCATCTCGCCGCTCCCCTCTCTCCTCCTCACCGCCTTATACATCCAATTCAGAGGCTGTTGCGTGCAAGCCGCAAGACCGCAACGTTTCCGAAACCGCCGCCATGCCGGCGCGCTCCTCGGGGCCGCGCTCCGGGAGTTGGATGCCGTCAATCCCCTTGTCCTCGGCCTTCTGCGGGGAGGCGTCCCCGTCGCCAGCGAAGTCGCACGCGCCTTGAACGCGCCGCTCGACGTCTGGCTCGTACGCAAACTCGGCGTCCCCGGCCAGGCCGAGCTCGCCTTCGGCGCCATCGCAGAAGGCGGCGTCCAGGTGATCAACCAGCAGGTCGTCGCACAGCAGAGGTTGCACGATAGCCGAATCCGCAAGATCTCGCGCCAGCAACAAAGGGAGCTTTCCCGTCGCGCCCGCCTGTTCCGCCGGGGCCGCATACCTGCCCCCATCGAAGGCCGCACCGTCTTCCTCATTGACGACGGCCTTGCCACCGGAGCCTCCATGCGCGCCGCCATCCAGGCGTTGGCCTACCGCCTGCCGCGTGAGATTGTGCCCGCCGTCCCCGTCGCCCCCTCGCACAACATCGCCTCGTTGCGCGCAGATCCGGCCCCGCAGGCTGCCAGCGCGGAGACCTCCCCTTCCGCCCTCGTCAGCCGTGCCGTCGCACTCCTCTCCCCCTCCCCATTCTGGGGCGTCGGCGCCTGGTACGACGACTTCCGCCAGGTCAGCGACGCCGAGGTCGCCCGCCTTCTCGCCGCCCATGCCCCCACTGGAGACAACCCCCAGTGAACTGTCGCCGTCCACAATACTTGCGCCAGAATGCCCTGGAATCCAACTCTATAGCGCACGCCGAGCTGATCCTCATGTTCTTCCTTCCCAGCACTCTCACTTCGCGTGGGCAACTCAGTAAAATAGAATTTCTTCACTTGACACCCGTCTCTCAAACCTTATAATTCAGCCAATCCCCGCCATGTTCAGCGGTGAGCCATCAACTCTCTTAGGAGGCGCAAACATGCAAAGGACTCTATCGCGACGTGATTTCTTGAAAGCCGCTGCCCTCACCGGCGGCGCTGCCGCCCTGGCCGCCTGTGCAGCGCCTGTAGCCCCCGGCTCCGACGGAGCAGAGAGCGAAGCCGCGATGGCGCCGGTCGAAATTCAATGGTGGTCTTTCCCCCTTGGCCTGCCGGGCGACATCCTTCCACACGGCACCTGGGAGCAGGAGAAGGCGGACGAATACTCCGATCAAACGGAGGGCGTGACCATCAGCTATCAGGCCGTAGGCTGGGATTCAATCGTCAAGGTACAAACCTCAATCGCCTCAGGCAACCCGCCCCACACCGTCCTCCGCGCAAGCGTTGACGGAATCATCCAGGCACTGCAGTCCGATGTCGCCGTGGAGATCGAGCTTCCACAGGAGTTCCAGGATGACCTTCCCGAAGGCTGGTACGAAGGCATGCACTTCCGGGGCAAGAACTACATGGTGCCCTTCTACACTCTTGCCAACGGCATGGCCATTAACCTGGACCTGATTGAGGAGGCCGGCGCAGACCATCTGATCCCTGAAGCCCCCGAACGGACCTGGAACTTCGACGACTACCTCACGATGATGCAGGCATGCACGTTCGAACGGGATGACGGGACACCGGTATGGGGCGGCGTGTTCTCGGCCGCAGAAACCAATCCGTTCTTCTACTGGCCGGACCAGGTCCTCAGTTGGAACTGGGGAACGGACACCGTAGAGCTCCGGGACGGTGTGTGGGCCTGCAAGCTGGCCGAAGAAGCAGGCATCGCCTGGCTCCAATGGCTGCAGGACCTCTACTTTGTACATGGCGTCATCCCTAACCCGAATGGCCTCAGCGCCAGCCGTTGGGTCTACTTCTTCCAGAAGTCCCTCCTCGGCGGAATCGGCCCCAGCATCGGCTGGTCACAGCGCCCAGGCGTCGAAGTAGACCCCGATACCTTGGTCGTCACCGACACCGAGCGCGACATTAGATGGATTTACGTCCAGCCCCCAACCAATCCAGGAGTCCCGCACTCCCTCTACTGGGGTGGTCCGATGCTGGATGTCAACTCCATCGTCTACCGCGCCGGCGGCGCCAATGAGATCGGCCCCTCAATCGACTTCGCGCTCTGGCTCTCCAATAGAGAGAACCAGAAATGGATTGCCCAGTACCTGCTGCCGGCGCGTGTCTCAGCCGTTGAAGGCGTCAGCAACCCCATGCTGGAATGGCATTACGAGCATTACATCCCCTACGGCCGCCAGCGAGCCTCGGCCCACGGCGGACGCGCCCGTGAGACCGTCGAGCAGCTAGAACTGGTCCATCAGAAGATTTTCCTGCCCACGCCTCCCGAAGAAGCCGTGCAGGACTTCTGCGACACCATCGCAAGTCTGGAGTGGTACGTCTAAGGTTCAATCACCGGTGTTGCGTATTGCGGGTACCCTGGGGTCGACCTGCAATACGCAACGCCCCCCTCAATTATGACCGATAGAGTAGACAAAATCGGCAGCGGTTGGCGCCAGGGAACCAAGACATTCCCATGGCCGCGCCTGACCAATGCCCAGTCGGAAAAGGTGTGGGGCTTTCTCCTGATCGCCCCCTTCATGATCTTCTTTGCCGTTTTTTTCCTCCTCCCTTACGGCATGGTCATCTGGCTCAGCGTCGTTGACTGGCATCCGCGCGGCGTTACCGAATACGTAGGCCTCCAAAACTACGTCGACGTCGTTGAAATGCCCAGTGCCCAGAAGTCGATGTTCAACTCCTTCTACTACGCGCTCATGGTCGTACCCATCTCGACGGCTCTCTCCCTTCTTACAGCCGTTCTCATCGTCTCACTGCGCAGCAGTTCCTTGCGCAGCTTCTTCCAGGCCGCGTTCTACCTTCCAGGAGTCATTTCCGGCTTGGCAGTAGCGATTATCTGGCGCTTTGTCTTTGACTTTCATGTGGGCGTGCTCAACTACTTCCTCTCCCTGGTCAGATTGGAACCTGTCAACTGGCTGGGAAACATCTATGCGGCCCTGCCCTCCTTGGCAGGCATGGCCATCGTGTCCAGCAACGGTGTGGCGATTATCATCTTCTGCGCGGCTCTACTGAGCATTCCATCCAGCCTCTACGACGCAGCCGCGGTTGACGGCGCCGCCTTCTGGCGCAAGCACTGGTCGATCACCCTACCGCTTCTCACGCCCGCTATGCTGTACGTGATCGTCGTCTCCACCCTCGGCGCGCTGCAGGTATTTGTACCTGTCTATGTGCTGACACGCGGCGGGCCGGTCCATAGCACCATCACCGTTGGTTACTATATCTACAATCAGCTGATCTTTTACGCCAACGCCGGCACCGCCGCCGCCGCCGGGCTGCTGCTACTTGTGGCGACCGTCGGCTTTACGATTATCCAGTTCCGTCGCTTTTCCCAGGTTGTGGAATTCTGAACCAAAGGCCCGAACATGGCGACCCAATTCAGGTTGAACAGACAGACGCCTACCCTCCTGGAGACGCTCCAACTGCGCTTGTTGCCCGAAGGATCTGCCAGCGCTGTGCGTTACCTCGCCCTCCTGATGATCCTGGTGCTGGCCGCGATTTCCCTCTTCCCCCTCTATTGGGCCCTCATTACCAGTTTCAAACATCCTTCAGACGTAGCCACCATCCCCCCTTCCTTTGTGCTAACGCGCCCCGTCCTCAAGAACTACATCGACCTGATGACCGGAAGCGGCGTTGCCAACTCGCCTGTTTTGAAATGGTTCTGGAACAGCGTCTTTACCGGAGCGGCCTTTACGTTTGGTGTCGTCCTCGTGGCCTCTCTCGCCGGCTATAGCTTCGCCCGCAAACGTTTTCCCGGTCGCGACAAATTGTTCTGGCTCATCATCAGTACAATGCTTGTCCCGGCCTGGTCGACACTGATCGCCTCCTACGTATTGACCCTGAAACTTGGCATGCACGATACCTACTGGGCCCTGATTCTGCCGGGTCTGGCCTCTCCCTTCGCCCTCTTCCTCTTCCGTCAGTTCGCCGTAACACTGCCGGACGAACTTTTCCAGGCCGCCCGCATTGACGGCGCGCACGAGCTCCAACTCTGGTGGCTGATTACCCTCCCGCTCTCCCGGCCCGTACTGGCAACGCTTGCCATCTTTACCTTTACCTACCACTGGAACGACTTCCTCTGGCCGCTGCTGGTGCTCAACAAACCACAGATCTACACAATGCCTGTGGGCGTATCCATTATCATGTTCCAGCTGAAAGGCACCGGCCCTGCCTATGGGATCGGTATGTCGGCTGCAATTCTGATGTCTGTTCTACCCATCGTCGCCTTCATCCTGATGCAAAAGCAGATGATTCAGGGGATCACCATCGGGTCACTTAAGGGATAAGTCAGCCTGCGAAGTCGCAAGGAGCCTTCCATGGATTACAGTCACATTGAGAAACCGGACCTGGGCTATCGCTATGAGTTCAGCATCGATGAATTGGAAGCCATGAATGAATGTGTTGAAGCGCATGGCTTCGCCATCATAAAAAACGTCTTGACCGAAGAGCTGGTGCAGGAGCTTCGGGAATCCGTTGTCGAGGTCCTCGATCCGGACGGCACGCTGGGCGAGGGCAACAGCTTTACCCACACAGCATTCGTCGAGCACTCCCCAGCCACCTGGAAGCTGTTCGAACATGAGCCGTTCATGCGCGTGAACCGCTTCTACTGCGGCGATGGCGGGCTGACCATCCACCGTTCCGCCGCGATTATCCGCAATCCCGGCTCCGATCCGTTAGGTTGGCACACTGACTGGCATGGATTTTCTGATGCTCCGCCGCAAAACGCGGGAGATGTGCTGAACAGGTACCTCTTGCCCTCCGGTCTCTGGTTCTACATCACCGGCTCCTTCCCCAAACACGGCGGCTTGGCCGTGATCGAAGACTCCCACGTCGAAGACTGGGAAGGGCCAGAGGGCTTCCAGCTGACCCCCGACAAGCGCTCATTCCACCCCATAGGAACCGAACCCCACAACTATGTTGGCTTCGACGTGCCCGGAATGGTACCGCTCTTCGGCGAGCCGGTTGACCAGCTCGTCTTCGCCACGCGCACATACCACGCCGCCTTCCCCAACCGCATCGACCGCGTCCGACTCTCCTGCGGCGTTGGCTTCCGCCCCAAAGAGTACAAGATTGACGCGCCTTGGCCGCTCCCTGAAACCGCGAAAGCGTTCATTAGGGCGCTTCCCCAGCGTTATCAGCACTATGTTGAGGAATATACCGGCATCCAGAATGACTGGCGGCCCGACGATGCCGAACCACAAGCGGACGCCATGATGGGGTAGCACAGAGCGTACAACTGTCACTTTAGAGACGAAGCGGCTTCATCGCAGCCAATGATCGCGCCATCGTGAAAGGCGGTTGCCTTCTGCATGGAGTGGTAATCAGGCCAGAGCGCGCAAAGCCCTGCAAATGCCGGAACGATACATGGACTACAGCCACATCCAGAAACCCAATCTGGGCTACCCCTACGAGTTCACGCTGAACGAACTGGACGCCGCGCAGCAATGCATCGAGGCGCACGGCTTCGCCATCATCAAAAAGGTGCTCTCTGATGAACTCGTGAAAGAGCTCCAGGAATCGGTCCAACAGGTCTTGGATCCCGACAACGCGCTGGGAGAGGGAAACAGCTTCACCCATTCCTCCTTCATAGAAGACTCGCCAACAATGTGGCAGCTGCTCGACAATGAGCCCTACATGCGTGCCCAGCGTGCCTTCTGCCAGTCCGAAGACCTCGCCATCCTCCGCACCGCCGCGATACTGCGCAATCCCGGTTCCGCGCCGCTCGCCTGGCACTCCGACTTTTGCGGCTTCTCCAACGGCCCTTCCAGCTTCTCAGGAGACATCCTGAACCGCGGGCCATGGCCGTCCGGTCTCTGGTTCTACATCACCGGCTCCATTCCCGAACATGGCGGCCTGGCCCTCATCGAAGACTCCCACCTCGATGACTGGACCCCTCCGGAAGGGTTCCAGTTCACGCCGGATCGGCGCTCCTTTCACAAGAAGGGAACCGAACCCAACAGGTACGTCGGCTTTGACGTCCCTGGGCTGGTCCCAATCTTCACAGATCCGTGCGACCAGATCGTTTTCGCTTCGCGCACCTACCACGCCGCCTTCCCCAATCGGGCCGGGCGCGTTCGCATTTCCTGCGCCATCATCTACCGCCCCCGTGCCTACAGAATTGAAGCGCCTTGGCCCCTCTCCGCGAAGGCGCAGGCCTTCCTGAAGGCCTTGCCCCCACGACTGCAACCGCTTGTTGAAGGATATGTTGGGATCGACGATGACTGGAGCGGCGATCAAGGAATGATGGGATAGCGGTTGCCGCCCACAAGGGCTGCCAAGCCGCCGACCCGATATCCGCGCCGCCAGGAAGTGCATCAACGACAGGCATCTGCATCCGCAAGCCGGCACTGCGCAGAAGTGCTTGAACCTGAAATGGCTGGGCCTGGCCGATACCGCCCCTTGCCTTATTCCAAAGAGGAGTCCTGAATGGATTACAGCCACATCCAGAAGCCTGAACTGGGCTACCGCTATGAATTCACGCTCGACGAACTGGACGCCGCGCAGGCCTGTGTCGAAGCCCACGGTTTCGCCATCCTGAAAAGCGTGCTCACCGATGAAATCGTCGCCGAGCTTCAGCAGTCGGTCAAGCAGGTGATCGACCCGGACGACACTCTCGGACCGGGCAACAGCTTCACCCACACCTCCTTTATTGAACACTCCCCAGCCATGTGGAAACTGTTCGACCACGAACCCTTCATGCGCGCCCAGCGCGTCTTCTGCCAGACCGAAGAGCTCACAATCAACCGCACCGCCGCCATCATCCGCAACCCGGGCTCCGACCCGCTCACATGGCACTCCGACTTCTGCGGCTTCACCGACGGCCCGCCCACCTTCTCAGGAGACATCCTCAATCGCGGACCCTGGCCTTCCGGCCTCTGGTTCTACATCACCGGCTCCCATCCCAAGCACGGCGGCCTTGCAGTGATCGAAGATTCCCACATCGAAGGCTGGGAAGGGCCCGAAGGCTTCCAGTTGACCCCTGACCAGCGCTCCTTCCACCGCATCGGGACCGAACCCGAAGGCTACGTCGGCTTCGACGTGCCCGGAATGGTGCCTCTCTTCACCGATCCCGGCGACGAGATCATCTTCGCCTCCCGCACCTACCACTCCGCCTTCCCCAACCGGGTCGACCGCGTCCGCCTCTCCTGCGGCATCGGACTGCGCCCGCGCAACCACCCCGTGAACGCCCCCTGGCCGCTTTCCGCGGACGCCAAAGCCTTCCTGCAGGCCTTCCCCGACCGCCTCCAGCCATTGGTCGAGGACTATGTCGGCATCGACCCGGCTTGGCGAGGAGACGACGCCATGATGGGATAGCGCTCCAGCGAACCCCGCTTTTCGCCCCCAGCCCCCCAGGGGGCGAACGGGCTCGGCCCGCAGGAAGACCGGCTATGGGGAGGAGCCCCGCGCCCAATCCGGGGTAGCCGCACCTTCGACTTCACGGCGTTGCTGCCCCTAGCTCGCCCGCTTCTCCATCCGCAATGAGGCTACGCGCCTTCCATCCAGCTCGAAATCCTCCCCCGCGCCCGCCCGGCGAAATCCCAGCGATCTGAACAGATCCTGCTTCTCCTCATCTTCCACTGATACAACCGCGAAGTACCCCAACGCGCCCTCACCCACGCGCCCCTCCATCGCGGCCTGCAACAACCCCTCCCAGCTTTCCCCAAAACGCGCATGCGTGAACCCGTCAACCTGTACAAGCCCCCCGCCGCCCTTGCGCGCCGTCGACAGCCCCACCCCCCGACCGTCAGCTGTTCGGGCAGAGTACCACGCGCCTTCGCCCTCCCGCGTTATCCGCTGGTACCGCAAATGGAGACCCATGCACGAAATCTGCGTGGCATAGCGGGTGGAAAATACCTTCGTGTTCGCATCCATCACCTGCCAGTCATGCGGACACACAATCAGTGGGATCATCGGAACGCGGTCCGCAGGCGTCGCCTCTGCCACCGTCGTCCCTGCCGCCGTTGCCGATCCTTCCCGGAAATAGTCCACCAGGAATGCCTCAGGCGATTCCCCGCTGACCACCTTGACCATCACCTCCGCCCCCGCCAGCTTACGCCAGCCCAGCCGGTAATAGACGCGTGCCGCCGCGGGATTCACCGTCCCCAGGAAAAACGCCTCTCCCCCCGCCGCCCGTAGTTCCTCCACGGCCTGACTGCACAGCGCCGTGGCAATCCCTCGCCCGCGGAACGCCTCAGCCGTCGCGACTTCCCCAAATCCCGCTATAGCCGGCGCCGACTTCGACTGCATCGTAAAGCACGTCCCGATCACGCGCCCGCCCTCCTTTCTCAAGTAGAGCCTGCTTCGACTGAAGCCCTCTTCAGAACCAAGGAACACATCAGGTCCTATTTCCGGGAAAACACTCCCAAAAACTGATTCCCAGAACTCTTCCAACTCTACAACCAGCTCCTCGTCAATCGGGACACGGTATCTCACTTGCTCTCTCCTCCCCCATAAATGTGCTTCGTCGCCAATGGGCGAAGGCCACCCAAACCGTGTCGTCTGCAAGCCCGCTGCACATGACGACCGACCCATAACGACCGGCCCCTGCAGTTTTGACCGTATCGCCGGGAATGCTGAACGTCTCTACGACCTTTTGCCTGATTTTGTGGGTGACATCTCCCTTAGTCACAATCCTAACGCCTCTTCGGCCTCTGTCAATGCGGTGGCTGGCCCTATTGACAGGAAGGGCAAACACCAAGGGCGCCGCCGTAAAGGTTTGACCGCCGGATGACGCACTGCTGCAGATCAACGAAACGTCCCGTGAATGACCCGGACGCCTGCCCCCGAAGCGCGTGGCAGATCCGCACGCGCTGCCAAGCACGTTGGTCAATTGCGACAGACGCACCCGCAAAACCGACAAATTGTCGCATTTGCCGGTCGTTCGGCGACGCTCACGAAAAAAGGCCGGCCGCGAAGCGGCCCAGAAGGCGGTCAATACATTCAACCGCCACAGAACGCGCTAAACGATTCTTCAGGCTTGAGTGGGCCAGGCTCCCCCTTCTGGCGAAGAGCTTGGCCTTTCCCCACAGGCGATTGCATCCTAAGTCCCCGTATTCGGAGCAACATCAGGGTCGGAAAGGAATCCAAGTCCCCGTTAGAAAAATGGAGAGACAGCTTCTTCGTTTGCCTGGTGAAGGCAAGCAAACCGGCGCGGGGATTGACGACAATAATTTATCGCGCTTCGGTGACGGGGTATGCTCAATCTGTGCCATACTTTCGTGTTGGTCGAAGATGCTCACCATCGCGAAGCGCTCCGTCTCCCCCGACAAGCGGGCGCGTTCCTGGCTACTTCGAGATTGACACAATAACGGCACGATTTTCTACGCAAATGACACACAAGGTTCATAGCAATAATGTATACTGTTTGCTGAAAAGTGAACTCAGAGCTCGTTGATGGTAGGCAAGAGTGCCATATCTCTGCCACAGAGGGGTAGAAAACGCTTCCTGGATTGCTAATTGCAGGCAATCGAACTGGCAATAGAATTGACGGCAGCGCTGCTCCCGCCCTTGGAGAGACGATTACTCACTCCGAATTCTGACAATAATACCTCACTTTTCGTAGCGCTTGGCGTACCGTCAGGGCAATCGCATCTAAATCTGTAGGCCGATTCAGTTGAAATTGTGGCCAGAAGAAAGCGAGAATAAGTGGAAATCACCCTGCGCTTACTGAATATCGACGGGAAGACGCCGCGGATCAGGCCCTCAGTCGGCGA
>JAJDZJ010000192.1 GCA_022824685.1 Caldilineaceae bacterium
TGTGTCGTCAACTACAACTGGGCCAACAACGGCTACCACGGGCCCGACCAGAAGATCGAGTTCTGGTGGGTGGAAACGGAAAGCTACGACGTGCACTCGCCGGCCAAGTACTACACCAGGCTGGGCGAATGGACGCTGCGGGAAACCCGCGTCGGCGGTTCGCTCGGCCCCTCGGCCCATGCCGGCAACTACTGGATCGAGTTCTCGAACGTCAACGGCTCCGGCTACAGCGCCACCGCCACCCAGCCGATGAGTGAGAGCCATCCCGACTACGTGAACCGCGGCGATCACGTAAACGGCTACATCGTGACCGACACGAACCCGGTCGTCGCCGGCGGCAACAACGACCGCGTCGTCGCGGTGGAGGTCCGGCGCGGCGCGTCGTTGAACAGCGCGAATGCGGCGTTCAAGCAGCCGTTGAACGAGTACGTCGGCCGCAGGCAGTTCACCATCGACGGTGAGGCCCACCGCGAGTTCTACCTCCAGGACAGCAAGACGGTGCCCTGCAACGTGTCCGGCTTCGACTACAGCTGCTTCGGCGGCGAGGGCAACTGGAAGAAGGTGTCGGGCCAGAACCTCTGGCGCGTGCCGATCAACCTCGTCGTGCACGACGACAACTACGTCGGCGAGAAGCTGCGCTACTACAAGTTCAGCATCAAGGACTCGACCAGCGGCAACAACCCCACCCTCGAGGTGAAGGAGGACGACCACCTGCAGATCACCCTCAAGGCCGACCTTGCCCTCAACGGCAGGATGCACATCCACAGCCACCGGGCGTCGTATCAGCACTACTCGTTCCGCCTCGAGGAGCGCGGCAGCGTCGACGGCGAAACCGGCTGGGACCAGTGGGACGTCACCATCGAGCGCGACTGGCAAGGCTTCGCGTCGTCCTACTCGCTGGGCGACGACACCAAAGGGGAGGACGAGCATCCCGGCTGTCCGAATGGCGGCGCCGGCTGGGTGCGCGCCGTGTTCACCAACGTGGACAACCTCTTCTACGGAGTCGACTTCGACCCGGGTCCGAGCCCCAGCGACCACGACTACATAGCCGACACCGCCGACACCAAGCGCTCCGGCTGGGTGCAGGTCTGCAAGTAAAGCAACCCGGCATCCGCAGCAAGCAGAAACGAGCGCCCCCGGGCTTGGCCCGGGGGCGCTCTGCGTTGTCTTGCTCCGTAGGGGCGCCCCTTGTGGGCGCCCTTCGCGGCACATTTTGGCGACCAGATTTAGATGCGATTGCCCTGAAGGGGGCGTATGGCCCCGTCTGATGGTATGACTTTGGCCGTGCCTGGGCTACTTTCGCGGAAACATGAGCTACAGTGAACGACAGAACCGTTCACCAGACACGCGGAGGACAGACCACTGTCACGCCGACGACGGTGATACGCGGTGGCCCTGCCGTATCCAGTCCGATGCGGTGGATCTTTCTTTGGCAGTGGCCTGAGTACTCGGGACCATCCATAGGGAACAGGTTTGACAAGAGCCGCTTCTTTGCCTACTGTATCGACACGACTGATACAGTTCGGAGTCGAAGGAATTGGGCAGACGCACGAAACTTCGCCAACGCATTCTCGAAGGCCGCTCTGAAGCGAATATCCGATTTGACGAGTTGCGCGCCCTGTTGTTGAGATTGGGATTCGTCGAGCGCGTTCGGGGAAGTCACGTATCTTCAGAAAAGAAGGGGTGACCGAAAGACTGAATCTGCAACGCGACGGGAGCAATGCCAAACCCTACCAAGTCAGGCAGGTTCGTCAGGTCATACTGAAGTGCCGGTTGGAAGAGGCGTGATGTACAAGTACGGAGTCATCATTTACTGGAGCAATACTGACGACACGTTCGTGGCCGAGGCGCCTGAGCTTCCCGGGTGCATTGCACACGGCGATTCGCAGGAAGTCGCGCTTCAAAACATCAACGAGGCGATGACGCTCTGGATCGACACCGCGCGTGAGTTTGGCGACCCTGTACCGGAGCCCAAGGGGGAACGCCTGATGCCGGCATGAGCCGGTGATTTCGGTCTTTCCCATTCACCGGCTTCGGCCATCTGTTTACTGTAATTGCGAACGCATACGAATGCGGCCCACGATACGGCCCCCGCAAGGAGACACAGAATGGACAATCTGGAAGCCAGGCTGGATCAGTTGGAAGAAGACGGATTCATTACCGTCGAGAACGCGCTCTCGCCGGAAGAGACCGAGCACGTCCGCCAGCGCATCAACCATGCGCGTGAGATGGGCTGGGAAGAGGGGCTGAACGACGTTGGCAATATGTGGTTCGATACGCTCCTGGACCGGGAGCCGGAGACCTACGCGCCCCTGGTCGGGCATCCCAGCATTCGCCCGATCCTGGAAGGGATGATGGGGCGGCAGTGCCAGCTGCGCAGCTTCCGTGCGCACATCAACCCGGGCCCATATCTGCAGGAGTGGCATCTCGATTTCTACGGCTACTGGCAGGAGAAACACGATCTCGGCCACGGCCGCCTTGTTGTGCAGCCGGTGGGCATCAACACCACCTTCTACTTCCAGGACAACGGCCCGGACCTGGCCCACCTGAAGTTCGTGAAAAACGGGCATAAGATCGAGCCGCCCCACCTCGACCCCATGGACCGGCCCAAGTTCGAGGCCTGGTGCGAGGCGCAGGAGCACGTCATTCTCTATCCCAAGGCGGGCGACTGCGTCATTTTCATCAACCACATTCCCCACCAGGGCGCGAAGCACCAGGAGCATATCGAGCGCAGCAACGTCGTCTGCCACTACCAGGTGACGCCGATGTACGAGGGGATCTGGCACGTGTCGAGGCCGCGCGGGTACGACGGGACGTTTCCGTTTGCTGAGGAGCGCAGGCCGTGGACGAAGGGGTAGCGGCGGCTGGTTCAGACGCAGGCGGCGCCGGCGCAAGACCCGCTTTCTGCGGCAACTTTACGCGTCGATAGCTGGCCCTGCTGGCGGGTGGGCGATCCTGCGATCTGTTATACTGAAGCAAAGCAGTGAGAAACGGGCTAAGAATCCAAACCGGAGGTTCTCATATGATTGATGTGAAGCCGCGGTTAAAGCTCACATACTCGGACTACCTTACTACACCCGAAGACAAGCGCTACGAACTCCTGGACGGAGAATTGGTGATGACCCCCGCGCCCAACGAAGCGCACCAGAGAACGCAGGCAGAATTGGGCTATCATCTGATGACCTTTGTCAAGACCAGAGGTCTGGGACGCATCTATTACTCCTCCACGGATGTCGTTCTCTCGGATATCGACGTCGTGCAGCCTGACCTCTTGTTCGTCTCCGATGAGCGGAGGCACATCATCACCCCGGACAACATACAGGGGGCCCCCGACCTCGTGGTTGAGATTCTCTCGCCCTCCACAGCTGAGCGTGACAGAGGATACAAGCGTGCGCTCTACGCGCAACACGGCGTCAGAGAGTACTGGGTCGTGGGCGCAGACGCCGGCGTCATCACAGTTCTGTTGCTGGGCGAGGAAGGCTATGAGGTCGTCGACACATTCGGCGAAGGCGACACGCTGACTTCACCCACGCTTGCCGGCTTCAGCCTGGAAGTGGACGAGATATTCGGATCGTAGTCTCGGCACATCCTCCTAGAGCGCCTTCCCATGAAGATCACCGACATCCGCGCCATTTACCCCAACTACCGCCAATCCCTGGGCGGCTGGTGCCCTTACCTGTGGCAGATCGTCGTGCGCGTCGAAACCGATGCCGGCGTCAGCGGCTACGGCTATGGCGGCGGTGTGGCCGCGGTGGAGGTCGTCAACCGCCACCTGCGCGAGCTGCTGCTGGACGACGACTGAGACAGAATGGGACATTCAACGCGACATCTTCAATGCGCGATCTCGGCCACGCCCGCCTGGCGGCGCAGCCGGCCGGCATCAACACCACCTTCTACTTCCAGGACAGCGGCCCGAATCTGGCCCACCTGAAGTTCGTGAAAAAAGGGCATAAGATCGAGCCGCCCCACCTTGACCCTATGGACCGGCCCAAGTTCGAGGCATGGCGCAAACCGCAGGAGCATGTCATCCTCTATCCCAAAGCGGGCGACTGGGTCATCTTCATCAACCACATCCCCCACCAGGGCGCGGAAGCATCAGGAGCATCTCGAGCGCAGCAATGTCGTCTGCCACGACCAGCTGACGCCGATGTACGAGGGGATCTGGCACGTATCGAGGCCGCGCGGGTACGACGGGACATTTCCGTTTGCGGAGGAGCGCAGGCCGTGGACGAAGGGGTAGCGGCGGCTGGTTCAGACGCAGGTGGCGCCGGCGCAAGACCCGCTTTCTGCGGCAGTTTTACGCGTCGATAGTTGGCCCTACTGGCGGGTGGGCGATGCCGTTATCTAGGCCAATTGGGATGTCAAAAGGGACTGGCAGTGAGAGTGAAAATCAGGGGCCAGCGGTTGCTGCCACTGTGTGGATATGCGACAATGACTATGCAAGCGCGGGGTGGACTTCGATTACGCAAGTCGCGATGAGATCTCCAATCATATCTGCCTCCGGCGAATCCTTCGGAGGCAACCCCACGATTTCACTGTGTGATGGATCGGCTTCGAAATTCTCATCTGCATCTAAGGGCATGTGGATGAATCGCAATTCATCAAGCAGTCGATCAACTTTCTTCCGAGTTTGTCCTACGTTTAATTCGGCGAGCCTACCGCTCCGTTTCATAGTTAACCGAATAAGCCTCCTGACCTCATCAAGCTGCTGTGACTTAGTCTTGTCACCAAAACATTCGAGCCAGTTCACCGACAAACCTGACTCCGCTTTCCGCAGTTGAAATGCGGAGCAGTTCAAAGTGCCATCGTCAAGGAGATCTATAAACCTGGCATAGCGCACGACGTGATCCGCGTCTGGAAGATCACCGGCAGTCATGCGCTCACCAGTGAATCTAAATCAAAAGCGCCAATCTGTCTCCTGACCCCATCAAACGAATCTCTCCCAGCAGTTCTTGAAATCCTACTGCTGCCTGGGCGTCGCTTGAAAATCACATACTGCACCTGTTGTTCTCCGAGAAAGTGAAGACCAAGGTGACTATCCTCTTCTCCTTTCCACACTGCGCGGATGTTTCCATTTTCCATTAACGCCAGCCCTGCTTGTCGAGAAAAGTGCGCCGATCCAATGAATGACCAAAAATCGCTCACAGAGGCCTCATTCATTTCGATTTCTTCAGCTGCGGCCGCCATGCGTAATATGTCAATTCTAGCGTTATACGCCTGGCGCACTTGCTGCACGCGACTCTCTTTTTCTTCAAGCGCAGCGGTGTATTCGCGCCACGGATCAGCCTCGGCGCCGATAGCGGGGCCAATTGAATCGCCCATAGAAGTTACGACAGGCACGTAAACGATGCTCTCGGGAAACTCATTAACCGCAATTGTTGCGTCCCTTCCAGATTCGGTTTCCCAACGATTAGAGGGGGGACGAATACGGTGCACTTGCCCAAAAGCGATTAAGAACTTTTCTCCTGTCTTTGGACGCACCTTCTTGGCGATGGCCAGCGATTCGGGAAAGGAGTTCGAAGCGCTCGACTGCAGTTGAACCACGTCTCTGTCAGGATCAAATGCGGAAACCGGGTCGCCTATCTGTTGGAGAGCAGGCAGCTGATAGCCTGGAGCAGATGTAGCAGTTACTTCCGTCTTCATCGTACTGCCTCCGTTGGTTTCCAATGTCTTTCCTGAATATCTTGAGCCGTCATTCCTACAAAGCACTCGAGAACAGAATGATGCGCTCTTTCGAACCATTCATCTGCTTCTGATTTTGTAACCTGCCCAAGACGCGCTCTCGCCCTGATTTCAAAAATCAGAACCGGAGCATCCGCCTGCTGTGCCATGACTCCACTTCGTATGCCTATACTAATTTGCAAATCATCTTCGACTCTGTAAGTGTAATTGCAGTCGAATCCCGGAGAAGCAATCGTATCAACACCTGGATTTAGCAAAGAAAAAGAAGGGATGACATCCTGCGTATCTTGCGGCCCGTCCCAAAACGCGCTGCGCTCCACAACATTAACGTAGGTCAACTCGCAGAGGTCAATTGCGGGGTCATCCATTTGGATTTCGGTTCGGAGAAATCTGCTAAACAGGTCATAGTATCTATCAAATGTGGGCTTTATATCTCGATGGAAGCGTGGATAAGCGTTATCTCTGCGCCGCCAGTTAAACATAAACGCGTTCTTCTGAATCTGAATGAGCTTTGCATCATCGTCTGCGATGAACCAATATCTGGGCATTGGAAAAACTTCGTCAGAGACCAAATCCGGCCCTACTCCCACTGGAGGTTGCTGGCGTGCGACAGGATAATCCTCTCTGATTTTTTCCCAGAAGAGGCCGACATGCTCACCGCGAAAGTCTGACAACTGCGGATTAAAGTACGTGGATACAACGACTTCGTTGATCGGCGGACTTTCGAAAGCAATAGACATTTACAGATTCGCTTCTGCTCTTTATCGACAGTTTCTAGAGAAGGATTTCGGACGCGTCCAATTATGGCCGGGGTAGTATAACCACACGAACGCGCCCTTGACAAGCCCTGAGGTCCCTGCACTTGGATGCCCTCATGTCTGGGCAGTCGTGCGCTACCTCTTCTCACAGATCACATAGGCAAAACATCCCCATGAAAATCACCGACATCCGCGCCATTTACCCCAACTACCGCCAATCCCTGGGCGGCTGGCGCCCTTACCTGTGGCAGATCGTCGTGCGGGTCGAAACCGATGTCGGCGTCAGCGGCTTCGGCTATGGCGGCGGCGGTGTGGCCGCGGTGGAGGTGGTCAACCGCCACCTGCGCGAGCTGCTGCTGGACGAGACCTGCGACAGCCCCGCCGACATCGAACGCCTGTGGGACAAGCTGTACGCGGCCTCGATCCCATACGGGCGCGGCGGCATCGCCATCATGGCGCTCAGCGGCATCGACCTCGCCCTGTGGGACCTTCTCGGCAGGGCCGAGCGGCAGCCGGTTTACGCGCTGCTGGGCGGCGCGTCTGCGCCCCGCATCCGCGCCTATGCTTCGGGCGATGATCCGGAATGGTTCGCGGAGAGCGGGTTCACCGCGCAGAAGATTCCCTTTGGCCGGTTCCGCGACGCCTCCGCCTTCGAGCGGGCCGCGGCCGCGGCGGAAGAATCACGGGGCCATCTGGGCGCGGACGCGCTGCTCATGTTCGACTGTTACATGGCCTGGGATGCCGCGACGACGCGAGAGATGGCGCGCACGCTGGCGTCGTACGACGTTTACTGGTTCGAGGACGTGCTGACGCCGGACAACCTGGACGGGCTGGCCGCGCTGCGGCCGCAGATCAAGCCGATCCAGCTGGCAGGGGGCGAGCACGACTTCACCCACCACCGCTTCGCCGACATCGCCCGGGCCGGCGCGCTCGACATCTGGCAGCCGGACGTGACCTGGTGCGGGGGCATCACCGCGACGCGGCGCATCATTGCGCAGGCGCAAGAGGCCGGCGCCACCGTGATCCTGCACCGCGGCGGGGAGCCGTGGGGGCTGCACGTTATCGCGGGAACGGCGTGCGAGGAACTGGGCGAACTGGTGCTGGGCAACCGGCACAGGACGCATGAGCAGCTGTGGCTGGACGAACCGCAGCCGGTGGACGGCTTCCTGACCCCCAGCGACGCGCCCGGCTTTGGCGTGCGCCTGAACGAAGCGCTGCTGGAGTGACCGCCGCGTCTATACCAGATACGGAATCGTCATCGGTCCTTCCGGCAGAACCGCGATTGGCGCGCCGGGCCCCAGGTCCGCGACGGCTGTGCTGATGTGTTCGTTCAGGTCGGCGACGGGGGTGAGGCCGGCGCGGGCCACCGCGTCCGGCTCCAACTCGCTGTATATCGCCACCTGCGCACGCAGCGCCACCTCGGCGAACTTCTGCGCCTGCCACTGATCCAGCATGTGAAAGCCGGGACGGAAGATCGTCTCCAGCATAGCCTGCGGCGAGCTGTGCTCATAGAGCAGCTTGGTAAAGTTGCCGTGCGCGGGGAAGCCGTCATTGCAGCGCGCGGCCACGATCATCTCGCCGTCGTCCTCGATGATCTCGGCCGCGGCGCACATCCCCTTCACCGACTGGTAGAGGTTCTGGTCGAGGGGGAAGCCGCTGTTGGTGGTGATCACAAGCGGAAAGCTGCGGTCGACGGCAGCCATCGCCGTCTCCTTTGCATAGCGGCAGCCCTCTTCGTGCGCGGTGATGACGTCGCCGCAGAAGAACTGGGTGATCTGCCGCTGGTGATTGAGGGTGACATTCACCAGAAAATCGACCGGCAGCACCGATGCGTTGGCCCGGATCTGCTCCTGGGTCGGGTTGCCTTCCAGCACGCCCCACTTGCTCTGCGGATGGCCGATCATCTCGGCGCGGTGATAGTGCATGATCGAGGCCAGGTCGGCCACGCCGGGGAAGGCGGCCTTGTAGCCGCCCGAAAAGCCGGCCATGAAGTGCGGCTCGATGAAGCCGACGAGGATGCGCCGGTCGGCCTCCGCGTACTCCCGGTTCATCATCAGCGGGCCGCGCCCGTCCTGCCCAGGGCGCACGACGGTCATACTCTCTTCGTCGTAGGCGTTGTGGTTGAGCACGCGCAGCCGCCGGTAGACCTCCGCGCCGACGATCTCCGCAAGCTCCTCCGCGGTGTTGGGGCGGTGCGTTCCCGTGCCGACAACGATGGTGACATTCTCCTCCGGCACGTGCGCCAGCTCCGCGAGGATCCAGGGCAGCAGCCGCGCCGAGGGCAGCGGACGGGTGCCGTCAGCGATGACGATTGCGACGCGCTCCTGGGCGCCGACCGCTTCCGCCAGGGGGCGCGCGCCGTTGGGCCGCCGCGCCGCGTCCTGAAACGCTGCCTGCTCGTCCGGCAGCCCTTCGACAAAGCGCGGGCGGATGATCGTGGCGTTGTCGGTGGGCACCTCGGCGGTCAGTCCGTCGCGGCCGTATTGGAGATGGATTTGCATTGTCAGCACCCGTTTTTGCCTGGAATTTCCGGTGACTCCTGTTGCCGTCACCGGCTGTGAACGTTGCGGGTTCGGCGCCCCTGTGAGTAGCGCAGAATCTGCTTCTCGTGTATTCTAGCCTTCTAATGACGTGGCGGCAAGGGATACGGAACCGCTGGTTCGCGGTATCGGTTTGTGGACAGTACGCTGTTCACCGCAGTGCATAGGTGGGGGCATATGCGCACGTACAAGGCAGTCCTTCACGACAATCAGATAGAGTGGCTTGAACACATTGCTGAAAGAATAGACGCCGCGCAAGTCTATATTACTTTCTTTGAGGAACCAGATTCCGTAACTCCGTCCAATCGAGGACGATTGATGGCAGAGATCTTGGCAGAGCTTGCCCAGAGAGGAACTTTTTCCGAGATTTCCGACCCTGTTGCCTGGCAACGGGACCTACGCTCTGAGCGCGTTCTGCCTGACCGGGAGTCATAATGCCGGGCACGCCCCTGACAGGAATCAGATAAACTGCTTGTGGAAAGCCGTACAATGACACAGTTGAAACAGTACCCTCAATCGGTTATCGAGCATAAAGGAACCACCTACGCGCTGGCGCGCGCCGGCAGGGCGAAGAGGCTGTGCGTGCAGGGCGAGACCACCGGTTTCAGCGGCGAGACGGCGAACGGGATGCTGGTCTGCCCGCTGACCGCGGAAAACGCGGCCGCGCTGCGCGACCGCCTGGCGTGGTTGAATCCTGTACCGCTGGGCGTGGAGACCTCCTTCGGCTTCGGCGACCGGTTGGGCGCGGCCACGCCAGGCCACATCCGCTCGGTCGAGGGCACCGGCATCGCGCCGATCTTCGCGCAGCAGTCGGTGCGTGAGAACGACCGCATCGGGCGCACGCCGCAGGAGGTGGTGGATGACGCCATGTGGGGCGTGGCGCAGATGGGCTGGCGCGACCCCTGGGGCGCGGACGCAGACCATGTGAAGCTGGTCAGCGACCTGCCGGCGTTCGTCGCGGCCGGCTATACCTTCTACACGATCGACCCCAGCGACCATGTCGACAATGAGGCCGAGACCGACTCGCTGCCGGCGTTGCGCGCCAAGATCGAGGCGCTGCCCTGGGCGCGGCTCGACACAGATTTGGCCGCGCTGCGCGCCGACTATCTGGCCGCCCCCATCGAACTGGCGGGGCTGACGCTGACCTTCAGCGAAGAGCGCCTGCTGCGGGCGCTGGCAAAGTACGGACGCGCCATCGTTCACACGCTGGATATCGCGGCCGCGCTCGATCAACAGATGGGCGGAACGCGCTATGATCTGGAGATGTCGGTGGACGAGACCGAGACGCCCACATCGATCTACGAGCACTACTTCATGGCGCATGAACTGTTGCGCCGGGATCTGCCGGTCGTCAGCCTCGCGCCCCGCTTTGTCGGCAAGTTTCAGAAGGGCGTCGACTACATCGGCGACACGGCCCCGTTCGAAGCGGAGCTGATCAAGCACGCTGCCATTCTGAAGCATTTCGACGCCTACAAGCTGAGCGTGCATACCGGCTCCGACAAGTTCAGCATCTACCCGCTGGTCGCCAAGTATGCCGAGGACCGGGTGCATGTCAAGACGGCAGGCACCAGCTATCTGGAGGCGCTGCGCGTCATCGCCGACCTTGACACAGCTCTCTTCCGCCAGATTCTCGACTACTCGCGCGCCCGCTTCGAAAACGATCGCAAAACCTACTTTCTCGACTGCCAGCCGGACAAGGTGCCCGCCAACGCCGACCTGTCCGACGCAGAGTTGCCGGGGTTGCTCGAGCAGTTCGACGCCCGCCAGCTGCTGCACGTGACATTCGGCTCCAATCTGGACCGCTTCGGCCCGCAGATTCACGGCCTGATCGCCGACCACGAGGAAGCCTACGAAAAGGTGCTGAACACCCACTTCACCCGCCATCTGACGCCGTTTGCCAACGGCGCAACGGCTTGAGGTAGGCAAACAGCATCGCCCAAGGAGAAACCCATGGCAGTTATACAGGAAAAGCCATCTTTGCTCGAACAGGATAGACGACAGCTTCACCCTCTGCACCACCCTTCCCAAACCGAGAATCCGATCATCGTTGAGCGCGCCGAGGGCGTCTGGCTTTACACCACCGACGGCCGCAAGATCCTGGACGCGATGGCCGGTCTCTGGAATGTGAATGTCGGCTATGGCCGTAAGGAACTGGCGGAGGCCGCCTATGCGCAGATGCAAGATCTGGCCTATACCTCCAATTTTGCCGGCATGACCAACCTGCCCGCCAGCGAGCTGGCCTACAAGCTCTCCGGCTACGCCTACCCCAGCCTCAAGACGACCTTCTTCACCTGCGGCGGCTCGGAAAGCAACGACACCGCGTTCAAGACCGCCCGCTATTTCTGGAAGCGGGAGGGGCAGCCGGACAAGGTCAAGGTCATCTCCCGCCGCGAGTCCTATCACGGCATCACGCTCGCCACCACCAGCGCCACGAGCGTGCCCCGCTACCACAAGATGTTCGGTCCGCTGGTGCCCAACTTCGTCTACTGCCACGCGCCCCATCCCTACCGCTACGAGGGCGACCTGCGGGAGGGCGAGACGGTTGGCGAGGCCGCGGCGCGCGATCTGGAGGAGACGATCCTCCGCGAAGGGCCGGAAACCGTAGCCGCGTTGATTGCCGAGCCGGTGCAGGGCGTGGGCGGCGTTTTCGTGCCGCCGGAGGACTACTTCCCCCTCGTGCGCGCCATCTGCGACAAGCACGACGTTCTGCTGATCGCCGACGAGGTGATCTGCGGCTTCGGGCGCACCGGCGAGATGTTCGCGCTCAACCGCTACGGCATCGAACCGGATATCCTCGCATTCGCCAAAGGCATCACGAGCGGCTACCTGCCGCTGGGCGGCATCCAGATCAACGACCGCATCCTCGACGCCATGAACAGCGCGCCGCAGGACGAGGCCTGGCTGCACGGCTTCACCTATTCCGGGCACGCCGCCTCCTGCGCGGTCGGCCTGCGCAACGTCGCCATTCTTGAGGATGAGAAGCTGGCCGAACGTTCGGCGGAGATGGGCGAGCGGCTGCGCAGCGGGCTGGCCAGGTTGAGCGAGTTCGGCAACGTGGGCGACGTGCGCGGCCAGGGTCTCCTTTGCGCCGTCGAATTCGTCAAGGACCAGGAGACCAGGGAGCCGGACACTGAACTGGCGATGAGCCTGCAGAATGCGACCGCGGCGCGCGGCGTGCGTACGCGGGCCCTGAACGGCAGCCTGGCCTTTTCGCCGCCGCTGGTCATCAGCGAAGACGAGGTCGATCAGATCGTCGACGCCATCGGCGCCGCGCTCGATTCGATGTCGGAATAGCGATGAAGCGTCATCTCAGTAGAGGATCAAGACAAACGTATCCCCGAACTAGCGGAGGTGCGGGAACATGCCAACATCCTGCATCTTCGAGACAAGCCATATCAGGAGCGGATGTGGGACTGACCCGTCTATTAAACCTCAGTTCGGGGTTAGATGACAGCAGGTAAGAGTGCCATATCCTTGTGCGAGAGTTGGATAGAAGGCTTCTTGTTCTGCCAGGTGTAGGCAATCAGACCAGCAGTGAGATTGACGAGAAAGTTGAGCGGGCTGCGATGACGGGAATGGACAATCTGTGAAACGTTCTTGAGTTGATCGTTGATGGTCACAATCAGCGAGCGTTTCCGTGTCAGCAGCCTGTCTTCGAGCGCAACCAGCCGGTTCTTCATGTTTTTGCGCAGGGGGGTGATCAGTTGCAGCCCCTGTTGATAGAGTTGCTCAAAGAGTCGTTGTGAGATATAGCCACGATCGCCAACCAGCTTGCCCCACAGATTCCTGGCCATCTGTGGAACCGGTTTGTGGTCATCAACATTGCCGGGCGTGAGTTCCATCGCCAGCAATTCCCAGGGCGATTGCATCTAAATTGGGTCAGAACATCGAAATGCAGCCGAATACTCTTCCAGGTCGGGGTAAGACACAGGGAAATGTACGAAAGATGGCACGTAGACGGAGAATTTAACTTATCACGCCGACTGAGGGCCTGAT
>JAJDZJ010000011.1 GCA_022824685.1 Caldilineaceae bacterium
TCTCGCCGACTGAGGGCCTGATCCGCGGCGTCTTCCCGTCGATATTCAGTAAGCGCAGGGTGATTTCCACTTATTCTCGCTTTCTTCTGGCCACAATTTCAACTGAATCGGCCTACAGATTTAGATGCGATTGCCCTGCAAGGCCCCCCAAATTGTCAAGACACGACGGAAACCGTAAAATAGATTGCACCGACATCTATGCGGAATGAACATGCAACCTTGCTTAACTCCCCTACAGCGAACCAGGCGACACCATGAGCGAATTCATCGTCAGCGCCTCCGGGGCCAGGGTCTGGAAAAGGCCGGAGGATCATCCTTTACTTAAACAAACCGACACGGCGCACATGGCATTGCGGGCCAAGATGGCCGAGAGATTCCCGCCAAGGATTGCAGAAGGCCTGCCCAAAATCCTCAGCGAAAACTCGGAGGATGCCCGCACCTGGTACTACTTCAGCCCGCTGCTCAACGACGAGCCGCAGAGAACCCGCGTCCTGACCCAAGTCCTGCGTCAGTCCTTTTTTGCTGCTGTGCCGCCACAGGTATTCAAAGACATCCCCGCGGCGACTCTTGAATTCTGGCCAAGGCTTCCTGCGCCGCCCAGCCGGCCAAAGGCAGAAGCGGACTCGGAACCAGACCTGATGATCAAGCTCGGACAAAGCGCTGTCATATTCGTAGAGGCCAGATGTCAGGCAGGCGTGAGCGAGTTTACCAACTTCGACCGCAATCGAGACCAGGTCATCCGTCTGATTGACACAGGTTCATGGTATGCCGGCCAACACGGCTACGCCTGCTGCTGTGTGCTCGTCCTGCAGTATGGCGACGCCCAAATCAACGCAGAAAAAGTCGTCAGCCGTTATGCCGGCCAACCTGAGGCTATCCAGAAGGCGCTTCCCTATCGGGACGATTTGACCGAGGTGGACTTTGAAAGACTGGCTGGCGCCCTCGCCTACCTGCGCTGGCCCGATCCGTTGTACTGAGACTGCTTAATGGCACAAAGAAAGGGACAGCAATGACCTTGCGCATCGGTTTCATCGGCTATGGCAACTGGACCCGGATGGCCTACCTGCCCGCGCTGCGCCGCGACGGCCGCGCCCGAATCGTATCCGCCGCCGCGCCCAGCGCCGCCACGCAGCAACGCATCGGCAGCGAACTCGGCCCCGACGTCGCGGTCTTCTCCAACGCCGGCGATCTGCTGAGCGGGCCCCCGGTCGACGCCGTCTTCATCGCCGTGTCCGACACAGCCCATGAGCAAACCATCGGCGCGGCGCTCGACGCCGGCATCCCTATCTTCTATGAACCGCCGCTCGCCAACCGGAGAAACCGCATCCGCCCAATGATTGCCCGGCTGGTGGATGCGTCGCAGGTGACCCACGCCGACCTCGAAATCGGTTTCATACCCGTCTTCGTCGAGGCGGCCAGGCGGGTTCGCAGCGGCCTTATCGGACAGGTGCATACCGCATCCGTTCGACTGCAATCAAGCTGGGACGCCGACCCGGAGGCCGACCTGAGCACGCTCAATCACATCGCCCCCTGGTACGTGGACACACTCAATCGTATCCTCGACGCAACCCCTTCTCGCGTGCTGATCCTTGAACGAGACGACCTGCCCGGTCGCGCGCAGCGCCAGTGCCAGGGGCTCTACGATTACGGCGGCGTCTGGGGCACGGTACAGGTCAATCTGGGCTGCGTTGTCGACCTGGAAACGACTGTCGAAGTTAACGGGGAAGACGGCGACCTGATCGTCGACCTTTTCTCCGGCGAACTGCGCCAACGCACGCGCCAGCAAAGCGAGTGGACGGTGGAACGCGTGGCGGAATCCGAGCCGCGCGCCGGCTGGCCCGGCATGAACGAGTGCGTCGCCGCTTTCCTCGACGCCGTTTCCGGCGTGCCGCTGACCGAATCCAAATCCACCGCAGCCGAAGTCAACGATCTCAGAGAAGTGCTAGGCGCCGGGCCACTGCCTGCCGACGCACCCGCCGTCGCCCAACTTTCCCTGATCGGGCTGGCTGCGGAAGCCTCAAAGGACAGCGGTGGCTGGACGGAAATCGAAGATTCAGACTCCCTGTGAGCGATAGCTGTTCAGCAGCTTCCTATAGTTCAAGAAGTCTGATGGACCGGAAACACGTCAGACGCGATCCTCTCCATCTGATTCTGAATCGCATCGCCCGTCGGCGCGGTGTTGAAGTCAAACAACATGTGCTCAACACCGGCTTCGGCGTAGCGCCCGATTCGATCACTGACCTCAGACGTTGACCCCCTGAGAATGGACACTTCCGGGTCCGCCTGATCACCCAGTTCGGTGCGGGCATGGAATATGACCGTGCGCGGCTCGCCGTTCGCCCAGGCATGCATCTTGGCGACACCGGCGGCGACCTCCTCCGGCTCGATGTGGATCGGATGCCAACCACTTGCCTTCGTGGCCGCACGTCGGATGGCCGCGTCGCTCAGCCCGCCAATCGTGAATGGCGGACCGCCATTTTGCGCCGGCTTCGGCTCAAAGGCGCTTTCCTCGAAGTTGATCCACTCGCCCTGGAACGAGGGTACATCCTCGCTCCACAGGACTTGCATCACATCCATCCACTCATCCATCATGCGGCCGCGCTTACTGAAGTCTGTCCGCAAGTAACGGTACTCGTCATCCATCCATCCAACGCCGATCCCAAGGATCAGGCGGCCATCTGAGTACTGGTCGACCGCGGCCGCCTGCTTGGCCGCCAAGATCGGGTCGCGCTGCGGCAGTACCAGTACAGTCGTGCCCAATGTGATGGACTCTGTAACGGCGGCCACGTAACCCAGCGTGACAAAGGTCTCGATCATACAGAAGTCATCGAACCTCTGGTGGACGAGAACGTGGTCTGCGGCCCACAGTGAATCGTAGCCCATGCTCTCTGCCGCCTGCGATACCTGCTTCACCGCCTGGGGTGACTTCGCCGGACCGTGGCTGGGTAGAAAGACACCAAATTTCATCGCGGACCTCCTTGTGGTCTGCTTGTCCTCTTCATTATTCAAGGCAGAACGGAAAGACTTCTCCAGCGCCTCTCGTGCAGCATCGACGCTCGCCGGTCAGGAGCTTCCAGGAACAGGGATCCCCTGAATGGCCAGTTCGTGTTCCGGCTTCAACAGAAACACGTGCGCGTCCCCGGTACGCCGCGCCTCGGCCAGGAGATAGTCGAAGCAGGCAGCGCGCGCTTTCTCACACGCAGGATCGTAGAATCGGTTATGCAACTCGTGGGGATCATTCTCCAGGTCGTAAAGCTCGCACAGATCGGTCAGGTTCCACACCAGCTTCCAGCGCCCATCGGTCACCATGCGGGAGGAGTAGTGCCCCCACGGGTCGCCGTGATATTGGGCGTAATGCATGGTACGCGGCCACGCCTCCTCACCCGCCGCCAAAGGCAGGAGCGACTGCCCGTGCAACTGCCGCCCCCCCAAACTCTCCTGCGCCGTGCCGGACATCAACTGCAGACAGGTGGCGGTCACATCCATCAGATGAACAAAAGCGCGGCTGCGCGCTGCCTCCCTCTGTCCGGGCCTCTTGAGAAGCATGGGAATGCGGTAGGTTTCGTCATACATGTACGCGCCCTTATTCATCAACCCATGGGACCCGGCCATATCGCCATGGTCAGCCGTGAATATGATGGCGGTACTGTCATACAGGCCGAGTTCCTTCAGAGTCGCCACCACTTGGCCGACCATCTCGTCGATCAGCTCAATGTAGGAGAAGCAGCAGGCCAGCAACTCCTTTAGCTCCGCGTCCTGCTCTTCTGAGGAAAGGCCGCCTGCATTGGCCTCATTCAGCAGCCGTAGCTTCCTCTGGTTAATTGGCTTGCCCTCAAATGTATCATACCGGTTGGGCCACATCTCAATGTGGGCCGGGTCGTACCGAATGCCCCACTCCTCCGGAACCATCCAGGGAAAGTGGGGACCCGGGAAGGAACAGGTAGCGAAGAAAGGCCGCGTCGTGTCCCGAGTGCGCAGAAACGCCTGCGTGTAGCGGGCCGCGACGACATCGGGAAAGCCCTCCATCCCCACATCCAGCGTGCCGGCCGTGCCCCGCCCCACACTTTGAACCAAGGGGGCGATGCGCGTGTTCGGGTGCCAGTGCGAGCTGTCCAGAAAGACGGGCCCGCCCTCGTAAGGTTCGCTGTGCGTATGATGGAAACGGGAATCGAACAGGTCCTGCGCCGGACCGATGTGCCACTTGCCGAACCAGGCCGACTCATACTCGCCCTCATCGTCGACCCAGTCCTGCAGCATCGTCATGTCCGGCCGCAGATGTTCACAGTAGGAATAATGCGGCGTCGAATTGTTGAACATGTGGTGCCCGTGCGGGTAGAGGCCCGTGAGCAGGCTGGCTCTGGCGGGCGAGCACAGCGCTAGCGGCGTATACGCCCGCTCAAACAGGCAGGAATCGTTGGCCAGTGCGGTGATGTTCGGTGTTCGAACCAGTGTCTCCTGGTAGCAGGACAACAGATCGATCCGCAGCTGGTCGCAGAGGAAGATCAGCACATTGGGTTTGCTCAGGTCGGCCATGAAACTCGCCTTTCAGGTATTCGTCGTCGATGGAGCGCAGTCGGATGCAGTCGGATAGTGATGAATCAGTTTTCCCTGTGCGGGCGCTTGCCTGTCAATGGATTCGGAGGGAAGCTGCCCCCGGCGCCGCCGATTCGACTTGCGGGTTCAGCATCCGCAACTGATCGTCGCCCGTTCGCTGCGCTTCCGCTACCAGATAATCAAAGTAGGCGGCTCGCACGGACTCCAGGCCTGGTTCGTAGAAGCGATTGCGCAACTCGCAGGGATCGTTTTCCAAGTCGTACAGCTCACACAGGTCGGTCAGATTCCACACCAGCTTCCAGCGGCCGTCGGTAACCATCCGCGCCGAGTAATGACCGTACCAGTCGCCATGGTACTCGGCGTAGTGCATAGCCCGGCCCCAGTCGTCGTTTCCCTGCACGAGGGGAAGAAGCGACTCCCCGTGTAGGCCTTGCCCCATCATGCTTTCCTGTTTGTCCCCTGCCATCAAGTGCAGACAGGTCGCGGTTACATCCATCAAATGCACAAATGCTTCTTTGCGGCTGGGCTGCGGTGTTCCCGGGGGCTTGACCAGAAGGGGGATGCGGTAGATTTCATCATACATATTCGCGCCTTTATTCATCAGCCCGTGGGACCCGGCCATGTCGCCATGATCCGCCGTGAAGATGATGGCTGTGTCGTTGTAAAGGCCCTGCTGCCTGAGCGTAGCAACGACCTCACCCACCATCCGGTCGATCAATTCAATGTAGGTAAAGCAGCACGCCAGTAACTCCTTCAACTCCTGGTCCTGTTCCTCCGAGGAAAGACCACCGGCACTTGCCTCGTTAAACAAGCGTATCTTTCTCTGGTTGATCGGTTTTCCGTCAAAAGTGTCATAGCGATTGCCCCACATCTCAATGTCAGCCGGATCGTAGCGTATGCCCCACTCCTCCGGAACCATCCAGGGAAAGTGAGGACCGGGGAAGGAGCAGGTTGCGAAAAATGGCCTTGACTTGTCCCGCGTTTGCAAAAATTTCTGAGTGTAGCGGGCCGCGGCCACATCGGGAAACCCCTCCATCCCCACGTCCAGCGTGCCCGCGGCCCCGCGCCCCACGCTCTGAACAAGAGGGGCGATCTGCCTCTTATTGTTCCAGTTCGTTGTGTCCAGAAAGACGGGCCCGCCTTCGTGTGGCTCGTCTTGCGTATGGTAAAATCGGGAGTCGAACAGGTCCTGCGCCGGGCCTATGTGCCACTTGCCAAACCAGGCCGACTCGTAGTCGCTCTCCGCGTCGATCCAGTCCTGTATCATCGCCACGCCGGGCCGCAAGTGCTCGCAATAAGAATACCTCGGCGTCGAATTGTTAAACATGTGGTGGCTATGGGGATAGAGCCCGGTCAGGAGGCAGGCGCGTGCCGGCGAGCAGATCGCGATGGGCGTATAGGCCCGTTCGAACAGACAGGAATCCCCGGCCAGTTCCGTGATGTTCGGCGTTCGCACCAGCGTCTCCCGGTAACAGTTCAACAGATCAATCCGCAACTGGTCACAAAGGAAGATCAGGACGTTGGGTTTGCTTGCGCTGGCCATACAAATTGTCTCTGACGAATTCACCGTCGAGCAAGAACAGGCGTACACTTGCTGAGCAGTGACGACTCTACTGGAACCTGCTCTTCGTTGGAATCAGAGGGCGGCCGCTCCCTGCGCCGCAATTTCGACTTGCGGTAGCAGTAGCCGCAGCTGCGCGTCGTCCGTGCGCCGCGCCTCCGCCATCAAATGGTCGAAGTATGCGGCACGCACTGCTTCGTTGCCAGGATCGTAGAAGCCATTGCTTAACTCGTGGGGATCGTTTTCCAGATCATACAATTCGCACAGATCGGTCAGATTCCACACCAGTTTCCAACGGCCGTCGGTCACCATACGCGATGAGTAGTGACCATACCAGTCCCCGTGGTATTCGGCGTAGTGCATTGCCCGGCCCCAGTCTTCGTTTCCCTGCACGAGGGGAAGCAACGACTCGCCGTGCAGGCCTTGCCCCATCATGCTCTCCTGTCTGTCCCCCGCCATCAAGTGCAGACAGGTCGCGGTTACATCCATCAAATGCACAAACGCTTCGCTGCGGCTGGGTTGCGGCGCCCCCGGCGCCTTGACTATCAAGGGTATCCGGTATATCTCGTCATACATGTACGCGCCCTTGTTCATCATGCCATGCGACCCGGCCATATCGCCGTGATCAGCGGTGAAAACAATGGCCGTATTTTCGTACAAACCAGCCTCCTTGAGTGTTGCCACCACTTCACCTACCATCTGGTCTATCAGTTCCAGATAGGAGAAACAACAGGCCAGCAACTCCTTCAACTCCTGATCCTTCCTCTCCTGCGTCTGCCGGACCGTCCCATCAGGCAACGGCCGCGCGGCGGACTGTACGAGATCTTCCCCGCGAACGTCCTGCATCAGGCGCAGCTTTCTCTGGTTAGTCGGTTTCCCCTCAAAGGTGTCATAACGATTCGGCCACATTTCGATGTCATACGGGTCGTAACGAATACCCCATTCGTCTGGGACCATCCAAGGGCTGTGCGGCCCGGGAAAGGAACAGGTCAGGAAAAAGGGCCTCGTCACGTCGCGGTTGCGCAGAAACGCCTGCGAGTAACGCGCCGCAACAACGTCCGGGAACCCTTCCAGCCCAACGTCCAGCGTGCCCGCCGTCCCGCCTCCGACGCTTTCTACCAGGGGCGCGATCCGTGTGTTTGGGTGCCAGTGGGAACTGTTCAGAAACTCGGGACCGCCCTCGTAAGGCTTCTGCGTATGATGGAAGCGGGAGTCAAACAGGTCCTGGGCCGGGCCGACGTGCCACTTGCCAAACCAGGCCGACTCGTAGTCGCTCTCCGCGTCGATCCAGTCCTGTATCATCGCTACGCCGGGCCGCAAGTGCTCGCAGTAGGAATAGTGGGGCGTCGAATTGTTAAACATGTGGTGGCCATGAGGATACAGCCCCGTAAGCAGACTGGCGCGGGCTGGCGAGCAGATAGCACAGGGCGTATAGGCCCGCTCGAAAACACAGGAATCCTGCGCCAGGGCAGAAATGTTCGGGGTTCGTACGATTGTATCGGCATAGCAGGACAGGAGATCGATGCGCAGCTGGTCACACAGAAAAACTAGGACATTGGGTTTACTCTCGCTGGCCATTCGATTTTCCTTGCTAGCTTAGAGGGTATAGCACGCGCCAGCAGATTCAGTTGAGAGAACGATGTCTGACAAAATCCACTTGGCTGTAATTCTGAACTGTCTACCTGTCCCAGGGAAACAAGCAAGTTGGCCTGTTGGCATACCGAGTCATCCGAATCTGAAGTCTGCTGCCGCAGCCCGGACCTAGCCGCACGGTAAAGCTGTCGCCATCAATGGCGGTCGTTTCTCCGTTGTGGACTACGCTCTCGAACCGGTGCTCGCCGTAAGCGCCCCCCTGGACGACAACAGTGCGCGACTTTAGCTGGTCGGTATTGACCAGCGTCAGCGTCATCTCGTCGGCGCCCATGTCTTCGACCAGCGCGCCAACGTCTTCCTGAATGCCGGCCCTTTGCCGCGTCGGATCGAAGTACCTTACGCGGCAGTGGAGAGGGAATCCCATCCGTTCCGTGGGCAGACCCCCCAGCATCAGTTCGGTTAACCGGCTCACCATCGCGGGGTTGAAGCCGTTCATGTCGTCGGACATGCGCGTATCCGGCGAAGAGCTGTCAGCGCGCACCTTGCCGATGCGCTCCCGTACCTCATTCAAGTCCTCCTGCAGCGCCGCGACGGGATAGCCAGGATTCTTCCCTTCCAGGAAACTGACCCACTCGTTGTCCTGAACGCGTGCCAGGTCGCCTCTGTCCATCGACCAGTAGTAGACCTCCAACGCGCCGGTGTTGAACGGTTCCGGCGTGAAGTCGTACCAGCCGTCGTCCCCGTGCATGTGGGGGTAGAGCGTCTGCCCTCCATCAGTCTTACTGTTGGCGTTTACGTTGTCGATGACGCCGCGCCACGTGTCCACATAACCCTGGTCTCCTGTCATCAGAAGCCGGTTGCCAAAGCCGTAGTGCACACGGTTCAAAAAGAACGGTCGGTGCGCCAGTTCACCCGTCTGCGGCACCGTTACCGTGAAGCCCCAACCATAGACGCCGCCGTACCATTTGCCGTCACACGCGCCTCCGATGCTGCCGTCCAGCCCGATATTGGTGGGCACTATCCCGTTGTTGTCAGCAGTGCGCTGGCGCCACGCATCGATGTAATCGACCAACCAGTCCTTGTACTTGGCATCGCCGGTCTGCATGTAGGCGTTGAAGGCCAGCGTCGTGGTCGACAGATTGAGCGGGTGGTCGCCGGCCACGTCATTGTACTCCTCAAAGTGGGCTAACATTTCGGCGTAGTTGCGTTCACCATGACCAGGCTTGAAGCGCCCTTCGATTTCAAGCGAATCGCCGGCCCAGTCGAGGCCGGTCGACTTCCTCATCATTGGGCCTCGGCTGCCGTTGAACATGCTGCGAATGACGCGGTGTTCAGGGTCATAGTTGTGTGCTTGAGGATCGGTGCCCATATAGAATCCCGCAAAGCGTTCCATACGCTGGCGCGCCAGGTGGTTATACGGGTCCGACAACAGCTGTAGGAAAAAAACCGAGAAGCCCTCACCGTTGTGCATCCAGTCAAACATGACGGGAAACTCTTTGTAGTACATGCCGTCGCGGGCAAACGGCACCTCTACCGTCTTGGCCTCAGTGTACTGGCGGAGATGTCCCTCCCAGCCCTTCTTATAGAGCTCCAGAACATTGTCGGGCGCGCCCAGCGCGTGCAGCATGGTCCATCCCGCCAGATTTTCGGCTGCGTCATCCGGCCCGTCATCTCCTCCCCAGCGGGGTACACAAAGAAGATAGCCGCGCTCGTCAAAATAGCGGGCGTAGAACTCCTCGACGGCCGCAGTCTGGTTTCGGATCAGCTCCCACTCCAGGAGGGCCCAGTAGGGCGGGGGCGTGGGCGTGTCGATGGAAATGATCGGTGTACGGTTGCTTGGCTCTGCCATGATCGTTTCGGTTGTCCTCGTGTGTGGTCAGACCTGTGGAGCAAGGTGGTCGATTGCGGTAAGGAACTGGTCAATTTCCTCAGAGGTGTTGAACGCGGCGGTGCCGATGCGGACGCCGCAGATTTCCGGCCGGTATTTTACAACAATACGATAATCGTCCAGCAGTCGTTCGACAAGCTGAAGGCAGCGTTCGGGCGTCCCTCCGTGCAGTTGTACTGTTGTGACGCTTGATGATAACTCCCACGCGTCAGGGCTGGCAACGCGAATTCCAGGTACATTGCGCAGGCCGGCGCGCAGCTGCGCGGTCAAAGAACGACAGCGCTCCTCGATCGTGTCAAGTCCGATACGCTGCATCGTCCTGACACTCTCGCCGGCGCCGATGCGCAGGGAATAGTTGGCGGTCCCCAACTCGTTAAGGGCCCCGGCCGGCATCCGGCTGCCGTCAGTGAGGCCGTCGCCATCTGTGGGGAGAGGGAGGAGATACGGGTTGTATCTCCTCCTGCCCTCTTCGGAAATCACCAGAAAGCCGATCCCGGGCGGGCCCATCAGCCACTTGTGGACCGAGCCACTCAAGTACTCGGCTCCGATCTCCTGCGCGTTGACATCAAACATGCCAATGGACTGGGCCGCGTCAACGAGCGTCTTTACGCCTCGGTCCCTGGCGAGGCGCACGGCTTCGGAAACAGGCAGCCGGCGTCCGTCAATGTTGGAGACATGGCTCATGATGAGGAGGCGGTGCTCCGATGTGAGCTCTCGGTCCAATTGCTCGAGAAAGTAAGCCGGTCCTTCGTAAGCGTATGCACCGGGCTGGGCTGTCGGAACGGTGGTCACCTCCACACCGCGACTCTGGGACAGGCCGCGCGCCGCACTGTGCGTACTGAGATGTTCGGCGTCCGTCACGGCCAGCCTCTCGCCCGCCTCCCAGTCGAGGCTCATGATGGCCAGACGCGAAACGGTCGTTGTATTGTAGATCCATGCGACATCCGCGGGAGGGACGCCCAAAAGCGACGCGACGCGGTGGCGGGCGTTCTCAGCGCGTTCATAAAAGCGTGCGCCTGGCTCTTTTCCGCGAATCGCGATGATTTCGTCGTTTTCTTCTCGCAGTGAGTCCGCCACAGTGCGCTGGACCGACCGCAGGACCGGCCCGAAGGTGCAACTGTTCAGATAAATGTAGTCGCTCGCGAGAGGTATATCGGCGCGCAGTTGGCCGAGCGTGGAGATCTCCGCCTCTTCACGGTTGTTGTCCACTAAATCACCCGCACGTTGAAGAGTTTATGGGTTTAGCAGTGGTGAGACGAGAGAATCCGGGGCGAAAAGATGGTCTCGGAACCCTTATTTGGTCGGGTCCAGAGCATCCTGAAGCCCATCTCCCATCAGCGTAAAAGCATACATGGCCAGCGCGATCATCAACCCGGGGAAAAAGGCCAGATACCAATGCGATTGGATCGCGCTGAGATAGTCATTGAGCATACGCCCCCAACTGGGAAGCGGTGGGTTTATGCCAATCCCCAGAAAGCTCAACCCGGATTCGCCCAGAATCGCGCCGGGGATGCCCAATGTCACGCTGACAATGATGGGGGACAGTGTGTTCGGCAGCAAATGTCGGATGATGATGCGATAGTTGGGCACCCCAATACAGGTCGCGGCCAGAACATAGTCCTGTTCTCGCAAAGAGAGGAACTGCCCCCGCACCAGGCGTGCAATGCCCATCCAACCGGTGACGGCGAAGACAAAAAGGACGTTGCGAAAGCCCGGCCCTAAAACGCTGATGATCAAGATGCCCAGCAACAGATTGGGAACGGAGTTGATGATTTCAATGATGCGAATGAGAACAAAGTCGACCGCGCCGCCGTACCAAGCCGCCGCCGCCCCATAGGGGAGGCCGATGGCAAGGGCGATGAAGTTGCTGATAAAGCCAATTGCCAGCGAAATGCGAGCGCCGTAGATGACGCGCGTAAGAATGTCGCGTCCGAAGGGGTCCGTACCCATCGGATGTTCAAGCGAGGGGAAGAGCCACGTCTTGTCGTACTGCTGGTAGTCATAGCCCTCCGGCGCCAGCACGTTGGCGAACAGGGCCAGGAAGACGAGAAGCAGGACGAAAGCCAGAGAAATCATGGCCAGCAGATTGCGTGAAAATCGCCTGGCCGCGTCCCCCCACAGATTTCGAGGCCGCGAGTTCAGGTCGAGGGCCAGAGCAGCAGCCTGCGCGGCGGCGCTGTGGGGGTTGCCATTCTGCTTCGCTGGAGAGGTGGAAATGGTAGATCTCCTTCGCGCCAATTGCGAGCGTAGCCGCGTCTTACATTCCGCCGCCGACGCGTATGCGCGGATCGACTACGCCGTAGAGCAGGTCGGTCACGAGGTAGGCGATGGCGATGGCCAAGGTCCACAGCAGGATCAGCGCCATGATCACAGGGTAATCCCGATTGTAGAGGGCCAGGGTAATTTGACCGCCGATGCCTGGTATGCGGAAAATCGCTTCAATGAAGAACGAACCCAGCAACAGGTTGACTATCATCGGCCCCAATAGTGTGATCAGTGGCAGCGACGCCGCGCGGAAAGCATGGCGCATCACCACCGCCCGTTCCCGCAGCCCCTTGGCCCTAGCAGTGCGCACATACTCCGCCTGCATCGCGTCCACCATGCTGGAACGCGTGAAGCGGGCCATGCCGCCAATCTGGCCGAGCGCATAGACGAATGTGGGCAGGATCCACTGATTGGGTTCTCCCCAACCGCCGGAAGGCAGCCAGCGCAAAACCACCGCGAAAATGATGATGCTCATAATGGCGACAACAAAGACTGGGGTGACAAAGGTTGTGATTACGACGACGTTGGTGAGATAGTCCAACCAGGTATTGGGACGCAGCGCGGCCAGAATTCCCAGACCAATGCCGATCGGTATTCCAATCGCCATCGCCGACAGTCCCAGTTGCGCCGTTGCGGGCCAGGACCGGCTGATAAAATCCGTGACCGGCTCCCCATAGCGGAAGGAGATGCCAAAGTCGCCGCGCAGCGCGGCCCACATGTAGCGGAAATACTGCACATACAGCGGTTTGTCAAGGCCGTATTTGGCCATCAACTTCTCGCGGATGTGTTCAGGGATCTCTCTGAACTCGGATGTCGTCGGCATGGCGTCGAACGGGCCGCCCGGAATAGAGTGGATCATGAGAAAGATCATGATCGATACGATAAACAGGACGCCAATGATGCCAGCGAAGCGTCCCAGCACATAGCGCGCCATCCGGGCCTCCGTCTACTGAGAGGAGAGATAAAGGCAGCTGGTCATGCAAAGCTCACGGATTCGTCTTGACGGCGGACAAATTGGTCAGACCTGGAGGAGTGAGAATGGCACAGCTCCTCTCACTCCTCCAGTCCGAATTACTACTCTGTAATATAGGCGCTATCCAGGAGCATCATGTTGTAGACGCCAAGTGTGCCGTCGTCGGTGAGGGTCAGACCGGACACGTAATCCTTGTAAAGAACAGCCTGTACCGGGTTCATTACGAAGACGCCGATCGCATCACGCGCCAGGATTTTGAGGGCATCGTGGTAGAGGTCGCAGCGTTCGGTTGACATAGCCATTGGGCGGGCCGTGTCGATCAAGTTGCGGTACTCCTCGTCCGTCCAGCCTGTGAAGTAGGAGGCCGCGGGGTCGTCCCACCAGTCTACGAAGTTGCTTGGGTCGATGAAGTCCGCGCCCCAGCGATTGAGGGCGACTTTCAACTCGCCGTTGCGCATCTGGTCGACATAGTAGGCGCGCTCGACGTTCTGCGGCGTGAGTGTAACCCCCAGGTTGTCGGCCAGCATACGCTGGATCGCCTCGGCCTCGCGGATGAACTCACCCTCCTTGGTGTAGATCGTCAACTCGGGGAAGCCCTCGCCGCCGGGGTAGCCGGCCTGCGCCATCAGATCTGCAGCAAGTTCAGGATCGTAGTTCTGGAACGCAATCAGTTCGGGATCGTCGTTGCGCTCGCAAGGGAAGTCCTTGGGCAGGAAGCCGTGTGCCGGGATGCAGGTTCCGCGCATTACGTTGTCACACAGGGATGTGCGGTCTACTGCGTGCGCGAACGCCTGGCGCACCAGCATGTTGTCAAAGGGCGGTGTGCGCTGGTTCATGTATATATAGACGCCGCGATTCATCACACTGATGTAGGCCTCTTGGCTCAGTTGCGGATCCGCAAGCACCTGCACCAGGTCATCGCCTGTCACACCGACGCCGCCATCGATATCGCCGGCCTGATACATCTGCAGCAGCGGCGCGCCGACCTCGGGGATGATCACCTGAACCCGTTGTTCAAATGTCGCCGGGTAGGGTCCCGTGTAGTGCGGATTGGGCGTGAAAATCACGTTTTTGCCGCGGTTCCACTCGGCAATGCGGTAGGGACCGTTGCTGGGCGCTGTAGCTGGATCGTTGGCCCAGTCGTCACCATGCTCTTCCACCATATGGCGGGGAACCGGCGCCGCGTGCCAGTTGATCTTGAACATATAGTAGGGGATCGGCACCTTGGTGGTCAGCGAGAAGGTGTAGTCGTCTATCAGCTCGACACCCAGCTCTTCGACGTCGACCTCGCCTTTATTGTAGGCTTCGCCGTTCTCAAGATCGAAGAGGAACCAGGCGTATACGTTGGCCATCTCGGGGTTGAGATAGCGGCGGAAGCTGTAGACCCAGTCCTCGGCGGTCACCGGAACGCCGTCGCTCCACTTGGCGTCCTGCCGCAGGTGGAAGGTCCAAGTCCGGCCATCGTCGGACAACTCCCAGCTGTCGGCCGCGGCCGGGTGCCATTCACCTTCGGGGCCCATCTTGGCAAGCTGTTCGATCGTCGCCTCATAGGCGAAGCCTTCGTACTCATTGCGCATGGTGTCGAAGTGCTTGCCTTCAATGCCGGCAGAGCGGAACACTTGCTTGTCAAGAGGCGCGGCGTCGTCCGGCAATGCAACGCCGCCAGTGCTGACGACCTCCATCATATCTCCGTCGGCCATTTCTGATGCCGGCGCGGCGGGCGCAACACAGCCCGTCACCATAATGAGAACTGCCAAAAACGCGACAATCGGGGCGAATCTCTTCATAACGTTGGTCCTCCTTGCTAGGCGGATGTAAAGAGAAGATATTTGGTTGTTGACTGTTGGATGGAATCGTAGAGCTGCGCAAAGTATACAGCCATCAATTGGGTCGGTCAAGAAATTGAGGGCCTGGCGCGCAGGTTCCTTTGGCTCGGCGACTTCGCAAGGGTTGACTCGAGCGGAATCGCGGCTCAACCCGGTTTGGACAGGACAGAGCTAAGGCGTTAGGCCGACCGGTCAGGCCATAGCCCGCAGACCCGTGACCAGCCGTTCCAGATCGTCTTCGTTGTTGAAGACGTGAGTGGATACGCGGATCATGGAGCCGTCCAATTCCAACGGGGCGACCAGGACCTTTCTCTCTTTCAGGTGTTCCAGGATTTCCGCCGAACTGTAGCCACCGAGACTGAAAGTAACGATGCCCGACGATTTATCGTAAGGAACAGGCGTGTGCAGAGTCAGCCCCGGCACATCCCGGAGCGAGGACTTCATGCGGTTGGTGTAACCGGCGATATACGAGAACACATTCTCCCAACCGATTTCTGACCAATAGTCGAGCGCCTTACCAAAGCCGATCTGGTCGGCCAAATTGCGTGTGCCGAACTCGAACCGTTTGGCTTCATCCAGCAAAGTGAGGCCGCCCACGAGGTCAAAGTCCTTCTGCGAGTGGGAGCCGATCCAGCTGGGCTGGATCCAGGGAATCCGGTCGCGGCGCACGAAGAAGCCGCCGGTGCCCTGCGGGGCCATGATGTACTTGTGTCCGCTGAAGGCGTAGAAATCGCAGTCCAGGGCGCGCATGTCGACGGGGACCGCGCCGTAGGCCTGTGCGCCGTCCAGGAGGACCGGGATGTCCCTATCGTGCGCGAAGTCGACGAGGGCCCGCGCAGGCAGCCTCTGGCCGGTGCGGCGGCAAACATGGCTTATCGAAACGACCCGCGTGCGTTCGTCGAGCAGGCGCTCAAACTGTTCAAGCATCTGCTCTTCATCGTGGACGACTTCGAGAAAGCGCAGTTCGATGCCGTAACGGCGGACATGGCTGTACCAGGTGATGCGATTGCCCGGATGCTCTTTGTCGCTGAGGATTACGTTGTCACCGGCCTGCCAGTTGATGCCGTTGGCGACGATGTTGATGCCAATCGTCGTGTTCTCGCCCAACACGATCTCGTCGCTGTCGGCGTTCATCGACTGCGCGACTTTGTCGCGCGTCGCCTCGAATCCGTCCAACATTTTTTCGTGAATGCCCGGCGCGGCGCCACCGGAATTCTGGAAGTGCGCCCAGCGATTGGTTTCCTCGATCACCGGCTCCATCTTCGGCGAGAAGCCGCTGCTCTGGAAGTAGGCGTACTCTTGGGTGATGGGCGTAAGGCGGCGGACATCGGAGAGGTGCATGGTCATTGCGATTGGCGTCTCCTCAAAATGGGTCCTTGCTCGGCGAGCTTGTTATTGGGGGTCTGCCGGGAGAAGGTTAGGGGTCGCCCTCTGAGCTCGGTTCCTGCTTCCAGAATGTTTATTTCGATATAGGGGCGGTCGCCCACTGCACACTGTTGAATGACCAGGGCACGTTGACATTTTCAAGGTGTGTCGAGAAGGCAAGATCTTCCGGCGGCGTTCGGTGAAAAGGCGTGGTTTCTAAGCGGGCTGAAGAGACACAAAATCGGTGTAACTGCACGAAAAAGCCGGGTTGGGCGTCCCCTGAACACAGGTCGGGCGTTCGCACGTGAACAGGTAAACGCTCGTACAAGCGTTTACGAGAGATCCACGAGCGTTTACGAGCGTTTGCGAGAAAATATTTTCAAGAGACAGAACAGCGTTTATCTGTAATGATATTACAATTATTTGATGACAGGAAATTCATGTGATTTCCACTTGAAACCAAGAGTTTTCGCACGGGCCGCAGCCTGACATCGCCGGCGTCTCACGCGCTCTATTGATACTTGCAAGCTCGTGGACTCATTTGGGATCTATATGAGAAACGAAAGAGCGCCGGACCCCTGACGCACGGCCAGATATCGTCTGATCCGCCACTTCTCCGCTTTCGATTGTCCGGATCTTGCCTGCTTCATTGAAAAGTCAACGAGCCCCAATAGAAGGTCCCTTAGATTGAACCAAGTCTCCAGAGTAGCAAGCGGCGATGTGCCGAATTGGACCGACAGTGGTTCAGGTTCTTTGGAAAGACTTCCCTTTTGATTACTGCTTTAAGGCATCGACGTATTCTTTGCCTTATTGCAGTCGCAATGAGTTGCCTGCAAGTTGCTGTAATCATCAGTTCCGCCATGATGTTTCGGAACGATATGGTCTACGTGGACTTCCGCTGAAATCTCAAGAGGCAACAATTTGTTGCAAAGAGGGCAAACTCCTTTCTGGTCTGACATTAGGTCTGGCAAGTGGTGGCGAAGGTTAGTTGGTTTGGCATTTCGGCACGATTGGCAATTCTTGATGTAAGAGTGTTCGTATTCAAAAATTTTCCCACATTTCTTGCATTCCTTATGTCCTTTAGAGAGTTTCATAGGTTTTGTCCAAATGATGTCTTCAAATGGGGCTTATGTACCTAAGTAACCTGAATTCGGGGTAAGTGAGCACCTTACCAAGCTGGTAGAATAGAAGGTCTGCAACCATAATTCTCCAGAAAAGAAAGGGGCTCAGTGCTGAGTATACTCGAGCTATGTTCTGTCATGTCGATGACTTCTGTCAGTGGATGGCTACTTGGGAGAATGCCGAGCTGTTGGGCGTGACTCGCAAGCCCGCTTCGTTCTGGGCCTCAAGCTCGGGTATAGTCTTGTCCAACCGACCCAACAAGACACGCAACTCTTCGGCGTCATAGACCCTGTCCTTGGAGGCGTTGGCGACCATCTTTGTACCATCGACCGCCTGCACGGCCAGGTCCAACAATCCCATCGTCACCGCCGTGCGCACCGTGCGCTCGAACAGCTTCCTCATATCTGAACGGTGCTTCCTATAGAACCGCCCCTGCGTGTTGTGGTCGGGGTGCTGCCATCCGGTCAACCACAGGTACGGTATCTGGTCACGACAGTCCGTCACCAGCTTGCGGCATGAACGCACGCCCGTCATGAATCCGTAAAGCCACACGCTCAGGAGCGCTATGGGATGGTGGGCAGGCGCTTACCTGGCCGAGAGCGACTATCAACGAATGCGCATATCGCTGGGATCGCTCTACGCATCACGAAATACGAAAGGTGGGAACGGGCACTGGAATGCTTTCAATTCTCTCGCCATTCCATCAGTCGATCTACCACCCAAAAGCTGAGAACAACGAAGGCCGCCAGAGCGGCGACATCCAGGAGTAGCCGTTGCGTAATAGGGCCGAGCAGTACTTGGCGCAAGGCTGAGGCAGCGTAGGTTGCAGGGCTGCAAAACCCAAGCCAGACCAGCCAATCAGGAAGGCGATCGGGGGGAATAAACACAGGCCCGGTCGCCAGCATGACAATTGTCAATAGACGTCCGGTGGCCATCGCCTCTTCCGGCGTGCGAAAGCTGACGCCTAGCAGTGCACCGAGTCCCGCCAGAGGCAGCGCGCAAAGCGGGACGACCAACACTGCCAGCGGATGAGGAAGAATGTGCAGGCCCAGGAGCCATGCGCCTCCAAGGAGGGTGACAAGCAGAGAGGGCAAGAATAGGAGAAAAAAAGCTGCGAATGCTGCCAGAATCAACAAGAACTTGCTTACAGGCAAAGTAGCGAAATAGTCCAAGCTGCCGGCCGCCTTCATGTAAGAGAAATGGCTGATCAACTTTCCTTTGTGTTCGAAGAGCAGAGCCATGACAAGATTTCCCACTAGGACGTAGGAGAGCGCTTCAGCCCCCAGTTCACGGGCAAACGAGCCGAGAAGAATCATTCCGAAGATAGGCAGGACCGTCCCTGTCAGAATGAGGTTGCGCCATCCCCAACGCCAGTTGCAAAGCTCTATCAGAAACAGATCGTAGAGTTGGATGTATAGTGGATGCGGCGATCGTTTCTTCATTTGTTGTAACGCAGATAGAGATCTTCCAACGTTGCCGACTTGAGTTGAAAGTCCTCAAGTTGTGACTGATTCAGTACTGCAAGAATGGTCTCGACTTGGCGTCGGTCAAGCCTTATCAGCCAATGACCCGGAGAAAGCTCGACGCGGGAAAAATCGGCAGGTACGACAGGGGGCGTATCTGGAGGGAAACGTATCTCCAGGCGCAACTGTTGATCGACTTGCCCTTTGAGAATCTGCAGTTTTCCGAGTGCCACCAAACGCCCTTCCCGCATGATGCCCACCCGTTGGATTATCTTTTCTGCCTCGATCGCATCGTGCGTTATGAATATGATGGTCGTGCCTAGTTCTTGGTTTTCCGCGCGCAAGGTTTCCCATACGTGCCGTCGCCGCTGGGGTGCCAGTTCATTTGTCGGCTCGTCGAGAATGAGAACAGGCGGCTGTCCCGCCATCGCCACGGCAAGTTGCAAGAGACGCTGCTGCCCCCCGGATAGACGTGAAGAAAGTTGATCCCGGCTCTCTTCCAGTTGCCAGACATGCAGGAGCCGCTCCCGTTCAGTGAGCGCTTCCCTGCGGCTTAGTCCACGCAGGTGTGCAGTGAAGTAAATTGCTTCAGCCACGGTAAGAGAGTTGAGTGTCCGGCCCGACTGTGGCATGTATCCTACGAATCTCGGTACAAGCATGGGGTCCTCCTCCACAGGCGTGCCGAATAGCTTCACTGAGCCGCTGCTTGGACGCACCAGGTTCGCCATCTGCTTGACGAGCGTACTCTTGCCCGCACCATTGTCGCCCAGCAATCCGAAGATTTCGCCGGCTTCGACTGTGAAACTGATGTCGTCGTTGGCCGGTCTATATTTCTTGGGATAGCGTTTGGTCAGGTTGGCGAGCGCGTACACATTGTCGCTTGCGTTGTTCATTGCTTTATAGTCAACGGAATGTGAAAACTGTTCTCTTCGTTAGGGAAGGAAATTCGCTGGCCGTCATCCGCGCGATAAGCTTTACTCCGTATCTTATGTGTGCATACGGGGAGAGCGTTTGGCAATTGATCCCATCCTCTCAGATTGGGATCTACCGACCTGAATTCGGAGTAAGAGAGCAACTTATCAAGCTGGTAGAATAGAAGCTCTCCAGCCAAAATTCTCCAACAAAAAAAGGTGCTCAGTGATGAGTACAAACTGTTCTGTCATGTCGACAGCTTCTGTCAGTGGTTGACTACATGGGAGCAAGCCAAGCCGTTGGGCGCGACTCGCAAGCGAGGGCCGGCGCCTCGTTTAAGCATGAGTGAAGTGATGACGATTCTGATTCACTTTCATCAGTCGCATTATCGTGAATTCAAAGCCTACTATATGCAGCGCGTATGTGAGCACATGCGCAGTGAATTCCCTGCACTGGTCAGTTACACGCGCTTTGTGACGTTAATTCCATCCTCCCTTCCGGCCATATGTCTCTATCTGAGTGTGCGCTTTGGTCAGGGCACTGGGGTGGCATTCATTGATTCGACCCCGTTGTCCGTCTGCCACAACCGGCGCTTCGGCCGCCACCGAGTCTTTGCCGAGGTAGCCACGCGACGCAAGAACAGCATGGGATGGTTCTATGGCTTCAAACTCCATCTGACTGTAAATGACCACGGTGACTTGCTGGCAGTTCAACTCACGCCCGCCAACACCGATGACCGCAAACCGGTCCCACAGATGGCCAGACGGCTGTGGGGAAGCTGGTCGGCGACCGCGGCTATCTCTCCAAAGCGCTCTTTGAGCAACTCTTCGCACGGGGACCGCCACTGATGGCGGCAGACCGCCCGTTGCCGATCACGCCGATTCGCAAAAACATGAAAAACTGACTGGTCGTTCTCGAAGACAAGCTGCTGACGCGTAAACGTTTCATCATTGAGACCATCGTTGACCAACTCAAGAATATCTCCCAGATTCAATACACCCGCCACCGCGGCCCGACCAACTTTCTCGTCAATCTCATCGCCGGTCTGATTGCTTACACTTGGCAACCCCAAAAGCCATCGCTCAATCTTTCTGAAAAAGATATGGCTTTATTGCCAGCCACCATTTGACTCCGAATTCAGGTTACTACCATGTCCGCATGAACAGGGGTAAGCAACTCTGAGCCGTATTGTACCAGAATGTCACGTCTCAACAGGAGTGGAAGCGCATCCCGGGACGTTCGAGACCGGTGGTTGAGCATGCCCCTAAACCGAAGAATATACAAGGAAAATCTGGCGTTGGTTGAGGGTGCAAATGACAAGTGGTCCAAAATAGAGTCATTTGCGGCGCCACAACGGTATCTGCTATGATTCAGCGGCCGGTCCATAGCATGTCGACAGTGACTCTGGTCCCCATACTTCGTCCGATCATTGCGGTGAACCGCAGACCTTCACCCAAAAACTTGAACTGCAGATCACGCAGTGTGGACAACCGATCCTTCCATTATCTTTGTCCCATCCAGGAGGAATCCCATGACCCGAAAAGCACAAGCTTCTCTGACGCGCCCCGTCTCCCGGCGTGCCTTTCTCAAGACAGCCGGCGCTGGTGCCGCGTTCGCCGCGCTCAGCGCCTGCGCCGCGCCCATTGCCGCCCCCGCGGCAGATGGCGGCGGCGAAGAAACCATGGCCGAACCCCAGGAACTGAACATTGTCTACTGGGCCGATAGCAACGACTTCTTCCAAGGTGTGATCGACCAGTATCAGGAAGAGACCGGCAACATCGTCAACTATGAAGTCGCCCCGGCCGTCTACATCGAGTGGCAGCAGATGATGACGACACGCCTGGCATCGGGCGATACCGGCACCGACGCCTTCCATTCCGACGACTTCCAGGCCGCCATCTACGGCGCCGCCGGCTGGCTTTCCCCGCTCGAGCCCGTCGTCGAACTCTATGACATCGACCTCGATGACTGGCCTCAGACGTTGATCTACGACGTTTCCTCCTGGGACGGCGCCCTCTACCGCATCCCCTGGGGCAACGACACCGAGATCTTCTTCTATCGCACCGACTACTTCGAAGAAGCCGGCTTGTCTCCGCCCGCTGACTGGAACGAACTCGTCGAGGTAGGCACGGCCCTCACCGACGAGGACGCAGGCATCTACGGCATCGCCCTTTCCGCCACGATCGGCGGCATGCTGGGCAATGAAATCCAGCATTGGACAAACCAGGGCGGCGGCGCCATCAACGACCTGGACAATGACGGCGCACGCGAAGCCCTCGCCTTCTATAAGGCGCTCTACGCCGAACACAACATCGCCCCCGACTCAGCCCCGCAGGAGGACTACAGCTCCGTCTTCCAGGGCTGGCTCTCGGACAAGTACGCCATGTGGTGGTGCTGGGACGGCTTCTTCGGCGCAATGCGCACGAACGAGGAGTTCTGGGCCGATCAGGTTTCCGCATTCCTGCCGCCAATGGGTCCGGACAACGCCGAGACGATCACCGGCTGCTGGGGCTGGTCCGTAGTCGCCAGCTCGCCTAAACAGGAACTGGCCAACGAGTGGATCGGCTTTACCGCACGCTCCGATGTCATGAAGCAGCAGATATATCGCGGCCGCGTTCCCGCCCGCGTCTCCCTTTGGGCCGACCCTGAAGTCCAGGATCTCGCGCCCTCTTCGCCCTTCCTGCTCGATCTGGCCGAAGCCGGCGGCCTTGTCAAGGCCCGACCGGTTACGCCCAGCATCCAGGAAATCTACGACGCCGCCGAACAGAACGTTCACGCTTATCTGACAGACCAGGTCAGCCTCGATGAGGCAGTCACCGCCGCTATGGACAAGATCAACCCTATCCTCGAACGCGATCTGGGCTGATACCCACAATGAACTGCCGGTGGCCAGTTCGGATGCTGGCCACCGGCAACTGACCACTGGCGTTCTACCCTTGTTCAGTCGACAAAACCTCAGCACGCGTCGAATACTTCTGGCTTGGCTGCTGGTCACCCCCGTGGTGCTGTGGCGGCTCCTCACATCCGTCTATCCCTTCCTGCGCACTTTCTACATCAGCTTCTTCGACAACAGCCCCGTGCGCCGCACCTTCGACTTTGTCGGCCTTGACAACTACATGGCGCTGACACGCGACGCCAACGTTGACGCCACCCTCACCTTCACGCTCTTCTTTACCGTCACCTCCGTCGCCCTGCAGGTCGTGCTTGGGCTGGCCATCGCCGAACTGCTCAACCAGCGCTTCAAAATGCGCAACTTCACGCGCGCCGTCAATCTGCTGCCCTGGGCCATGGCGCCCATCGTCATCGCCACCGCCGCCCGCTGGATCTTCCACCAGGATTACGGACTCATCAACGACATCATCTGGCGGCTCAGCGGCGAACGCCCGCTCTGGCTTGTCAACTTCACCACCGCCCGTTTCGCCGTCACCATCACCGACGTCTGGAAAAACACTGCATTCCTCTCCGTCATCTTCCTCAGCGGCCTTCAGGGAATCCCCCTGGAACTCTACGAGGCCGCGAAGATCGACGGCGCCGACGGCGTGCGCTCCTACTGGTACGTCACCCTGCCGCTGCTGATGCCCCTCATTATTTCGATGATGATCTTCACCGCCATCTTCCGCGTGCTCACATTTGAAATCGTGTACGCGCTCACCAATGGCGGGCCGGGCACCGCCACATCGCTGCTCTCCTACCTTGTCTATCTCGAAGGCTTCCGCGTCCTCAACTTCGGCTACGCATCCGCCATCGCCATGCTGCTCTTTTTCATCGTCCTGGTCGTGGGCGTCGTCGGCTACGGCTTCCTCCGCCGCGCCTGGGAACGACTGTAACTTCTCTGGCCACTGACCACTATCTCTTTATGAATACACAACTCAACCTCAAGCGCGGGATTCGCACAACGCTCTTCACCCTCATGGTCATTCTCTTCATGATCGTGATCCTGCTGCCGATCTATTACATCTTCCTGACCGCGTTCGCCCCGAGCGGGAAACTGTTCACCGTACCGCTGACCTATGTTCCGCGCAGCCTGGCCATCGCACGCTTTCAGGACATCTTCGGCGCGCTGCCCATCGCCCGTTACATGCTCAACTCCACCTTGCTGGCCACCTTCTCCACCATACTGGCGCTCACCGTCAGCCTGCTGGCCGCCTACGCCATCGCCCGCCTAAACTTCCCCGGCGCAAACCTGGTCATGGTCGGGCTGCTCGCCTCCAGCATGTTGCCCGGCACCGCCACCGTCATCCCCCTCTTCCAGATGTACCAGACGCTCAATCTGATGGATACGCTGCACGGCCTCCTCATCCTCTACGGCAGCGCGCTGCTGCCGATCACCACCTGGGTGCTGGTTTCTTTCCTGCGCCAGGTGCCCGTCGAGATCGAAGACGCGGCCAAGGTTGACGGCGCCAGCTTCTTCCCTCTCCTCTGGCGCATCGTTCTGCCCGTAATCCGCCCCGGCATCGCAACCATGTTCCTCATCAACTTCATCATCGGCTGGAACGAATTCTTCACACCCCTCATCTTCGCCCGCGGCGCCGGCGTCAAGGTCATCACCATGGCCCTCTCCGAGGCCCAGGTAATCGGGGCAAGGAGCGAATTCGACGTCTCCTGGGGCAACATGTCCGCAGTGGCCATCCTAACCACCATCCCGGTCTTCATCATCACCCTCATCTTCCAGCGCCAGATAGTCGAGGGCATCACCAGCGGCGTCTTCAAATAACGTCGCACAGGAGTCGCAAGCCGGTATGGCCACTCTCAAAGTCGGGATCATCGGGCTTGGCGGCATCGCCCGCTCCCACTGTGACGCCATCGCCACCCTCGAAAACGTCGAAGTCGTCGCCGTCGCCGACCTCTTCGAGGAGAAGCGCCGCCAGTACATGGACGAATACGACATTCCAAGGGGCTACTCCTCCCACACCGAGCTCTTGAAGAGTGACGAAATCGACGCCGTCGCCGTTGTACTTGGCCATCACCTCCATCACCGCCTCACCGTCGACGCCTGCAACGCCGGCAAGCACGTCCTCGTCGAAAAGCCGATGGCGCTCAGCCTCGAGCAGTGCGACGCCATGATCGATGCCGCAGCCAGCAACAGCGTCAAGCTCATGGTCGGCCATACCCCGCACTTCTCCGGCATCCTCCTCAAAATGAAGGAGATCCTCGATTCCGGCCGCCTGGGTCCACTCATGACCATCGTCTGCTACTCGTGCAAAAACTGGACCTATGCCCACCGCGCGCCCCAGTACCGCAGCCGTTTGCACGGCGGCGGCATGTGGCTCACCAACGGCGTTCACGTCGTCGACCGCCTCACCTGGCTCATGGCCTCTCAGGCCGTCTCCGTATCCGCCAGCATCGGCACGCGCGCCCACTACCAGGCCGCCGACGATACCGCCACCGCGCTCATCCGCTACAAGAACGGCCTCGCCGGCGCCGCGATCTCGATCGCCTTCGCCGACGGGCCGCCCATCATGGATACCCAGGTCATCTGCGCCAATGGCACCGTGCGCATCGGCGGCGGCAGACAACCGTTCCTCCAGGTCGGGCAGGGGGATGTCTGGCAGGATATCCCCTATGACGACCCGCCCGCCGTTATGCACTATGAGTGGAAATCCTTTGTTGAGTCGATCGAACAGGACATCGAGCCGCCCACCTCCGGCGAATGGAGCCGCCACATCATGGAGATCCTCTTCGCCGCCGAGAGCTCGGCCATCACCGGGCAGGACGTCGTCCTGGAAAGCGGCCTCTCCTGGACCCACCAGCGCGGCGGCATACCCGTCACCCGTGATCACGGCTGGATCTGAGGCGCGCCGCGATACCGAAACAACCCAGACAACCCACAGGAGCGAAACAGACCAACATGGCCAAATTGAAAGTCGGAATCATCGGGCTGGGCGGCATCGCACGCGCCCACTGTAGCGCCATTGACACGCTCGATAACGTCGAAGTCGTCGCCGTCGCCGACCTCTTCGAGGAAAAGCGCCGCGAATACATGGAGAAGTACGATATTCCCAAGGGCTATCCCTCGCACACCGAGCTTCTCAAAGACGACGAGGTCGAGGCCGTCGCCGTCGTGCTCGGCCATCAACTCCACCACCGCCTCACCGTCGACGCCTGCAACGCCGGCAAGCATGTCCTCGTCGAGAAGCCGATGGCGCTCAGCCTCGAACAGTGCGACGACATGATCGAAGCCGCCGCCAGCAACAACGTCAAGCTCATGGTCGGCCAGACCCAGCACTACTACGGCACCAGCCTCAAGGCCAAGGAGATTCTCGATTCCGGCCAGCTCGGCCCGCTGATGACCATCGTCTGCTACATGTCCAAGAACTGGAACTTCGCCGGCCGTCCGCCCCAGTACCGCAGCCGTTTCCATGGCGGCGGCATGTGGTTGGCCAACGGCGTTCACGTCGTCGACCGCCTCACCTGGCTCATGGCTTCCCAGGCCGTCTCCGTCTCCGCCAGCATGGGCACACGCGCCCACTACCAGGCCAGCGACGACACCGCCACCGCGCTCGTCCGCTACAAGAACGGCCTCGCCGGCGTCGCAGTCTCCGTCGGATTCGCCGACGGCGCGCCCAACTTCGAAAGCCAGGTCATCTG
>JAJDZJ010000045.1 GCA_022824685.1 Caldilineaceae bacterium
GGCCCTCAGTCGGCGAGATAAGTTAAATTCTCCGTCTACGTGCCATCTTTCGTACATTTCCCTGTGTCTTACCCCGACCTGGAAGAGTATTCGGCTGCATTTCGATGTTCTGACCCAATTTAGATGCAATCGCCCTGCGGCGGTCATCCAGTCAAAGAGCGAGACAAAGTCGCTCAGATCGATCACCGGCGTCCTCTGAGGTTCTGCAGACCGGTCGCGCGCCTCAAAGCTGCCGTAGAGGATGGCGCGCAGATCGATCTGTTTTACCTGGCGCAGGTAGGCGACCGCCAGGAGCGAGAGGAAGGTCACGGAACGAAAGCCGTGCGTAATGTCGAAGATCACCTCTTCCCGCTCATCCACGGCGTCGACCACCGACTGAAACAAAGACCATAGCTCGTTGTCATCAGCGCCGTCGGGGATTGTGATCGCTTCCAGCTTGTCAACGTAATCTTCGGCAAGGCCCTGAAAAGTCTCCCAATGCATTGCCCGGGCCCTTTCCGTCACAAAAACCGTCATATTTGAGTAGGGCATATCTGAGTAGGGAAAGCATCTGGCAAGAGCCACGCCAAAATAAGGCGCGGTGTGTTCGAGGCCGTCGGGCATGATGTATGTCGTTTCGTGCGCCTCTGTGGCCCCCAGAAACGTAATCGCTTTCACCGGTTTCTCTCCTTCATCTCGACCAGGCACCAGCCCAGAGGCGTGGCGGGCGTCTCTACAGGGCGTCCCTGGCGATCGCGGCTGATCCGTACGACGACGCGTCTGCTCTTGGGGAAGGGGTCGCCTGGCCGGCGGCGTCCGCGGGCCAGGCGGAAGTCGCGCACGATACGCTCCATAAAGTCAGGATGCTGCTGCAGGTGGGGGCCGAAGGTCTTGCTCGCCCATCCGGTTCCCCAGCCCAGGCTGATCAGGAAACGGCGCGCGGGCAGCCGGGCATTCACAATCTGCTGGTAGAAGCCGGCAACCTGTTTGGCGTTGTTGATTTCGGCAAACCAGGTACGCTCCTGACTGGCAAGGGCCAGGCTGTGGTTCTGCACCGCGCGCGACAGGCTGGTAAGCAGATTCGCGCCGTTCAGACGCAGCCCGTTGTGGCGGGCCCATTCCGAAAAGAGGGCGTCATCGACTTTCAGCGTGAGATGAAACTGCGTGTCCGTGGCAATTGCCTCCATTTCGATTGGGGCGGCCAAACCGCCGCGGCGGTTCATCACGCGGGCGTTCAGGATCAGGAGCCGGTCCGGATCAACGGGCGCGCTGTCGCTCACGTGGAGGGCGCGCAGAACATCGTGGTTGGGATCGGGGCCAAAGATCTCCTGCTCGTAGCTCTGGGCCGCCCACTGGCGGCGGCGACCGAGTCTGCTCATCTCCGGCCGCATGTCCCGCTGCTGCCAGATGTTCCAGGCCAGGGCGGTGCGCAACGCGCCCTTGAAGCTGCTGCCCGGCAGGTAGGGGCGGTCGAATACGTCCTTGATCTGCTCGCGCAGCTGCGCGCCTGCGGCTTGGGAGCGGGGCGTGCCGCGCAGGACATAGCGGAAGAGACCGCTATCGGCGCGGTAGTCCTGCGAACGCAGAAGTTGCGCGGGCGGGGTCTGGGCCAGTCTTTCGACCAGGGCGGGATCCTCCACATCCTGGGCGTCGAGCAGGGCGCTCTCGTTAAGACGCCAGGTACGCCCATTGTGGATTGCATAGTCGTATTCGTGGAGCAACTCTCTGCCCGTGCCGATATGAAGCGGGGTGAGAACGGAGACGGTCAGATCATGGATTGTGTAAGCGGTCATCAGTGATCCTCCCGGCGATTTTTGAGTCCCACGGCGAGGGCCAGGCCGCTGCGCCATACGGGATGGGGAAAGTCTCCTTCGCTCGCGGGGTATTCGGGCCGGAGGTTTTCGACTCTTCCGACAGCGGGAGAAGACGGCCACGCGACAAGGCTGCCTTCAGTGAGGAAGTGTATCTGCTTGCGGCGCTGATCAGGGCCGTACAGCGACCGCGCCCAACCGCCGATGCGAACGAGGCGGTAGGCGGCGTTTTCGTGATCCAGGCAGGCGGGAAGTTCGGCGCGGGCGGGCAGATAGCGGCTCAGCAGCCATGCGATTCCGCCGGGTTGCGGATCGCGGAGGTGGATCTCGCCGTCCCCCCAGGACGGCGCAAACGCGCCGTATCCGGCGCTGCGCTCTCCGCCAATGCCGTCATCACCGAGCAGCGCCAGCGTACTTTGCAGCGCTTCCCGGTAGGTTAGGCCGCTCCGTTCGGCAACGGGCATATCGGCATTGGTCCATTGAATTCCGAACCAGAGGCCGCATCCGGGCGAAAGGCGGGCGCGGCCGGCATGAAATATGTTGGAGGCCGAATTGACGCGGTCGACGGTCACGCGCGGGGTGCGTTCCGTCTGCCAGACGGCCTGGCGGTTGAGCAGGCGCGGCGGCCGCTTGCCGCCCTGGGCGCTCCGGCGCAACGTACGGGGCAACCGGTCTACCTCCTCCTTCAGCAGGCAGAGCGCGCCATTCTGCAACCGGACCGCGTGCTGTTCGTTTGTGTGTATGCCGGGTTGCTCGTCCTTTTCGGGGAGGAACTCCGGCAAGCCTTGCCCGGACAGGACCCGGCGCAGCAGCCCCTCGGAGAGAAAGCGAATGCGCTTCAGCGGCTTGTCGACCGTTTCCTCAGAGCGGTTCGGGGCGATGAGCAGTTGCAGGTCGACCGGAACGGGATAAAAGCGGACCTGCCCGGCGAAAGGAAAGGCCGAAGTGAGCAGAAAGGGGGGCTTGCCATCCCGAAACGGCCCGATCCAGGCAGCGGGGTCGCCTCCGCTGCGGCTCCATACATCGACGAACGCGGAGAAGAGGGTATCCGAAGGGATGTGGACGCCAGCTTCTTCCAGGGCTATGCCGCGGTCGCCGACATGCAGCCCCTGGGGAAAGTGAAGCATGACAGGTTGCAGGTGGGGCATGGCTGGCTCCTCAGGCGCTCAATCCGAACTTTGCATGGAGCCTGGCTTGCAGTTCGCTCAGATCCGCTGCCCACTGGCACAGTGATTCGTAGCTGCCTACCTCCTCCTCTTCCTGGGGATAGTTCCTGCGCACCTTGACGGCAATGCTTTTGAATTCCACCTGCCCGGCGCCGCGGCTGCCCTGGCCGCCCAGATAGTCGTCTTCAAGAAGCTGCAAACCCTCAAGCACGGTTGTCAGCCGCTCGATGTCTTTGCGCGGGTCGCAACCGCTGCCGCTGTAGACCGTGTAGAGCAGTTCAGCCGGGCCGAACGCCGCGCCGGCCGGCACGCGTTCAAACTGACGCGGATTGGCGGCCGAGGTCACGCGGTCGATGGAGACTTCGGTTTTGGCTTCGGTGTAGGGCAGCTCGGTGCGGTCTTGCAGTGCCCTGGCACTGGCGTCGGTCATATGCACATCGCGCACCACAAGGCGGGTGGGTGTGCCAAAGTCGCGTTCACCCGGCACCCCAAAAACCTGGCAGACCGCGCACGTTGCGTAGTCCTCAGCCCGATTGCAGGAATGAATCCTGACTCCGCCAATGCGCTGGTTCTGAACCAACCCGCCGTACTTTTCCAGCAGGCTGCGCATCTTGCCCCGCAGCGAGGAGCCGGGAACATAGGGGCGGTTGGTCAGGCGATCGCGGATGACGGTCTTGTCCACGCCGCCGATTTCAATTCCGGTGTCTGAGCCGCCGATGTGCAGCCCGGTCTGCGCCTTGACTTGGAAGGTGATGAAGATACGTCCCTCTAGCTTGATGGTCCTGGTCTCCGCCATGCTTGATTTCTCCTGGGATAGCAGTTCACGTTGCCTCAGTTGCCGCCAGCGGCCTTATGGTAGGCGAGGATGGCTTCGAAAAAGTCGACGAAACGCTGGAAGTTCCGCTCCTGGGCCTCCTGATCGGTTCCAGCCACGACCAGATCGATCGCGGGGTCGAGGACGCTGGTCAGTTCCTCCACGCCCCGGCCCCGTTCCCGGCGGGCGCGATAGGCCATTTTGGGTTTTAGCAGGATCAGCTTGCGCAAGGCTCGCGCCCGCTCCTGTTCACCAATCGACAGCTGCGCCTGAATCTGACGCACCTCGCCAAAAAGCGCCCGGATCTGGCTGGTCGTCAGATTCGCATTCTTGAGGCGGCCGCCCAGATCTTCAGCATGATCTACCAGCAACTTTGTACTGCGCGGATCAGACTTCGTAATCACTGCCTGCAGGTCCGCTTGTGATATTCTTGCCATTCCGATTCCTCCTGAAAAAGACGGTTAAACTGCTGTCCGCCCGTTGCCAGATGTCCGAAAGCCTGGAGTCAGCAACTGGCGCACTGTGCGATGAAAGGTCGGCAATGAGTCAAACCGGTGATGACAAAATCCTGGCCATTCAGTCCACAGCGCCTCATCTATTCGCGTCTTCGAATATACAGATCGGCCCAAGCGGCCGCCACGCCGAGCCACTCCATCATGCGGTAGCCGCCTGTGGGCAGCTTCTCATTCAGCTGCTGTGCCTCATCAATTCCGGAACGCTTGTACAGATTCTGCAAGGTATATGCAGCCCGCCAGGCCCACGGACCCAGAACTATCTGCTGCGGACCGCTCCAATCGCTGTCAGCGTGATCCTTTCGCCACCGCTCCTGCGCCTCCGCATATTGGCGATGAATGTCGATGAGCGCGCGCACGAAGGCCCTGGGCGCGGCCGTGTCGCGGTTTCTGTCCGAGCATAAGTTCACCAGGGTATGCATCAGACCATGGGCCGTCTCCAGGCTGGCGGGGCATTCGGTCTCCAGACCGAAGGACGGCCAGGGGGCGGGTTGAGCCAGGAACGCAATGGCGTCTTTCTCATTCCTTATTCGATCTTCGTTCCACCAGACCAGGTTCTTGGCGGCCTTTTCAGCCTCCTCGGCGTCCTGGGCCGCCTGGGAGAGGGGGTATTTGCCTCCTACCAGCGCGACGCCGGCGCTGGCGTGGATGCCCGGGTGACCGGCGGCGTACTTTGTCAGGTCGGCGCGGATGCGGATGGCGAGTTCAAGCATGGCGTCCCAGGAGCCGACGAAGAAAAGATCGTCGCCCCCGGAATAGATGGTATAGACGCGTCCCCCAGTCCGCGCGTCTTCAACCAGGCGGCTCACCCAGCCCTCAAAAAAGAGCGAGACGGCGAAACTGAGCGCGGCGATACGAGAGAAGGTGGCGTGTTTTCCGAAACCGTTCTGGAAGAACTGGCCCAGGTTGTCGACGTCCATGCGCAGGACGCCAAGCCGCTTAATCCCATTGGACTGGTGGGCGAGAACGGAGAAGGGCTTGACGCCACCGGGGCCGCGCGGCAGTTCTTCCCTTTCGGCGGGCGTCATGTCCTGAATTAACGTTTCCAGTTCAGCGTCACGCAGGATTGGCGCGACGTTTACCAGAAAACGGCGGCCGGTAACGGCGCGCGGGCGCGGACGCAAACTGGACGCGTTTTCGTCATCAAGAGCGAGCAGCAGGCGTCGCGTTTCGGGAGCCGGTTCCGGCGCCTCGGCGAAGACGTCGATCTTCATGCCCAGATGGGCCAGGGTATCGCGCCAAATCCCGGCGGGTTGGTTCAGATCAGGGGGCGGCCGCGGGGGAATTTCGTCCAGGGCGAGGTAGTGGGCGTTGCGCAGGGCATCGCCCAGCTTCTCGAATTCCAGGCAGGGCGAGCATTTGCGCACCGCTTCGGGGTCCGGCCGTTCTGGCTCCGATATGATCTGCGAGTGTTCCTGTCCACAAACCTGGCACAGCTGTTCTTCGTTGCCGCCATGACCGGCGGGCTTGAAAAGAGCGACCACCTCATCATCCAGTTCCGCGAAGCGGCGCATTTTTTTCCGGCGCAACGCTTCGTGTACGTCATCCCACTTGCGGCTGATGGAACCGTTTACGAACTCGCTGCCCGCGACCGACACACCGGCCACGGCCACGTACAGGTCCCCCCGATGCTGCTGAAAAAGGATGCGGCTGATCTCCTGTTGAAGGTCGAGCAGGCGGTCCGCGTCGTTGGGCCGCGCGAGCAGGAAGAAGCTGCCGCCGCCGGCATAGATCAGATTCGTTGCCGGCAGCTCCAGGCTACGAAGCAGATAGCGGGCCAGCGCCTCTGTGAGGACCTGCAGATAGAAGGAACGCCCGCGCAAAGTGGGCGCCGCGCCGCGAGAGGAGATGGTATAGATGAACTCCTGCACGCCGCTGATGTCGCCGCCCACCAGCAGAGCGACTTGAGCCCCGATGGCTCCAGGCGTTCTGCGCCAGCCTCTGAGGGCCCCCTTGTTCACTTCCTCGCGGTCCAGCACGGCGGCCAGCGCGGCCGTGATTCTGCCATGGTCATAAAGGCTGATGTCGGGCAGGCTTCTGTAGTAGGCAGACGGCACACACCACAGATACCGCTGTGTCAGGAGCAGAAGCGACTCCAGATAGGAGGGCAGGTCAGGGTCCTGATCGTGGGCCGCTTTGAGCTGTTCCAGTTCCCGTTCAAATTCTTGCCAGAGCCTGGCATAGGCGCGCCAGACATCTCTCTGCGCCATCGATTCCTGCGGAAAGAGGACGTCCCGCTTCAGCGCCAGGGGACGCAGAGGAAGGTAAAGGCGTTCCGACTGGGACGGCTTGATTCCACCGGCCTCCAATACCGAGAAGATGGAAAGAAGCTGCTGCGGATGCTGAACGCGCGGGTTATCGTCTGCGGTCCCGTCGTCGCGTTCGGCCGCTGACAGCATATCGGCCAGCGAAACGATCAAGTCCTCGCGCGATTGGGGGCGATGATGGTTGCCCGCCATGTTTTTGACCGGGATACGCCACGGCTCAGGAAGGTACCGCTCTGCAAAGGCGGCACTGAGCATCGCATGTTTGTAGCCGAAATCGCCCTTCGCTTCCGAATCCCAGATGCGATTGCCCTGGACAGAAGCCCGCAGCATAAACTTGCCGATATCATGGATCAGCCCGGCCAGGGCGAGTTGATTGGTCAGTTCAGAGGTCATGTGGGGACGTCCCTTTCGGCTTCCGTGCAGCAAGGGGGGCTCGATTCCGTTGCGAGGGTTCTTGAAGGTTCGTTTCTTTCCGACCGACACACCGTTACCATCGCGGTCACTTCTGGTTCGCGCCGCAGCGATTCCAGCGTCTTCTTTTGCGATAGCCTGGCTCGGTCTGAACTGATACGCATCGTCCTATTCTTCACTTCTCAGAATATCTCCTCCAGCGCGACGCCGAACTCCGCCAGCGTCGGTGAACGCAAGATTTGCCCCTCCCCGTAGATTCCCGCCACCCCGAAGCGGGTCTCGCCCCGCAGCAGAACCGTAATCGTCCTGGCGTCTGGGTCTACCATCCAGTACTCTTTCACGCCGTGTTGGGCGTACAGATCGAGCTTTGTCGTGCGGTCGCGCTCGGCTGTGGCGGGGGAAAGGATCTCCACCACCAGGTCCGGCGCGCCGCGGACGTTCTCGCGCGTGAGGATGTGGCTTCGCTGGGAGGAAACGAACAGGACATCCGGCTGAACTACGTCCGTATCAGACAGCACAACGTCGGTGGGGGCAGTAACAACGGTCCCCAACCCTCTCTCGTTCACATACAGATAGAGACGAGAGGCCAGCGCGATTGAGATCATCTGGTGGCCCGTAAGCGGCGCCGGCGGCATAACCAACTCTCCGTTCAGAAGTTCGTAGCGTTCGTCATCCGACGTTTTCAGATAGTCGGCGTATGTAAGCCCTGACTTTACGTTGAGCACTGCATGCCTCCTTTCAGAATATCTCCTCCAGCGCGACGCTGAACCCCGCCAGCGTCGGTGAACGCAACGCCTGCCCCTCCCCGTATATTCCCACCACCCCGAACACGCCCTCCCCCCGCAGCAACACTGTGATCTTCCTGGCGTCTGGGTCAACTATCCAGTACTCTTTCACGCCATGTTGGGCGTACAGGTCGAGCTTGATCGTGCGGTCGCGCTCGGCGGTGGCGGGGGAAAGGATTTCCACAACCATATCGGGCGCGCCGCGGACGTTGTCCGGTGTGATGATTTCCGTGCGTTCGTTCGAGATGAACAGTATGTCTGGCTGGACAACGTTTGTGTCCGACAGCACAACATCAAAGGGTGAGAAATATACCTTTCCCACGCTGCGCTCTCTAACAAATGTGGCAATCTTGAAGTACAGATTTCCCGAAATGTATTGATGAATCTCCTTGGGGGAAGGGGACAATATCAGTTCTCCGTTCAAGAGCTCATAGCGTTCGTCATCCGACGTTTTCAGATAATCGGCGTATGTGAGCCCGGGCTTTTCATTGAGCACTTCAGGCCTCCTTTGGGGAAGCGAGGGGTATACGTCCCTTTCAAACGCGCAGTCTCCGTTCCCGGAATAGCACAAGGGTGCTACGCACGGGAAATGAATCAGAAGAGCCGTCAGGACACTTCGGCTTCATGCCCATAGCCCGGCAGCCCCGCCACGATCTCCACCGTCTCCAGGCTGACGGCGACCACCTTCCCAAGCAGATTGACGATGTACCGCGGATCCTCAACCCGGTTCGGATCATTCATGATCCCGCTGCGCCTGTCCGTCTTCACCCGGTACTGGTCGATCACCCACTCCAGCGCCGAGCGGTTGCCCAGCCGGTAGTCGAACGCTTCCGCCGGCACTCCGTCCAGAGCCAGGAAACTGTTGCAGCGGATCTGCGTCCTGTCCCTGGAGAGGCGCATCTTCTCGACGCGATCGTTGAGCGGCTGTCCCGGCGTCTCGATCTCCTCCAGCGCATAGGGGGATAGCTCCTCATAGCCGACGTGGATCTCCGCCAGACGCGCGCCGGCCGCCGCGAAGGCGTGAAAGTCGGGCGCGAACGGCAGGCGCGGCAATTCGCGCTTGAGATTGGCCTGATAGCGCTGGCGGTAGCCGGGATGGTGCAGCAGGCCGTAGACGTAGTGGAAGATGTCCCACTTGTTGATTGTGTCGTCCTGGTACTTCGTGCGGAACCGCGCCAGCGCCCAGTCGGTGATGTTTTCGCGGCGACTGCTGCCATCCTCGTCGTAGGTGTAGAAGGGAAAGCATTGGGAGCCGCCTTGTGGCAGAAGATTGGGAATCCTATTGACCATCAGCGCGAACATAGGCCAATCAGCACCGACTTTTAGCCAAATCACCCGATTCTCAGATTCAGTCTCCGGTGTGGGAAAGATGGATGGGAAGACGTACAACATGTCGTCCATCGTCCTGTCAAAATAGAGATTTGACTTGGTAAACGGTCGATAGAGAGATTCTCTTACTCTCTGTTCAACGAATTCAGCGAGTCTACCTCGTTTCAACTTGGCTTTCAGGTCTCTGCTCCAGCTTATTCTCTTGTCATCATACGCCACAAAATCATCAACGTTGACGCCCGTGTTCCCAGTCCGTTCCCACTTGAACATCTGCTCGTTGTAAGTTTCGATCGTCCGGGACATATTCTTAGTGAGCACGTTTCGCCTGAAGTTGTATGCCCACGAATCACGGCCTGTGCTGACACCCCGGCTATACACCTTGAAAATCACATCCGCCGTCTCACCTTTTGCAGCCTTTGCTTCCCTGCTTCCCAGCGGCAAAAAGGTTTCAAACTCGGCGTGAAGTCCTTCCGTCAACCATGTATGCCGTCTGTCCGGGGAAAGCCTGGCCCAATTTACTTTGCCGTACTGTTTCTGTTCATCGAGATAGCGGTACTTCCGTTCTTTACGCCAGTTCTCTTCTACGCGCGCGTAGAAGATCTCCGCCGGGGAGTCCGCCTTGACACGCCTCTTGACGAAAAAATTGATGCTGACACCGACCTGAATGCCAAAGACGTTGTGGGTCGTGCCTGACAGCTTAGGATTTTTGCGCACGTTCCCGCTAAGATCGAGGATGTAAATGGCGTCAAAGTCGTTTGACAGATGTTTTCGCATGCCGTCGGTCGCAACGCCTTCGAGAAAGCCGCTGTTGCTTACAAATGCGACAATGCCTTCATCGCCGATGCGGTCCGCCGCCCACCTCACTGCCTTGACATACGGATCGGAAAGAGCGTTCTTGTTGGTCGCCTTGGAGTCCTTTGAATAGGTCTCCCGCACCCGCTTGTCCATCGTTTTGTACTTGCGGTTCTTGTTGTTGTCGTTCTCGTTGACCTGCCCCGCGTTATACGGCGGGTTGCCGATGATGACGGTGATCTCCTGCCCCTGCTGCGCCTGCACGCGCGCCGTATTCTCCGGCGCAAACATGTTCATCTGGATGTCCTCGGCAAGCTCGAAGGTGTCCACCAGGCAGATGCCGGCGAAGGGCGCGTACTGTCCGGTCAGTTCGTAGTACTCGTGCTCAATGTTCATGGCCGCGATGTAGTAGGGCAGCAGCATCACCTCGTTGCAGTGCAGTTCGTGCGCGTACTTGTGGGGCAGGCTGCCCAGCCGCCCGATCTCCGCCAGATGGCGCATGACCCGCAGGATAAAGTTGCCCGTGCCCACGAACGGGTCCAGCAGATGCACGCCGGGGTCGGCCAGTGAGCGCCCAAATTCGCGCTGCAGCAGCGCCTCGACCGAGCGCACCATGAAGTCGACGATCGCCTGCGGCGTGTAGACGATGCCGTGCGTGTCGGCCACCTCGACCGAAAAGCCCTGAAAGAACTGCTCGTAGACGGTATTGAGAAAGCCCTGCTTTTCTGAAAAGTCGTTGATCGTGGCGGCTGTGGTCTCAATTGCGCCGTAAAAGCGGTCCAGCGGGCGGAAGAATTCGCGGCGACTGAAACGCTGGCTGGTCAGCGCGCGCGCCACCTCCTCGATCTCGCGCGCAATCACGTTGCGGCTCACAAAGTCCGGGTTGTCGAAGACCCGCCGGAAGATACGCTCGGTCAGCAGGTGCTGGATCAGCATCTCCTCGACCGCCTGGTCGGAGATGTTGGGGTTAATCGCGGCGCGGCAGAGATCCGCGAATTTGCCGAAGGCGTCGATAAAGCCCTGGTTGCCGCGCCGTTCGCCCTCGATCAGTTGCAGCAGCGCCGCGGCCAGTTCCGGCACCACCGCCTTGAACTCTTCGACCGCCTGCTGCCAGCGTTCAAAGGCCGGCGGCTGGTAGGTGAGGAAGGCGCGCAGCCCGGCGACGAGCGAGTCCGGCTCGCTGGCCGGCGCGTCCCACACCCGCTGCCCCTGCTGGATGACAACGATGCGCGCCGGCGTCTGGAAGAGAATATTGTCCTGCGGATAGCCGGCGTCCAGCTTGCGGCTGATCTCCGCGTCGAGGTCGTCGGCGCTGTCTTTGGCTTCCCAATAGCCGCGCGCCAGCCTGAATCTGTCCAGAAGCCCGCCGTCGATGCGGATGGTCTGTCCGCCGCGCACGGTGCGCGCGTACTGTTCGGCCAGCGTCCAGCCGAACGGTTGCGCGGCGGCGCGCAGCAGATGGGCGAACGCGGGCGCGACCGCGCCCTCATGCACCGCGCCGAGTTGGGTCAGTTTGTGGACCTCGGCGAAGTAGTCCTTGACGACCTTGTGTGTAGGTTTGAGCTGGAACATGGGCGAGTCCGTGGTTGAGAGAATAAATGGGATTCCTTACGACATTGTATGAGGGCGGAAAGGCCGGAGCAAACTGCTGAAGATCGACTTTCTTGGCACTGGATCATGCCAGTTATAGAAGCCACTGGTTCGCTCAGAAAGCAGCATTGAAGTGCTGGAATTCTGTAAGTGACACCAAGATTATAAGGTCCTGGAGGCGTCCATTAACTTGATCCGAAAATCAGTGACATGCTACAATAGCACATGTGTACGCAGAAAGCATACCGAGTGCCCCGGAATCGCCGTTATTTGGCTGCTCTTGGTAGTATACTCTTTCAAGCCGTATTTCAGCCGGTCCTGGCAACCGTGCCTATCTTTCCGACAGTGAGGTAAAGACATGACTTTTTCCCCGGGTTTGGCCCATCGCAGCACATCCATTTCCGCGCCACATGCGTTCAACGAATTCCAACACGACAGAGTCAATCTCAATCCTGATTCAGTAAGAAAGGCCCGGGGGAGTCGAGATTACCTGCAAAAGCAGCTCATCGCGGTCAGAGACGGCAACCCTAATTTTCCTCGCATAACGGGCCAGTTCAGACCCTTCGGCTCATTCGCTCGCAAGACAAAAATTCGCCCCTTGGATGATATAGACATGCTCATCATGCTCAACGGGCAAGATTCTCAAGTTGCTCAGGCTTCCTGGGATTCGTACACATTTTTGGTAAGCACCACGAGCGAGTTATCGCCGTTGAGACCCTATATGGACGCGTACGGCTGGGTTAGCTCAACCAAGATTCTCGGTGAGTTCAAGGGTGGGCTGAAGCAGGTGCAGAATTACAGGAAGTCTGAAATTAAGCGAACGGGGGTGGCGGTCGTTCTCAATCTGCTGTCCTATGACTGGGCTTTCGATATCGTTCCTGCCCTACCTGTTGCAGATAGGAGTGGCTCAACGCTCTATTATCTGATCCCTGACGGCAGAGGTAACTGGATGAGAACAGACCCACGGATCGATCAGGAGCTTGTAACCAATGGAAACCAGAACCAGAGCGGGAATCTACTTCCACTGATCCGGCTTATCAAATACTGGAACGTAAGGAGTCGCGCCGCCCCCAGGCTGGCGTCTTATTACCTCGAAACGCTACTGAACAATGCGTTCAGATATGGCTACCCTGCAATTGAGTCGAAAGTCAGATGGAGCGTGCCGTGCGCTTTCCAGCAACTTGCACACCATGTAATGGTTGCTTGTCCTGACCCCAAGGGTCTGGGGCCGAATTTGGATGAAGGTATGACATGGGAGACTAGGGAGAAAGTCCGTGATGCCGCAAATGACCGAGCAAAGTATGCTACATATGCGCTGCACTACGAACAGCAGGGAGATCACCAGGAAGCGATAAAGTGGTGGGGAAATGTCTTTCCCAACTTCGAGTAGTGAATCCGAGGAGCCGATTAACGTACGCTTGCTGACGGCAGCGCAGTTTGACGAGGCGAAACGGTGGTGGTTTGGGGCGAATGTGTCAAGGCTTCTTGTTGTCATTGTCACCGTCGTTTCGCTCTTGTGGAAAGAATGGCTAGGATGGATTTGGGTATTGCCGGTTTTTCTTACAGTCATCCTTTCTTTACTTCAATGGCGCGCCGATACTCTTCAGGGCAAGGCCGAAGCATTAAAGCGCAAACTCGAATTTCAGGACGGCTTGGGATGGAAGATTTCCGAGCAAGAGAAGGCTGATTTGATTCTTGAGGTTTCCAATACAGTTAAGAAGGCGGGATTTGGAACGGAGGATTCACCCTATTTTGATTCGCGCGAAGAGGTATCGGCCCAAAGAGCGGTCGAAAACTTGAACCAGAGTGCTTGGTACACAAAGCATCTGGCAAGAAAGATGTCCTTGTTTCTCTTTGTATTGAGCTCGATTTCATTGGGGCTTTTTGTGTTGACACTCGTGGTTTTCCATTCAATGCCTTTCCAACGGTGGGAGGCAACTGTGGGCCGCATTCTTGTCACCGTAGTTGCTCTCCTGGTCGCTTACGGATATCTACGTATTGGCTTCCAATATCGATCGCTTTCCAGTCAGGCCGAAAGAGCAAATGAAAGCGCCTCACGGCTATTGGAACTTGAAACCCTGACAGAAATTCAGGCAATCAGGATTCTCCATGAATATCAGATTGCACGCGCAATAGCTCCATTAATTCCTGATTGGCTTTGGAGACGGAATAAAACAGAATTGAATAATCTTTGGGAACAGCAGATAGGTCAATGACGAAAGCCTTCTGGTTTGGACCCACCGCGAGGCCAGTTTTCCCTGCGAGGAGTAGAGGTAGATTCTGCCATATACGCCAGAATGGGATGCAGTCGTCCCCTAAGTCCTGGTAGTGCACTAGCCCCCTCGGGGAAGGCCGCGCAATCAAAAGTGGGGAATGAACGGCGCCTAGCCCGCGAGCCAACAGACTGGAGCCTATACCCACTCCCCTGCGTTTGTCCTGAGACAGTAGTAGCTTCTTTCACCGCCGCAGATGTGTTACCTGAAAAATCCATTCTCGTAAACTCTCGTGGATCTCTTGTAAGAGCCCTGGTCAAGCGCATGGCATACAAGAAGGGTGCGCCCGGCCAAGTTTTCGAGACACACGCCGTTTCAGCCCTTCTAACTACTCTCCCGCACCACCAGCCGCGTATCGCTGATATGCGGCGACGCTATATCCGCCTCATTGATCTGCTCGTTGATCAGCTGAAATAACGTCCGTATCGCCAGCTGCGGCTGGCTGTCCATATCGCGGTGAACCGACGTCAGCGGCGGGCTCGATTCGCGCGCATCGGGCAGATCCCCAAAGCCAACCACCGCCAGGTCGTCCGGCACGGAGAGCCCCTCCCGCCGCGCCCCGCTCAGGATCCCCAGCGCCCGCACGTCGCTCACACAAAAGACCGCCGTCGGCCTTCTCCGCAACGTCCAGATGTTTTGGAATGACTGGTGCCCGGCCGAACGCACACCGCGCGCATGCACGATCTGCACCGCCGAAGGCGGCAGGCCTGCCTCCTCAACCGCCTGCGAAAACCCTTTCACCCTGCGCCCAAATGAAGGAATCACCACCCCGTCCAGCCGCGGCGCCATCGTCGCGATCGCAAACTCACGATGCCCCTTTGCCAACAGATGTTGCGCCGCCGCATACGCGCCCCCGTGGTCATCAATATTGAAGGTCGGCGCCTGCAAGTCCGAAGCGCTGTCGAGCAGCACGATAGGGCGCTGGGAGCGTTGCACCGCCTCGGAAAGCGGGTGGGAGCGGTCGATCCCCACCATCAGAAATCCGTCAGCCGCAATCGAGGACAGCCACGTAAATGGCGCAACCGGTTCACTGCCTGGCCGCAGGTCGCGCGGCAATGTCTCGTACATCGACGCCAGGAGAATCCGGTTCTCTTCCCGGTCGCAGGCAGCCCCAATTTCACCCAGAAAATGGGTGAATAGAGGATCATGCAGCATCCAGTTCAAACTGGTCGGCACCAGCAGCCCGATTGCATTCGTGCGGCCCGTCGCCAGCGTGCGCGCCACCGGATGGGGCTGGTAACCCAGATACTCGGCCGTGTCCAGAATATGCTCTCGCGTCGCCTGACTCAACTGGTGCGGGGCATTGTACGCGAACGAAACCGCCGTCGGCGATACGCCCGCCTGGCGCGCCACATCGCGCAACGTCACCCGCTTCCTCTTCCTGCTCAATAACCGCTCCCCCTGGCTTGAATCCCGTCCATCCAGTTTCGAACTGTTGACCACCGACCACTGACCATTGCAGTTAAAATCCCGCCTCCGCCAGCGCCTCCTTCTGCAGGCGGAGCAACTCATCTATCCCCATCTCCGCAAGCAACAGCATCGCGTTGAAAGCGCCCTTGCTGAACGGCTCCCCCTCCGCCGTCCCCTGCGCCTCCACAAACTGGCCGCCGTCCGTCATCACTACGTTAAAGTCAACATCCGCGTTCTGGTCCATCTGGTAGTCCAGATCAAGAAACGCCTTCCCGTTGAGGATGCCCACGCTCACCGCCGCAACCTGCCGGATCAGCGTGCCCGGCTTCGCCCTCTTCCTCCTCTCCAGCCGCTTCACCGCCAGCGCCAGCGCCACGTATCCCCCCGTGATCGCCGCCGTGCGCGTCCCCCCGTCCGCCTGAATGACATCGCAGTCCACCACGATCTGCCGCTCGCCCAGCCTGTCCAGGTCCACCGCCGCCCGCAGACTGCGGCCAATCAGCCGCGTGATCTCCTGCGTGCGCCCCTTCGGCCGCATCGTCTCCCGGTCCACGCGCTGGTGCGTGCTGCGCGGCAACATCGCATACTCAGCCGTCACCCAGCCGTGCCGCCGCGAAGAGCGGTGCAGCCAGCGCGGCAACCGCTCCTCCACCGAGGCGTTGCACAGCACCTTCGTGTCACCCATGCTGATCAACACCGAGCCTTCAGGGTGCAGAATATAATCAAGTTCAAACCGCACAGGGCGCAACTCATTTTCTGCCCGTTTTTTCGCAGCCACGCGTTTGCAAAACGCCCTTTCCGCGTTTCCACCCCTTGCCGGCGGAGGCGGGTCACGCGTTGACTAAACTGTTTAATTCGCCGCGCAATAATACGCCCGAATAGGTTAGGGCGCAAACCGGCTAGGGTGGGCGCCTCTATGGGGCCTGCATGACCTCTAGTCCAGGAATTCCGCTGAAGTCCCGGTCGTGGGAGGCAAGCGGACATTGTAGCATGATGGCGGTTGCAGCAATCCAGGCGTCAGCAGATTGCAAAGTACGCCCTGCAGCCTTGCGTTCGGCGCGTAGTTGGGCGCATATGTCTACTAACTCGGCGGTGGACCAAATCACCGTATATTGCCTAATGTGGCCGACAAGCTGATTCTTTCGTCTCTTGCCCCAGCCTCCGGCGTAGACTCCGTGCCAGAGTTCTTCCAGCGTCTGAAACGAGATAACCGCGCGACGGCCGTGAGCTTGCGCAAGATAGTACGACGCCCTGTCGTCTTCGTTGAAAATATATGACACGACACTGGTGTCCAGAACTATCAATCTGGTTATTCCTTTCTGCCCTCGTCGCGGCCGGCGTGGATAATCTGTATGAACTCATCGACATCGAATGGTTCGCTGGCAGTTATCAGATTGTCAGGGTCGAAGACCTTGGGGTCCGGATCGTTTAGAAATTTTTCCAAGTCGAAAGGTTCGCGCCATGAAGGCGTAGAAGCAATCTGTTCTACGGTGACGTTCGTCCAATTTTCGTCCTGGTCAAACTTCCCGTGGCCATGGACTTCTACATACTGGGTGGCAAAGCGCAGCATGTCCTGAGCGTGCTCCTCACTGAAGCGCAATCGTACGTAGGAGCCTGTGTAGTCGTACAGTTGGGCTGTTCCTCTGTACCAGTTTACCTCCCTGAGCCAACCTTGCAGGTGGGCCTCTTCACTCTCTTGCACCGACCGGGAAGTTGGGCCAGGGCGTTTGATTTCTGTCTTGCGGCGCCTGTCGGCGCCGCCAACCCAGAACCGCACATCCTCAGGTAGTGCCGAGGGTATATCGCGGAGTCTGTCGGTCACAGCTTGAGGCAGTGTGGAATCCTGGCTGCCATCCCAACTGCAGATGGCTTCGACTGCCTGCTCACCGTAGTTTTCCATAGGCAGCTGCCCGTCAGACGGCGTCAGGGTCAGTTCGGCCACCAACGAGCCTGGCCGCACGGCGGTCAATTGCAAGCTGCTCTGCTCACGTACCCAGCGCGGGGGCTGCCCCGGCCCCGGCGGCCGTCCTCCCAGCTGTTCGACCATGAGTCGCATCGCGTCTTGCATACCTGTCAATGCGTGGGCAAAGGCATCTACAGGCAGGCCACTTTCTCCGATGTCTGGCCCTTCGAATGTGAGATAAAGTCTATTCATCCTCATGCTCTCCTCCCGTCTCTCAACCCAGCACCCCGTCAACAATCTCCTCCAACGTGGGATCGCCCGCCTTGGGCAGCCTGACTCTCTCCATGCACATCACCGCGTCGATTACGTTCAGCAGAAACCAGGCATCGGTCTCGCCCATCCTGAATATCTCCGGCTTGGCCCGCGCCGTGTCGCGCATGATGCCCAGCCCATCCCGGTACGGATCAAACGAAACGATCTTCTCCAACCGCACCCGGAAACTCTTGCCGCTCCCTTTGAAATAGATATGCTTGGTCGTAATCCCAAGAACCCCCGAATCGGTATGCTGCATTGAGCTCGTCGCCACCGAACGGCCCCGGAACGCGCCCGGCCGGATGTATACGCCCTTGGCCACGCGAAAGCTCACGCCCAATGACCCGCCCCGGAACTCCCGCCGCGTCACCTGCTCCAGGTAATCTACGCCGCCGAACAGCCACAGCAGCTCCTCACTCTTCATCAGGTTGAATGGCGGCCGCGCCCGCCGCCGGTCCCAGCAGGGTACAACGCCATGCTCGCTGAGCGCATTTAGCAGGTTCATCATCATGAATAGCGTAAAATGCCCGCCGCTATCCAGATCATGCGCGCCGAGACTGTGCTGCGCCCGGTACTGGTTGAGCGCCCGCTTCTCTCCGTCGGAAAGGAAGTCGTCTTCCATCGCTGCCGTGACCGCCTGCCCCCACCCCCGCGCCAGCACTGCCGTCATCGCCGCCCCGGAGGTGTCGACATAGGCGGCCGCGCCGATCGAGCGCACGCTGTCGGCCAACTGATTGACATCCGCTCCGTACAATGCGGCATCCACACAGAGCTTGTCGATACGCGCCAGCCCTTCTTCATGCGCATCCGCGCACGCCTTGTGCTCTTTGCGGAAGAAGCCGGCCGACTTTCCGCAATATCTGCAATCCCCCATCATCTCCCCCCTCGCGATATGGCCCCGCGCTCAGCCCCGCATGAAAAGCCCGGTGCACACCTGTGTATCTCTCCTCTGGCCGCGGCTGCCAGGATAATATACGATCTTCCCCCTCCGTTCAATATCGCCGCCCAGGCGGGCGGCCGGCACGCCCAGAAGCAGTCGCGAGCGTCGCGATCAGCCCCCTCGCCGCGCCAGGTCCGCGCCCGTGACGCCCCTCGTTCCTCCGCCCCTCTGCCTGCAAGACCAAATGACCAATGCGCCGGCCAATCCGCGCCCAAATTCTGATCTACGATCGATCTACGATCGATCTACGATTCTGACGAACCTGTGCTGCTACGCGGACGCCACCGCGCCGGCTTCCATGCCCATTGCCTACGCAATGGCAACGTTTCCTCCACGCCATTACACTGGAAGGCGACCCGCCGCGCACCGGAATCCGCGCTCAGATCCCGACTGGATTTTGCGCCATCTGAGTGCCCGAAACTGGGACCAAAGGGTTGACAGGCGGCGAATCATCGATCTACGATCAGGATCCTTTCGGGCGCATGAAGTCGCAGGAAACCTTTATTATCATCTTTATCGGCCCGGCAACCCGGAAAGGCGGTCAAAGCCGTATGACTGCATGGAGCGCAGACCGCGTCATAGTCGGCATATTTGCGCGTACTGTCACCACACAGGGACGGTCGTCTGGAAACATCTCCGCGCCAGCGCCGACTCGATCACCTGCATCTCGCTGGAGCAGGCCGCGACCGCCTCGACGGTGAATTCCAAGAGTCTCAGTTCCAGCACGCTAACCGGCAGCAGCTACATCTCGGCCTGGTGCGGCACAGTGGCGGGGGGCCGCGAGGTGGCCGAAGTCGAGATCGATCCCGGCGTGGCCGGCGCCTACAGCTCCACCACGACCAGCGGCGGGCTCGCCGCCGCGCCCAACAGAGACGACGGTTCGCGTTGAGCCGGAACGCTCAATGAGACAATCCTCTGCGCTCGCAAAGAGGCCGGCGCTTCCCAAAGGCCCCCGCTGTCACCGCCGACAGCGGGGGCATATTTTGTTCATCGCATGCATCCCCAATATCGGCCCTGCCCTCCCCTGTGGAACCCGAATTGGTCCATGATTTTGCATCATGGACCGGCCAGAAGAGAGACATACAGACCTGTCCTACCGGCCCGACTTGCCCAAAAAAGGACCGGATCCGGGCAGTTTGGCCAATGGCTGTCAAAAACGGCAACCTTCCTTACTTTTCTGCCGTCGATCCTTAGCGCAGACTATACTCGGACGGCAAGGCAATAGCGAGAACGGTCGCGCAGACCAAGTGCCTGATATACTCTCGGTAGTATGATCAGACCGGTGCGGAAAAGCCAGCGCCCGAAACTCCGCAAGCGAAGTTTCGTACTTTGCGTCCCTCGCGGCGCCATCTGTCGCAGTTGAACCCGCCGTGAGTAACGTAGTAAGGTAGAGGCGAATGCGCCTGAGAAAAACGACTCTCGTTCTGGTCGCGCTACTCCTATACCACTTGACTGTAGTTTTCCTGTTCAGAGCGCGGGTATCCCACGCCCAATCTCCCTCGCCCTTCATAGATTCTGATCTGATAGCCTACGCTGTGCAGCCGGGCGAGTACTTATACGCCGGCTTCCTCCTCAGCGACTTTCCCTGCAACGATCGAAACAATGATGGCAAATGTGACTACCAAGACAAATTCACCTCCGTAACATACCGCTTCAATGTACGGACCCGCGGTTCCGGCGGAACCAACGTAAACAGCTGCGAAGGCCCAGGACTGAGTCAACTCCGCACCTATGATCCAGCGTCCTACAGTCGGTGGAGATCGCTCGGCCCGACTCCTCTCCGTATAGATAAAAACTGCCAGCCAGGCCCCTACACGCTCCTTCTCACCGTTATCTACACCGATCCCGATACAAACCAGTCCCATACCCTCACAGACAAAGTCGACTTTGTTGTCGGTGAGCCGCCCCCGCCTAATCCGACCCCGACCCCAGGTAGCGGCGGCGGGAGCGGCGGCAACGGCGGACAAGGTGGCAACGGCGGACAAGGTGGCAGCGGCGGACAAGGTGGCAGCGGCGGACAAGGTGGCAGCGGCGGACAAGGTGGCAGCGGCGGGCAAGGTGGCAGCGGCGGGCAATGTGGCAGCGGCGGGCAAGGTGGCAGCGGCGGGCAAGGTGGCAACGGCGGGCAGGGAGGCAACGGCGGGCAGGGTGGCAACGGCGGTAACAATGGCAACGGCGGGCAAGGTGGCAACGGCGGTAACAATGGCAACGGCGGGCAAGGTGGCAACGGCGGTAACAATGGCAACGGCGGGCAGGGAGGCAACGGCGGGCAGGGTGGCAACGGCGGACAGGGTGGCAACGGCGGACAGGGTGGCAACGGCGACGGCGGGCAGGGTGGCAACGGCGGTAACAATGGCAACGGCGGGCAGGGAGGTAACGGCCAGACGCCCCGAGATACACAGACCCCAAGGAGCGAGCCAAGCCCTAAGCCTCCCGAGCCCACACAAGAGCCTCCGCCGCCTCAAGGGCCTGTGGCGATTACCCAGCCCGATCGAACCAACGTGCGCCTCGGCCCCGGGACCGTATACCAGATCGTCAGGTCTGTACCGCACGGCACGCACGCCCAAATCATCTGCGTCGGTCCCTGGGCCGACTGGTACGAGGTCAAAATCAGCGGCGTCTTCGGAACCGTCTGGATCAGGCGCGACCTCACAGTACTGGTCGGATCCTTGGACGGAGTCTGCCGCTACCGCGCCGGAGCATTCACCGTCACAGCCCTGACATGGCCCGTCATCTCCCATCTGCGCGTGGGGCCCGGTACCAACTACGACGTGATCACAACCGTGCCCGCGGGAACGTCCGTTAAAATCATCGGCCTCGGCCCTCAGGATCAATGGTTCCTGATCAAGCTGGCCGGCCTCGAAAAACCCGCCTGGATCCACCAAAGCCTGGTCGAACTGTCCGGTTCGGTCAGAGGCTATAAACAGCTTTCGACAAAAGAGCTTGCCCAGCTTCCCCGGCCTGGTCAGAATGCCGGCGTCAGACCCTACCTCGTCACCCAACCGGAAACCATGAACGTGCGCCTGGGACCGGGCCTGGAATACGATGTCATCACCACCGTACCCCAGGGAACGCAGGCCGTCATCTACGGCATGGCTCCGAACAAAGCCTGGTTCCAAGTCCAGCTGGAAGAGCTCGACACCCTGGCCTGGGTCTACCGAGATCTCACCCGCGTCGTCGGCTCCCTGGTGCACGTCCGGCGCATCACCCCACGCGAGATTGCCGCCCTGCCCGCGCTGATCGTCCAGCCCCGCAACTTGCACGCCCGCCTCGGGCCCGGGGCAGACTTCGAGGCCTTCACCATTCTGCCAAAAGGGACCTGGGCCCGGATCACAGGCATCGATCCCCAGCATGAGTGGGTCCGGATCAAGGTCGTCGGTCTGAAAGAGCCCCTTTGGGTTCTCCGCCACCAGACCAAGGTGGCCGGCGGTCTCTTGGGACGCTTCCGAACCTCTGCGGCCGGCCTGGACGCAATTCAGCCGGAGCCCGAACCGGAATATGAAAGACCGCTCGCGATCGCCCAGTCCGAAAGCATGAAGGCGCGCACCGGGCCCACTCTGGATGACGAGGTGATCACCACCGTGCCGCAGGGTGTGTCAGGCGTAATCTACGGCATCGATCCAACCCAAAACTGGCTCCAGGTCCAAATTGAAGGTTTGGACACACTCGCCTGGGTGCTGCGCGATATGACGTGGATCGACGGCCTGCTGGTGAGCGTCAGACGGATCACCCCGCGCGAGATCGCGACGCGCCCCGCGCTCATCACCCAGCCGCCAACGCTGCTGGCCCGTTCGGGTCCCGGCGCCGAATATCCTGCCGTCGCCAGGCTGCCCAAAGGATCATGGGTCAAAATCGTCGGCATCGGCCCCCGCGCTGAGTGGCTTCAGATCCGGATCGAAGTCGATGTTCCCGGCATCGACGCGCCTGTCTGGATTGCCCGTCGCCACGCAAAGATCGCCGCGGGTTCACTCTCAGATGTCCCCCAGACCGTGCCCGAAGAGAGCCCGCCCCCGTCATCAACAGCGTCCGACCAGAACTGAACGGCCCACCGCCCATCTGAAATAACCCTACGCGCCTTACGCGCCCCCTCTCACCGTCGCCAAAGTTTCGCTGTGAAGATCTCGACCCAAGGCTCTGCCGGCCTTCACCCGGCAGAGCCTTTCTGGTGTCCAACCCCCCGCCTTCAGCGCGGCGAACGACTCGACATCCAGGCTGACTTCCTCCCAATGCAACATCTCCACACTGGCAAAAGCGTGTCTCCCAAGAATAGTTCAACAAACGTGGAACATTCTGTGCCAACTGCACGTCCGATCAGCGGGCGGCACTGCCGCCTCAAGAGGAAGCCAAGCCCGGAACGGAAGGAGTAGGAAGACGCGACGACCCCATTCCGGCCATCGTAAACGCCAACCGCTCCAACTGTGAGCGCCGGCCAGGTGGAAAGACTAATCTGACACGCACACACATGCGCGATTTAGAGGAAATGAATCGAAGGGAATGAAATCGAACCAGTCGATGATCACACTGGTCGGCGTCGGCGTTCTGACCCTTCTTGCCTTGACCCTCATCTCTTTCACGCCTCGTACGCCGGCGATCGAGGCCCTGGACCCCTCAGATGGCGAATTTGAGCCGATGGTCGGCTTTGACACGGTCGAATACACCGTGACGGCAGGAGATACCGTGCCTGCCGGCCTCCTCTTCGCCTACTTCCCTTGTATCGACAATAACGACGACGGCAAATGCAACTATGAAGATGATTTCACCACCGTCACCTACCGTTTTGACATACTGCAAAACGGCGCAAACGTAGACAACTGTGAAGGACATGGCTGGGGCTCCAAGAGAAATTTTTCTCCTTCACTCTATAATCACTGGAGATCATTGTCGCCCATCCCTCTCCGCGTCAGCAGCAGCTGTCCGGAAGACGACTACACGATGAGGTGTACGGTCACCTATACTGAGCCCGGCTCGACCGAGGCCATTCCACTCACCTGCAACGGTGACCTCACGGTCGGCGCCGTACAACCACCGACGGCCACGCCCACAAACACGCCCGCGCACACCAGCACGCCCACGAACACAGCGACCGCCACAGCCACTGTCGACGATTCCATACTGAACCAACTGCCGCAGAACCCAACGGCGACGCCGACTCTGACTGAAATGCCGCCGCCCATGGCACGGATCCAGAATCTGCCCGTCACCTTCAGCCAGGGACAGCAGCCGAGCTTCAAGATTATCTTCGAAAACCTGGATGAATCCGACCAATACGGCTACCGCGCCGACGTGGTCAAAATGGCCGACGATTCAGCCGCTGACAACTGTGAAGGAGCCGGCCTCGGCGGAAGTGGTCCATACACCGACCATCTCACCGGCATGATCAAGAATCAGGTCTCTGTGCCCGGCCAGATCGACCCCTCCTGCCAGGCCAGCAAATACGCAGTGACCGTCAAACTCATGGCCGACAGCGGGTATGAATACGCCACAAGCCAGGAGTTCCAGGTCGTCGAAGTGGAAATCCCCACCGCGACACACACGCCGACCGCGACACCGGCGGTTACCCCAACAGATGATCTGAGCGCCGATTTCCCGGACAGAATCATATCTGTTGCCGATGATGATGAGACCGATTTGGACGCCGGAGCCTTCGACACCGCCGACATTGCCGCGGCGCCGCAAACGACAAGCGCCGGCGACGACGGCTCCGGCAGCGCATACGACATCGTAGCCACCATCCCGAAAGGGACCTGGGCCGAAATCATCGCCGTCGGCGACTGCCCGCCCAATGTCTGGTACCAGATCATTGTCCCGGGCCTCGACGAGCCTGGCTGGATTCACAGAGGCTCTGTCAAGCTGATCGGCTCGCTCGCAAACGTCCCCCACGTCACACAGTAAACAGGTTGTTCTAACAAGAGTGCACATATCAAGACACGAGAAAGGCCCCGTCGTTAGCAGCGGGGCCTTTCTCTCTCAGTCGAAACTGGGTTTCAAGATGGTGGAACTGTCAGAATGAAGGGCGTATTCCTCGCACATCGGAGCACCGGCAAAGTCTGGACATTCCTCTACCGGTCACTACCTGAATCTGATTCCACTATCCTCTCATTGGCCTGTCGCAACCCGAAGATCTCCAATCCTTTCTCAGCCTTGATCGCTTCGAGCCACTCCCTGAATAGCCGCTGATCTTCTCGCAACGGCGGTCCCGCCAGCACTCCCACTATGCTGATTTCCTCGTCCAGGGCAGGCCAGACGATCCGTCGCCCGCGGTCGCGCAATGCCCAACCGTTGCGCTCCTCCGGCGTAGCACGGGCAAGCCGCGGATACCAGACCAGTGGCGCCGAAACGACTCGCCCGTCAATGAGATGCGCTGTCACCCTGTCAGCGTCTATTTCCACGCTTGCCACTCTTGGCACTGCTGTTTCAATCGCCTCAATTTGCAGTCCAAGCGCATCTGTAAACATTTCCCGGAGTGCAGGCAACTCCTCAATCTCGTGAGCGCACGCCTCCCAGTCATCGATTCGGTTCGGCGAAGACGCAAACTTCTCTCGCAACCAGGGGGTAAATTCATCGCGCATGGATTCGGAATCGGACAGCCAAGAGGCACACCACATCTCTTGGCAAAAGGTGTGATATAGCAATATCAGGTCTTTGTCCGCAGGCGTTACGGTCTTTGTCGTGTTTTTGTTTTCGGTTGGCATGTCGCGATCTGCTCCTCTGATCCTGGCAGAACAAGTGTAGCATAGTTCCTCAAGATCGACGGGATATCAACGGGTATCGTCCATCTTCGCCAGTCGCACGGCGATTCTTTCGAACGTAAGCCCGCCTAAAATACTCTTGCTGATGTACGAACCGGTGAAGCGATGGGGCGGCCAATGAGAGGATGTAACCCTGGTTCTGAAACGAAGGTGACTTTAAGTTGACTCCGCTGACGTTTGGAAATGCGACCCCTGAATGAGAGACATTCATGCTTTCAAGCTGGACCGGAATGTTACTTGCATTTTCGCGCAAACCGCCGCCGTGATCATCTGCGCCAACGCCGTTGATCATACGAATTCATCCAATCACATGAATCACAGTTCAGGCGCCCCCTACCCCCGCAACGCCTTCACCACGCCGTAAGCCCCCCGCGAAAACGCCGCCAGCGCACCCCCGCGACCAAACAAAGGCGCCGGCCCCGGCACACACTCGCCTCCATCCAGGTCCTCAACCGCCGTCAGCACACGCTGCAGACCGACTTCGACCACCTGCCGGCGCCTCTCGTCTTTCAGGGCAAGGCCGCCGCAGGCCAGGACGATTACAAGAAGGTTGGCAAGCGAGTGCTCGCGGTAGAGGCGCCAACACTGCTCGAACGTGAACCCCTCTACCCCCATTTCACCGATGATTTCGGTGTACTCTTCCAGCACTTCGCGCTCAATCTGGCGGCGCACCTCCGTCGTAACGCTCCCCACCAGGAAATACGACACATCAAAGAGCGGGCTCCTCAATCCGCTCACCTGCCAGTCGATGATCGCGATTTCGTCCCCGCCGTCGGCCGCAAAAAAGATGTTGTCCAACCGGAAGTCGCCGTGGCTGAGCGTCTTCGGTCCGGCTGCGACACGAACGATCTGGCTTTCGATGCGCGAAGCGTAAGTTTCGGCCAGACGGCGCATATCGTCCGTGAAAAATCTGCCAAACCTCTCGAGCGTGGGCGCAAGGTTCGCAAGATAAACGAGTTGAACCAGCATTCTGCGTCGGGACGAAAAGGAGTCGGTAAACGTGTTCAATGGCGCCTGATCGGTCCTGTTCCAGTACGTGCCGTGCAGCTTCGCGATCGCGCGGATGGCGCGTCGGGTCTGGTCCGCGCTGGCGCCGTCGAAATGGCTCACCGCCTGCCAGTCCCGCAAATCTTCCAGCACCAGGACAAAGCGATCGCTGCCAGCTTCATAATCACCATAGAGCAAAGCCGGCGATCGCACCGGCGCCTGCGACGCGATCAGCCTGTAGAAGTCGTATCCCCGTTTATGTAATCCCAGACGTTTGCCCAAACGCCGATTCTTGGCAAGCGGACTCGGCAACTTGACGATGACGGTTTCAGGAGCGCAGCAATTCTGCTCAGCCAGTGTTCCCGGCCCGTCATAGCGGAGCTGGCAGCGCAGGAGCGTGCCCAAGAAGCCCACGCCGCTCCCGATCTCCTGGCAAGCGCACTCTCTGATTGGGGGAAGGTCAGACGCGCCGCCCGCCGTCAATGCCTGTTGCATCCACTGGACGGTAACCTCCTCCGCATCTCTTGGAATTGGCGGTCTGTTCATGGCGCCGATTCACTCTTAGATTCCAGCACGCGCCGGCCATACATGTATGACCGGCGCGTCCAGTTGACTGTGAAAATGTGAACTTCTGTGGCTGCCCGCGCAGCGCCTTCGTTGAAACCTCGACACCCGCCTTTCCAGTGTGCTGGTTACAGCGCAACGCGCCTACGATCCCGCGTCAAAGAGCGATGGAGCCGGCCCTCGCTCCGCCCGTTCATACTGCTCATCAACCGGCAAATTGGGCCGGGCCAGCGCCGCGGTCGAGAGCGCGTCGCAGCGCTCGTTCTCCACATCCCCCGCATGACCCTTCACCCACCGGTACTGCATCTCGTGCCTGTCACACAGCTCCAACAGCCGCGCCCACAGGTCCGGGTTGATCGCCGGCTCGCCCTTCCGGTTGCGCCGCCAGCCATTCGCCCGCCACCTGCTCGCCCAGCCCTTCGTCAGCGCATCCACCACATACTTGGAGTCGCTGTAAAGAGTCACGCTGCACCGCTCCTTCAAAGCCTCCAGCCCCCTGATCACCGCCAGAAGCTCCATCCGGTTGTTCGTCGTCCTGCGATATCCGCCGCAAAGCTCCTTGCGGCGCCCGCCACAGAGCAGCACAACCCCGAATCCACCCGGCCCCGGATTCCCGCTGCAGGTGCCGTCCGTATAGAGCGCAACCTCTTTCATTGACCGCGTCCACCCATCTCATCCATCTCGATTCGTAACCGCCCGCCCGCGCCTGATTCGCCGGCCCCTTTCAGGGCCGCGAGCCGCCCCTTCCCGGCGCCGAGCGCGAACGTCGTTCACCAATACCCAAAACCTGTAACCCCCACCAACTCCTGCCGTTCTGGGCCTCCCCCAACCCCCACCCTTCCACCGGGAAGCCTTGCCCTGTGTCGGCGGCCCCTCCGCGCCCCGCCCTTCTCGCGCCCCACTGCACGCCAGTGCCATCAAACGCCGCCAGCCGCCAGGCGCCAGCTCCACGGGGCGGGGCAGTGCGTGGACCAGGTGGCCCTGCCACGATCCCCGGCGGCAAACACCTGCCGCCGGGCCGGGGGGCGTCCCCGGCCCCCCAATGCCTCCACTATCCACTGACGACTGACCACTACCGACGTTCATGCTACTCTTGCAGGTGATAGTAAATGATCTCCAGCTCCGCCGCGTCCGTAATCGTGGAATCAGTATGATGCACGATGTACAGTTGGCCCGTGCCGCAGTCGCCAAACTCGTCACACGTGAGCTCGCCAATGACGCCGCTGAACCCCGCCGTGCCCGTCAACGCCTCCCGCAGCCGCGCCCTGTCGATATAGAGCGTATCCCCCTGCGTAACCGCAACCTCCTCGATGGCACGCAGCAGCAGCGTGGTCGCGTCATACGCATGCGCCAAATACACCGAGCCCGGCGACTCATTGTACGTCTCCTCATAAGCCGCCAACAGCGCCCCGCCATCCTTGCCCGTTGCCTCGTTCACACTGCTCTCGAAATTCAGTTCCGGGCTGGCCAAATACATCCCTTCCGTTTCCGGTATCGCCAGGAACTCGAAATCCACCAACGCCGCGCCGCCGATCACGACCACTTCCTCCAGACCCGCCGCCTCTCCCAACTGGCGCATGATCTCGCCGCCCTCGTTCGGGAATAACGGCAGAAACAGACCGTCCGGACCCGCAGCCGCAATCTCGGTCAGCGCCGCGACCATCTCCGTCTGCCCTTTGCTCACCGTTGCCACCGTGACCGTGCCGCCCCCCGCCTCGAACGCGGCCGCAAACGCGTTGGCCAGGCCTGAAGTATACGGATCACCGTCATGAATGACAGCCATGCTGTGCAGGCCGAGATCGTGGTGGGCGAACGCCGCGACCGCCTCCGCCTCGTAAAGGTCGTTGTTGGCCGTGCGGTAATAGCCCGCATGGTTCTCGGCTCCCGCATTGCCCCGCAGGTCCGATGTCAGCGAGGGCGCCGTGTTCGTAGCCGAGATCAGAACCAGCCCCGCCTCGCTCAGAATCGGCGCCGCCTCCACTGCCGCCGCCGAACACGAAGTGCCGATCACACCCACCACGCGCCGGTCGCCCGCAACCGTGCGCGCCGCCGCCGCGCCGCCCTCCGGCGTGCACAGCGAATCCAGTCCCGCCCCCATCGTCACCTCGCGCCCCTTGATCGGACCGTAGTCCGCCAGCGCCAGCGCCACCGCCCGCTGTGTCGAAGAGCCAAGTTCGCCTATGCTCGAAAGCACCGCCGCCGAACGGATATGAATCTTCTCACCCGGGCCCACCACAACCGTTCCCAGCGGGCTCACCACCATATTCTCAGGGACGCACGCGCTGCTCAGCAGGAGCGCAAGCAGCAAAACAGGCCAGC
>JAJDZJ010000190.1 GCA_022824685.1 Caldilineaceae bacterium
CGGAATAAGCCCGGAATAGCCCGGAATAGCCCGGAATAAGCCCGGAATAAGCCCGGAATAGCCCGGAATAAGCCCGGAATAGCCCGGAATAGCCCGGAATAAGCCCGGAATAGCCCGGAATAGCCCGGAATAAGCCCGGAATAGCCCGGAATAGCCCGGAATAGCTCAAGAGTTGATTTTACAAACGCTTCCAACGCGCCCCGCGCCCATGTCCTGTGGAGACGGCCAAATCGAGGGTTCGAAGGAAAGCCAGATCGTCTTGTATCTGTCGTCGCGTGGCTTGCGAATTCAAATGTGTGATTATCTCCCGCAGCGCCAGACCGCGACCGGCTTGGTCGAGTAGAGCCAGAATCGCCTGCTGCCGTTCGGTCAGGTCTCGCCCTACGCGTTGGGGCGGCACATAACGGCCGGGGCGAAAGCGCACGGTCACGCAACCACCTGCATCCTCGATCTCAGGCTGGGGCAGACCGGCTGATGTAGTCAACTCTGCCATCTTGATCGTCCCCCGTCCCCACTGCTCAATGATGCCGCGGCGGTAAAACACGTTCGCGATCAGGGGATTCCAGGGTAGCGACTCGTGGGGGAGGAACAGCTGCTCCGCAGTCAGCTCAAAGTGCAGCGTCCCGGACGAAGTTACCTCCAGCCGATCATCGTATATGGCGACAGCAACCGACCCGCCGCCGATCGTGTAGTCGCGATGGCAGAAGGCGTTTGCCAACGCCTCGCGCAACGCTTCCGGCGGGTAGAGCGGCTCATCCACCCGTTCGAAAAGATTCGGTTCGATGCGGCCCGCTACGGGCAGATTTTCGCGCATGAAGCGTTCTGCCTTTAGGAGGAGCCCGAACGCGTTGTCACGAAACTGTCGGTTGTCAAGGAACTCCGCGCGGTCGATGCCGCGAAACCGAGCGACCCGTAGCAGACACTGCGGCATCTCGAGCTCGACCAGCTCGGTTTTTCCGAACAGTACGACTGCGGCCCTTAGTAACACGCCATCCTTAACAAGCCCGAGTCCTCGCAGCAGCTCCTCAGGATCGCGCGTTCCGGGGTCGCTGACACGACCGCGACGGATCGATTCCTCAACCGTGAGAAGAATCTCAGATAGATCAAGGTCATCAACCGACCATCCGGTGGCGGGTTGGTTCTCCCAGCGCTGATCGCTATGCACGCGTTCGATCAACACCCGGTCTTGCGCGTCACGTGGCATTTTCAAGGTGGTATTTCCAACACGACGGTAGGCAGTTCCCCTGTAGGTATACGGCTTCATATAACCCTGATTGCCACTCACCATGATTACATCACAATTTGAGCCCACAGGAATACGTTCGATCGCCGGAAAGACCGGTGGTTCAATTCGTTGAATCTCCGCGCTAACCTCTTCGATAGTCTGATCGCTTACCTGCTGGCCGTGTACATTGCCTTCCGGGGAGACGCCGAAGAGTACGCGCCCGCCGCGATGGTTGAGCATCGCGCACATGGTTTGCGTGGCCTCACGGCGAGTTCTTGTGTTGCGTTTGAGCTCCAACGTCTCGGATTCACCGACTGCTACCCATTCTGCAATTTGCTCAGGTGTCGTCATAAACGGTCCTTCGCAGGCCCTCGGAACTGCTGGTGTCTCGTCCCATGCGCCGGTGGCCGGCTTAACATCGACTACGATCTCAGCGGGCGCAAAGTGTCGGACCTGCCGGCGCCCACTTCGATGCTGACGATACCATTATACCTTTCCGCACCTGCTTCCCGGACATCCTGCGATCATTGGTTCTGATCGTTCCAGAGAAGACGACACGGCCTATGAAGGCACACTACGAATTTTGTATCGTACGGACGCCAATGGGGGGCAGGTGTGGCACTACTGAGAAACGACATCACATCATCTGAGGTCGCTGGCGTAGACGAGCTCGATGTCGCCGTGGATGGCGTAGAGACGGGCATGGTAGAGGCGGACGTCGATCCGGAGCGGTGTGCCGACGTGCTCGGCCAGGCCCGCCTGATCTTGCCAGCTGGGTTGCCAGGCGGTCGAGTCGCCGCGGAACGGCTCGCATTGATCGAAGGTGTAGCCGGGCAACGGTTTGCCCTCGAGGTCCGACAGCTGGACGCGCGCCTCGCCGTAGGGAGCCTGCACATTGAGCAGCAAACGCTCATCGTTGAGACGCACCCAGCGCGTCGTCAGATAGCCGGCGCCGGCCTGTGACTCGAGATAGACGAAGCCGTCCTGCCGCAGCCTGTGCAGGAGGATGGCGGCGTAGTCCGGTTCGTCGCGGCTGAGCGTGCGCGCCTGGAAATGCTCCCCCTTGGTGCCGCCGGAGTAGATGCGGACCTGCCCTTCGTGGTCGACCGCCATCGAACAGGGATAGATGCCGCCGCCGCCATATTCGCCCGGCTCATTGAGGCCGATAAACGGTTGGCGCAGGGAGCGCTGAAAGCGCAGCCCGTCGTAGCTGTAGACGAGCTCACCGTAGATCTTCCCCTCCAGCTTCTGCCGCCACTGGTCAAGCGGGTCGGTCTCGAACATCCAGAGGATGCCCACGTAGAGTCCCTTGTAGGGGAGGACAACGATCCCGTAGAACTGACACATGGGGGGATCGAGGGGATCGGGATGGAAGATGACCTCCGGTTCGCTCCAGGTGCGCCAGTCCTGCGTCTCCATCAGGGCGATGCGGCGGTCGCCGTGGCTGGGGCGGGCCAGGGTGATATGGCTGTCGCGCTCGGCGTGGCGATAGGTGAAAAAGCCGGGGTCGGGCGTGCCGGGATGCCAGCGCGAGGCGTGATCGATCTGCCAGTTGTAGCCGTCGGCGGACCAGGCCAGACGCGAAGCGCGCCGGCCGTCCTCTTCGATGGCGAGGATGGGCCACTTGAAGCGGCGTTCGGGCGAACTCTCATCGAGGAAGACCGAGCCGCCGGTGGACATCTGCTGCCGGTCAAAGATCTCGTGAGGACGCATACGCGACGGCAGCGGAACGGTTTCCGTCAGGTCAGGGCGTTCCCAGTGGATGCCGTCCTCGCTCTCAGCGGTCAGAAACCACTCATCCTTGCGATAGACCGCCCCTGGCATCGTCTCGCGGCCCAGGTAGAACATGCGCCACAGCTTGCGCTGATCGTCGTAGAGCACGGTCGGATAGCTGAACGGGTTTTCGGTGGGGTCGGCGTATGTGGCTTCCCGCACCCATTCGGGCTGTCCCAGGCGGCGGGCGATGTTGTCGCGGCGGGCCAGACACCAGTCGTCAAAAAAGAAGAGGGAGCGCAGGGTCACGTGAACGATCCTTGATGGTGGAAGAGTTGATCGGTTGCCAGCGGTTGGCGCAGTTGCGGGCGATCAGGGACTGGCAGGCAGCGTATCAAATTGCGGGGCAAAGATCTCTTCGCTCAGATCCAACTCTTCGGCGAAGTGACAGCGAACCCAGTGCCCGCCTCCCATATCGCGCAGGTCCGGTTCTTCGGCTGAACACTGTTCCTGCGCGAAGGGGCAACGGGTGGAGAAGTGGCAGCCGCTGGGCGGGTTGAGCGGGCTGGGCACTTCGCCTTCGAGCACGTAGCTCTGCTCGCGGTGCGTGGGGTCGGGGATGAGGACGGATGCGAGCAGGGCCTTGGTATACGGGTGCTTGCACTCCTCGAAGACCTGCTGCGTGGTGCCGAATTCAACCAGCCGCCCGAGGTACATGACGGCAATGCGATGGCTGATGTGCTTGACGATGCTCAGGTCGTGGGCGATGAAGACGTAGGTCAGATTCATCTGACTCTGCAGGTCGAGCAGGAGGTTGATGATCTGGGAGCGGACGGACACGTCGAGGGCCGAAACGGGCTCGTCGGCGACCACGAGCGGCGGGGAGACGATCAGGGCGCGGGCGATGCTGACGCGCTGGCGTTCACCGCCGCTCAGTTCATGGGGGAAGCGGTCGGCAAAGTGTGCGCCGAGCCCCACGGTCGGCAGAATGTCGAGCACGCGTCTGGCCGCTTCGCCGCGGCCTACCTTCTGGGCCATCAGCGGTTCGGCGATTACATCTGTAACGCGCCAGCGCGGGTCGAGGGAGGAAAACGGGTCCTGGAAGATGATCTGCATCTGACGCCGCACATCCAACATCTCTTTGCGCGAGGCCGAGGCGATGTCAAAGGTCTGTTGTTCGCCATGCAGCAGGATGCGGCCCTGGTCCGGCTCGACCAGACGGAGGAGGCAGCGGGCGACGGTGGTTTTGCCGCAACCGCTCTCGCCGACAAGGCCCACGCATTCACCTTTGTTGACGGTGAAGGATACATCGTTGACAGCCTTAACGTGGCCCACAGTGCGGCGCAGGAGGCCGCGCTGGACGGGGAAGAATTTGCTCAGATTTTCGACCTGCAGGATAGGTGTGTCAGACATTGAACACCAGTGGTTCGTGGTCAGTGGTCAGTGGCAAGGAACTGACTTGGGCGTTACTCGTCGACGTAGAGCCAGCAGGTTGCCGTGTGCTGCGGCCCGAATTCAATGACCGGCGGGTCCTCGGCGCAGCGGTCATGGACGGATGGGCAGCGATTGCGGAAGCGGCAGCCGCTGGGCGCGTTGCGCGGGTCGGGCACGGAGCCGCTGATCGAGTGGAGTTGCTCGCGCGGCGGCGTATCCGGCCGCACGATGGAGCGGAGCAACGCCTGGGTGTAGGGATGCTTGGGATCCTGAAACAGCTCGACAACGGGGGCCTTTTCCGCCATCTGGCCCAGGTACATGACGATGACGAAGTCGGCCAGTTGGGCGATGACGGCCAGATCATGGGTGATCATGATCACGCTCATGTCCAGGTCCTGTTGCAGGCTGCGGATCAGGCGCAGGATCTGGGCCTGGATGGTCACGTCGAGGGCGGTGGTCGGTTCGTCGGCGATCAGCACGCGCGGCTCGCAGCAAAGGGCGATGGCGATCATGACGCGCTGGCGCATGCCGCCGCTCATTTGATGGGGGTAGTCGGCAAACCGGCGTTCGGCATCGGGAATGCCCACCTTGTTGAGCATGGAAATTGCCAGATCCCGGGCCTCCTCCTCGGACAGGTCCTGGTGCTGGCGGATGCTTTCCATGATCTGTTCGCCGATGGTATAGACCGGGGTCAGGGATGTCATCGGCTCCTGGAAGATCATGGCGATATCTTTGCCGCGAATGGCGCGGATAGCATCGCCCTTCGCGTCCAGACTCACCAGATCGATGGGCTGATCGCTGCCATTGGGATGGTAGAGGATCTGACCGGTGGTCTCGCTGGAGGGGAGCAAGCGCAGAATCGACCGCGCGGTGACGCTCTTGCCGCAGCCGCTCTCGCCGACGATGCCCAGGCAGCGCCCGCGTTCGACGGTAAAATCGACGCCGTCCACGGCGCGCACGACGCCGGCCAGCATCTTGAAATGTACGTGCAGATCGAGGACTTCGAGAATCGGTTGCGAATCGGGCATGGTCAGATACCGGTTGCCGGTGGTACGTGGCCGGTGGCCGGCAAGAAATGAAAAGTTGCCACTATCTGATCTCGGAGTACGGGTCGAGCGCATCCCTCAGCGCGTCGCCGAGAAAGTTGACGGCCAGCACTGTCAGAACCATGAAGACGCCCGGGGCCAGCAGCCACGGATGCTTGGTCAGGACCTGGACCGACTGGGCGTCCTTGAGCAAGGTGCCCCAACTGACGAGCGGGGGCGTGATGCCGATGCCAAGGAAACTGAGCGAGCTTTCGGCCAGGATCAGACCGGGAATCGAGAGGGTGGCGACAACGACAATATGGCTGAAGCAGTTGGGAATGAGGTGGCGGAACAGAATGGTGGGCGTGCTGGAGCCGGCCGCGCGCCCGGCCATGATAAAGTCGGACTCCTTGAGCGCCAGTGTTTTGCCGCGGATCTGGCGGCAGAGGCCGGCCCAGCCAATCAGCGCGAGTACGATGGTGACGCCCAGATAGCGGTGCAGCGATGAGAGCTCCGGCGGCAAAGTGGCGGCAAGCGCCATCCACAGGGGGATACGCGGGAAGGACATCAGCACCTCGGTCAGGCGTTGGATGAGAATGTCGGCCACACCGCCCCAGTAGCCGGATGCCACGCCGATGGTTGAGCCGAGGATGACGCTGATGAGCATGCCGATGATTGGAACTGAGAGCGAGATACGGGTGGCTGTCAGGACGCGCGAGAAGACGTCGCGGCCCAGCCTGCCGGTGCCGAAGAGAGCGACCATGCCGCCTTCTTCAACGCCGAAGAGGCGCCGGTTGCTCGATATCAGGCCCCAGAGCTTATAGGGCTCCGCCTGGACGAAAAAGTGGATCGGGTAGACCAGTTCCGGGTCTTCGGTGTAGGTGGTGAGAAAGGTGCGTGTGTCTCGTTCGCTCTTGTAGCCGTAGACGAAGGGCCTGGTGAGCTTCCCATCGCGGAAAATATGCACACGCTGCGGCGGCGCGCGCAACGCATCTTCGTGGACGTGATCGACGCTATAGGGCGCGAAAAAGTCAGCGAAGAGCGCAATCATCACCGTGATCACAAGCCAGACGATACCGATGATGCCGAGGCGATTGGCCATGATGCGCGCGCCGAGAATGCGGCCGCGCGAGGCAACCTGCTCGGAGGAGGCGACATCGATATCCGCAGCGGGAGGACGCGGCGCGCCCGGTTGCAGTGGGGTCTGTGCCTGTTCTGAAACGACGCTCATAGGAGACCCTTATCGTATCGCCGGCCGTCCTGGAGACCACCGGCTGCCGGCTGATTCAGTCTAATCAAAGCGGACGCGCGGGTCGACCCACGCCAGCAGCAGGTCGGCGACCAGGTTGCCCAGCACGAGCAGGACGCTGAGGAGCATCAGGATGGCGGACGCGACGTAGACATCCTGGGCCTGGAGGGCGGAGTTGAGCGTGGGGCCGATGGTGCGCAGCCCCAGCACGATTGCGGTGATGACGCCGCCGGAGACGATCTCCGGAAACTGCATGCCCAGCAGGCTGATCAGCGGGTTGATGGCCACGCGCACGGCGTGTTTGATGACCACCACCTTTTCGGCCATCCCCTTGGCGCGGGCGGTCTCGACGTATTGACGGCCCAGCTCATCGAGAAGATTGCCGCGCATGATGCGCATCAGGGAGGCGATGCCGGGAATGCCGCCCACGAACACCGGCAGCCAGATATGGGCTGCCAGATCCTTGACCCGTCCAAAGCTCCAGGGCGCGTCGGCATACTCCGGCGAGTAGAGCCCGGTCATCAGTGGCAGGTCGAGAACGAAAGTCATGTAGACCAGTATCGCCAGCGCCAGCAGGAAGCCGGGCATCGAAAGACCGATGAAACTCAGGACGGTAAAGACATTGTCCGACACGGAGTACTGACGCGTGGCGGAGTAGATGCCGACCGGCAGGCCCACGGCCCACGAGAGCCCGAGAGAGAGCGATGCGATCAGCATCGTATAGCCCAGGTTGGTCCAGATCACTTCGGACGCGACGCGGTCGTACGTGACGAGCGAGACGCCGAAGTCGCCCTGCAAGAAGGCGAATAGCCAGTAGAAATACTGAACCGGAATCGGGCGGTCCAGCCCGTACTCGCGGCGGATATTGTCGCCCTCTATTCTCGCTTCCTCTTCACCCCAGCCGCGGTTGCCTACGAGGTTTTGCTCATAGGTTGTGATCACATCTCCGGCGGGGAGGTTAATGACGATAAAGCAGATGAAAGAGATGAGCAGGAGTGTAGGAATCGCTATCAACACTCTGCGTATGACGTAATCCAGCATCTGGACCCCGGGACTGTCGTGGTGCGCGGCCAGTGGCCGTCAGAGGAGAGAGTGAAGAGGAGTGAGAAGAGTGAATGCCTCTCCCCACTCCTTCGCCTTTATGACTTGATGTAGAACTGCTCCGGATAGGCGTAGGTGAAGTCCTGCAGACCGTTGCCGACTTCGGGGCAGTTGCCGACACGGTTGTTGACCAGCACCATGAGCGGCACGTCAGCGACAATATGGATGTCGAACTGCCAGTCGACGTGGTACTTGAAGAGCTCCTTGTGCAGGCGTTTGCTCTCCACAGGATCGATCTCTTTCTTGATCTCATTTTGCAGGGCGAACATCGCGTCGCCGCCTTCGGGCGGTCCGAGTTCTTGCAGCCACTCGGGGTCGTCATCGTAGTGCACCGGCAACATGTCAAGCGCATGCCCCTTCGGGGTAAAGATCGGCTGGAAGGGCCGCATCAAGGGTATTTCGTTGGCATCCGTGCCCCACATGTAGGTATGGGACTCGCCGGCGCGCCAGCGGGAGAACAGGACCGAGCGCTGGATTGCGTTGAGGCGGGCGTCGATGCCGGCGTCGCGCCAGTCGGCAACCACCATTTCCGCGACCTGCTGATGCACAGTAATCTCGGTGGCGGCATCGAGGATAATCGTCACCGGCTCGCCGCTGGGGAATGTACGCATCCCATCTGCGCCCTTTTCCAGACCCAGTTCATCGAAGATACTGTCAACCTGGGCCATGTCGAACTGGCCGTTGGTCATGGTGATGGAATCCATGTCATCATCCCAGTAGGGCGATGAGGAGGCAAGGGCATAGCTTGCTGGCCGGCCGGCGCCGAAGTAGAGCGTTTCGTTTATTTCGTCGCGGTCGATAGCCATCGACAGGGCATTGCGGAACGACTTGTTGCGGAAGAACTCAGCGAGCTCGCTGTCTTTTTCGTTCTGGAGGCGGTAGTTGATGGTGATGTGGTTGCCGGTGGTGAAGGAGGTGCCCGGCCAGAACAGCAGCCGGTAGTCGCCGCGCTCCTCGTTTTCGCGCAATGTCGGCAGGCTCTCGAACAGCTGCATGTTGCGAATGCCGACATCGATCTGGCCTGCGATCGCCATCAGAACCGCGTTCTCCTGGGTGCCGGCGAAGGGGAAGACGTAGTTGTCACAGTAGGGAAGCTGGTTGCCGGCGGTATCGACGGCGCAGTAGTAAGGATTGCGCTCCAGCCGCAGCCCCGATTCGTCATAGCCCTTTGACAGCCAGGGGGTGACGACGGGGAAATCGGGATCGAGATAGTTGTCATTCTCTCGCAGATCCGTGTATTCGGCTCCATCCGTGTACTTGGGATGCCACTGCATGAGGTGGTGCTTGGGCTTGGTTGCCAGTGTGCGGCCGCGGAACAGGAAGGGGAAGGTGGGATAAGGGGCCGGGAACTTGAAGACCAGTGTGTAATCGTCCGGCGTCTCCAAGACCACCGGCTGGCCATCTACAAAGCAACGGGTAGGCGCTATGGGCGTGTACTCTTCGTCGAACCACATATCCTCCCACAGGAAGAGGACATCCTCGGATGTAAATGGTTCGCCGTCCGACCACTTCATGCCCGCGCGCATATTGATCGTGAGCTGGGTGGCGTCACCGTTCCACTCAAAACTCTCCGCCAGGTATGGTTCCCAGCCGCCCGTCGGCAACCCGGCGCCGAATCCCTCCAGGTCGGTGGGGATGTCGATGAAACCGCGGTTGACGATGTATCCGGGCGCGGCGCGGTCGGTTTCGTTGAGGGTGAAGCCGCGAATCGAATCGCTGTAGTGCCCGACCTCATGGATGGGGGTGACGATGCGGGGGTTAACAGGCAGGCGATCATCGACCGGCGGCAGGTCACCGGCATCCACCATGGCCTTGAGCATCGGGGCTTCATTGTACTGGGATGTGGACTCTGCAGCCGGCGCCTCTGATTCGGCGGGCGCCTCCGCGGCCGGTTGATCCGCGGCCGGCTCTTCAGAATCGCCTGCGCCGCAGGCTGCCAGCACCGTACCTGCCGTTGCGGCCGCCGAAAGCTGTATAAACCTACGCCGGGTGATCGTGCGTCTTGCCATGACCTTTCTCCTTTGACTTGATGCGGGGAACTGTTTGTCCCGCTACATAATGAAAAGGTTGATTGCTCGCTGTTTGAAGCACGACACTGCGTCGGGCACTGCGGGGAACGATCAAAAAGATTGATGGGAGGCGAATCTACTCGGATGCGCCGCATTGTACTGTAGCCAGGATGGACTGTCAACCAAAGAAAATTAACTTGGCATTTGCGCCCGGCCAGCGCGATTGCGAACCGAACCGGGGGCGAGTATGATCCGAACAGAGCCGCCCGCCCTGCGCTGCCGGCGCAGGCCGTGACAGCGCCCCCGTCCCACGCACGTTTTTCGCCAAGCGAACAGGAGATTCCTCGATGATCGATGCCCGATTTCTTTTGCAGAAACATGTGGACGCCGTCTACGAGGCGGCGCCGAGACAGCTTGCCTTCCGCGCGCGGACGCCGGCCGAGCTCCACGCCTGGCAGGCGGCGCTGCGCGGCAAGACGCTGGAGTTGCTCGGCCTGGCGGGCCGCACGCAGCCCGAAGCTGTGGCCGCGGAGAAGCTGCAGGCGGTGGAGCGGGACGGCTACGTGGAAGAGAAGTACCTTCTGGACGCGGGCGAGGGCGTGAGCATACCCGCCTATCTGCTGGTTCCCAAGACGAAGCCGCCCTACCGGCCGGTTCTCGTCTTCCACGGGCACAACCCGTCGGTCCAGTGGATCCTGGGCAACTATCCCAGCGAGGAGGAGCGGGAGAGCAGGCTCAAGGTGGACAACAACTACGCGCAGGCGCTGGCGCAGGCCGGTTATCTGGTCTGCGCGGTGGAGCAGCGCGGCTTCGGCGAACGCCAGACCGAGGACGGACGCGGCAGCGTGCATGAGAACTCCTGCCGCCACCTGGCCTTCGCTTACCAGATGGCCGGCCGCAACCTGGTCGGCGAACGCTGCTGGGACGGCATGTGCGCGATCGCGTTTCTGCAGAGCCGGCCGGATGTTGCGCCGGGGGTTCTGGGCTGTACGGGCAATTCGGGCGGGGGCACGACCGCGCTGTGGCTGTCGGCAGTCGACGAGCGCATCACCGTCTCGGCGCCGGGATGCTATCTCTGTTCGTTTCGGGCATCGATCTACAACCTGCGCCACTGCGAGTGCAACTACGTGCCCGGCATCCTGGAGTGGGCGGAGATGGGAGACCTGGCGGCGCTGATCGCGCCGCGTCCGCTGCGGGCGATCGCGGGGGAACAGGATGACATCTTCCCCATCGACGCTGTGCGCGAGCAGTTCGCCGTCGCGGCGCGGGCATACGAGTTGCTGGGGGTGGCAGAGCGCTGCTCGCTGGGCGTGCATCCTGGTCCGCACGGATACAATCACCGGTTAAGCCACGAGTGGTTCGGGGCGTGGCTGGGGACGGAATAGGGCGCGGTGGGGGCGCGACAGGGCTGCTATACGACAGTGCAGACGACATGCAATGCGTTCAGATGCTCCTGAACGCCCGCATTCGAGCGGTGTACGCGGCCTGGGGAATGGGCCCTTCGAGCAGGGGATCGCCGGTCTCCTCCATCCAGTCGCGCAGCCGACGCGCCAGATCATCTCTTATGCCGGCGTAGTCCGGGTCTTCGGCCAGGTTGTTCTTTTCCAACGGGTCCTTCTCCAGGTCGAACAGCTCGAAAGGCGGGTGGTACATCTCCGTGTAGGGTATGTCCAGGGCCACGCTGGTCTCAGGATACCCCTTGGCGTTGCTGAGGTAGTCGGGCGGTGTCTCAATCGTCGGCGCGAACTCGAAATTGGCGATCAGTTTCCAGCGCTCTGTGCGGATGGCGCGCATGGGATCGTAGTAGGTGTGATAGGTCTTTTCGGCGAATATGTATTCGTTCGGACTGTAGGGTTCCCCGCATAACAGATTCCAGTAGCTGCGCCCCTGCAGATTCTCCGGTGTATCAATCCCCAACATGTCAAGCACGGTGGGCACAAAGTCCACGTGCGTGACGAACTGCGAAAAACTCCGACCCCCTGCCAGCCCCGGAATGCGCATGAGCAGCGGCACTTCGATGCCGGCGTCGTAGAGGCTCATCTTGGCCAGCGGAAAGGGGATGCCGTGGTCGGCGGTGAAGACGACGACCGTGTCGTCCGCGACGCCCGCTGTTTCCAGCGCTTCGAGCACCCTGCCAAACGCCTTGTCGATCGAGGCAACCGAGGCCTCCATATCGACCATATCCTCGCGCACTTCGGGAATGTCCGGCAGGTAAGGCGGCATGGCGACCGCATCTGCGTCGATCTTCTGCACGTCATGCGGGAAGGGACGGTGCGGCTCGGTAAAGCCGATCTGGGCGAAAAAGGGGCCCGCATCCGGCGCGCGTTGCGCCAGAAAACTGCAGCACGCGGTTGCCAGCTCGGCGCAGACCCCGCGCGGGTGGGCATGCAGATAGCCGCAGCGTTCCGGACTGTTGGCCTCATGTTGGGTGCCGAAGAGATGGGTCTCGTATCCCTTCGCGGCGAGGAGCTGGGCGAGATGGCGCTCGTCCGGCTTCAGGTCATTTGCGAAGCCGGAGTGGGCCAGCCCAACCACGCCGTTGGCGTGCGGGTAGCGGCCCGTCCAGAGGGCCGCCCGCGACGGGCTGCACTGGGGCGCGACGCAGAAGCTGTTTTCGAATTGGAGCGCGGATGCGGCGAAGGCGTCGATATGCGGTGTGCGGACGCCCGGAACGCCGTAGCAGCCCAGGTAGCGGCCCAGATCGTGGCAGATGAATACGAGGATGTTCGGTTGTTCTGTGCGCATGGGAGTTGCCTCGCAGAGTGGGTAGGCGGCCAAACGACTGGGGGTCTACTCAACGCCCCCCGAGGAAGTCGAGCGCCCGATGACCCGCCGGCACGGAGACTTGCAAGCTGTGGCGAGATCTTTCACCTACCGTCTGGAAAGGCTGGGGTGAACGCGGGTGTAAATGCGGCGCTCGTCGTCGGAAGTTGTGGCCAGGAGGTCCAGTTGGTCATAGGTGCCGAGAGCAATCAACTTATCTTCGGCTTCCAGGGTGAAGTCCAAATTCGGATTTACCGCGATCTGCCCTGTTTGTCGGCGGACCGCCAGGATGCTGGCGCCTGTCGATTTGCGGACTTCGGCTGCGGCCAAGGTCTGTCCGACAAGCGGCGAACGTTCGCTGACAAGGATGTCGCCAATCAGAATGCCCGGCTCTTCGCTATCCACGGTTTCTTGCGGCATCACCACATCCATGAACTCGACGATATTAGGCGAGAGCATCTGGCGCGCCATGCGATGACCGCTGGCCACGTAGGGGTTGATGATGTGATCCACGCCTGCGCTCTTCAGTTTACGCTCGCTGCCGTGACTGTTCGCGCGGGCGCTGATTGTCAGGTTCGGGTTCAACCCGCGGGCCGCCAGCGCAACGTAGACATTGTCGGAGTCGTTGGGCAGGCAGCAGCAGATTCCTATTGCCTTCTCGATTCCCGCCTGTAACAGGATGTCGTCGTCGGTCGCGTCTCCTTCGACAAAGGTCGCCCCCAGGTTCTCCAACTCCGTGCGCAGGCTTGTCTGGACATCGATCGCAACCAGCTCCGAATCGGCTTGAAGAAACTCCTTGACCACCTGCCCTCCCAGGCGGCCGTATCCGCAGATGATGAAGTGCGCGTCTAACTTCCTGATGCGGTTCTGCATGCGTCTTCTCCGAATATGCCGGCGAAACTCGCCGGTCACGAAAAACTCCGCGACCGTGCTGAATGTATAGGCGGTGGCGCTGACGCCCATTACGATCATGACGCCTGTAAATATGCGTCCTGTCGGTGAAAGTTGGCGCACTTCGCCGAAACCGACGGTGCTGAGCGTGATTACAGTCATATAGAGACTGTCGGTCCAGGACCAGCCTTCGAGCAACATATAGCCAAGGCTGCCAAAGGTCAGCAGCGCCAGAAAGATCACCAGGACCGTTATCAGGGTTCGATAGAAGTTCCGTTCTGCGACCGTCAAGATTTCAGTCCTTCTTTATGGAGGATGTCGTCAAGTATGCGGCGAAGAAACTGGACAGGAGCCCCGGAAACAGGTGAGGGAAGTCGTTCTGGATGAACTTATGGAGAATGCGGGCGTCGCCGACCGATGATGGAGGGCGTTATGCCGGTTGCCCGACGCGGACGAAGATAACAGAGGAGATAAACGAAAGGCGGTTTTCTCCGTCACAAAATTTCCGGCCTGCGCCAAGATACAGGCGGCTGCAGGCAGCACCTGAATCCCCATTGCAGACCGTCGGGGCCGCCAAAATAAGAGACTACAAAAAAGTGGACTCTGTGGGCCTGAAACTGCTAATGGTACGGGTCTGCCGCGTCGCGCAAACCGTCGCCGAAGAAGTTGAGCGCCAGGACGGTGATGATGACGAAGACGCCGGGCAGCAGCAGCCACGGCGCCAGCGCGACCGAGCGCAGATTCTGGGATTCCTGCAGGAGGACGCCCCAACTGATCGTCGGAGGCCGCAGCCCCAGGCCCAGGAAGCTGAGCGAGGTTTCACTGAGGATCATCGCCGGAACGGCCAGCGTGGCCGAGGCGATCAGGTGGCTGAAGAATGAGGGCACCATGTGGCGCAGAATGATGCGCATCTCGCCGGCGCCGGCGAAGCGGGCCGCGAGGATGAACTCCTCCTCGCGCATGGAGAGAAAGCGCCCGCGTACCGCGCGCGCGAGAAATGTCCAGCCGATCAGCGAGAGGATGATGGTGATGCCGAAATAGACCCTGATGTTGGACCAGTCCTGCGGCAGAGAGGCGCTGAGGGCCATCCAGAGCGGGATGGAGGGCACCGAGCGGATGAACTCGATGATGCGCTGGATCAGCACGTCGATTACGCCGCCGTAGAAGCCGGAGATGCCGCCGAGGACGACACCAAAGACGAAGCTGAGCGCGACGCCGATCAGGCCGATCGAAAGAGAGATGCGGGAGCCGTAGATGATGCGGGTGAACATGTCGCGGCCGAGCTTATCGGCGCCGAGCAGAAATATGGTGGAAAAGGGCGCCTCTGCGGCCTCCCCGGCGGAGGCGTCGTATATCGGTTCGCCGATGCCGAAGAGGTGGCGGCTGTTCGGAATGAGACCCCAGAGCTTGTAGGGATCGCCCTCAACCCAGAAGCGGACGGGGTAGCGCACGGTTTCGTCAGTCTGGAACTCCATGCGCAGGGTGTCGGGGTTGCGGGCCTGGGTGAGGCCGTAGACGAAGGGGGCGCCCTGGAACTCGCCGTTGTGGAAGAAATGGACCCGCTGCGGCGGCGCGTAGGTGAGGGCGACCTCGTAGGTCTCAGGATTGTAGGGAGCGAGCACTTCGGCAAAGATGGCGATCAGGTAGAGGATTATAACGACTATGGCACCCACAATAGCCATTTTGTGCTTGATAAAGCGCCACCACATCATCTGCAGCGGCGTAGCGATGTAGATGCGCTCTTCCTCTTCCTCGACGGAGAGGTAGGTGTCGGCATCCACGACGTCGGCGCCCAGAAGATCGCCCGTAGCGGCGGAGGTCTCAGAGGCTGTTTGCGTTTGGCCGCTAAGAGATGGGTCAGCGCTCATGTTACCCTCCCATCCGGATGCGGGGATCGAGCAACGCCAGCATTATATCCGAGATCAACGTGCCGATGATGGTCAGTGTGCTGAGCATGAGCAGGAAGCTGGCGGCCAGGTACATGTCCTGGGTCAGCAACGCACGCAACAGCAGCGGGCCGGTGGTGGGCAGACTGAGCACAACGGAGACGATGATGGAGCCGGATACGAGTTGCGGCAAGGCCCAGCCCATGGTGCTGACGAAGGGGTTGAGGGCCACGCGGGTGGGATATTTGAACACCAGCCTCGTCTCGTTGAGGCCCTTGGCGCGTCCGGTCTCCACATAGGGTTTGCTCAACTCGTCGAGCAGATTGGCGCGCATGGTGCGCACAAGACCGGCAGAGCCGGCCGTCCCCACGATGATGGCGGGCGCCCAAAGATGCTTGAGCATGTCGCCAAACTTGGCAAAGCTCCAGGGTTGGTCGACAAACTCCGGCGAGAAGAGGCCTGAGATATTGGTGCCGAAATAGGCAAAGGCGACCCACATCATGATCAGGGCGAGCATGAAGTTGGGTGTGCCAAGACCGATGAAACTGAGAGCAGTGAAGATATAGTCTCCGAGCGAATATTGGTAGACGGCAGAGAATATACCGACCACAAGGCCGACGATCCATGAGAATATCAACGCGGCGAAGGCGACCACCACCGTCAGGCCGAGCCTCTCCCAGATCAGGTCGCTCACGGGAAGACTCCACTCAAAGGAGAAGCCGAAATTGCCCTGCAAGGCGTTGACCAGCCACTTGGTGTAGCGAACCGGCGCCGGCTGGTCCAACCCGTACCGAATGACGAGGGCATCGATCTCGTCCTGGCGCACGTCGTCACCCATCGCCATGCGGTTGGCGATATAAGAGGTGACATAGTCGCCGGGCGGCAGCTCGATGATGATGAATGAGATCAGGGAGATCATGAACAGCGTCGGCACCATCAGGATGAGACGGCGGAAGATGAATGAGGACATTGAACACCGGTGGCTCGTGGTTAGTGGTCAGCGAAACACCAGCGGCCTGAGGCCGGCTGCCAGTAAATTTACCGGCAACCGACCACTTTGCGCTGAGCCGACGCCATCCGCCGGCCCTTGGCGAAGCGCAAATTACAACTGGCCGCTGAAGTTAAGAGCTCTTCAAGTAGTACTGCTCGGGCACGGTGCTGCCTGGCGTCTGCAGATGCCAGGAGGAGACCCCCTCGCGCGGGACGTTGCCCATATTCTTGCTGAGAACAACGGGCGCAGGCAGGCCGACCGCCATGCTGAACGTCCACAGATTCTCCCTGTTGAGGTCGAGGATCTGCTGGAAGAGGCGTTTATGCTCTGCGACGTCGGGCGTGCCCTTGATCGCCTCGTAGAGATCGATGACCGTGCGCAGGTCGCCTGTCGGCTCGACCCCATTGGCGCCGCCGGAGGTGTACCAGAGGGCATGACAGGCGGCGTGATGCGAGCTGCCCTGCGAGAAGGGCAGGAAGTGCCGCGGGTCGATCAGCGGGTTGAACTCGGCCGAGCCGGTCCAGACAGTCATATCGTGCTCGGAGGCCTGCACGCGCTGGCTCCAAAGCGGGCGGGCTTCCTCTTTCAACGACAACTGAACGCCAACATCGGCCATATACTTCTGCATCAACTCGCCGATGCTGCGCCAGGAGCCAAAAACCGGCGCGTAGTTGAAGATGATGCTGAGCGGCTCGCCGTCCGACTTCAGACGCACACCGTCGGCATTCCTTTCGTCCAGGCCCATCTCGTCCAGCAAGGAGTTGGCCAGGTCCGGATTGTACTCGAGGGCGACCTTGGCCTGGGCCTCATCATACAAGGGGGAGGAGGCGAGCGGCGACGGCTGCCCCGGTTCGCCCTGGCCGAGGTAGACGGCCTCGATGACCTCATCGCGATTCATCGCGTGCGACATGGCGAAGCGGAAGCGCTTGTCGTTGAAGATTTCGTGCAGGACCGGGTCCGGATGGCAGAGATTGAAGGAGATAACGGAATCGCTCGTCTCGCCGAACTTCCAGAGAAGGATCTCGTAGTTGCCGACCTCTTCGTTTTCCTTGAAGAGCGAGAAGTTCTCCATCAGGATGTGGCGGTGCTGCATGTCGATATCGCCGGCCACGGCACGCAGGTTCAGAACCTCGGAGTCCTCTACAATGTCAGTGGAGACCCGGTCGATGTAGGGCAGCTGGTTGCCGGCGGTGTCCACCTTCCAGTAGTAGGGGTTGCGTTCGAGCACGACCGGAACGTCGGGCGTAATCTTGGTGAAGCGCCAGGCGAAAAGGACCGGCACATCCAGGTTCAAGCGGGGGGTGAGCCGGTTGTTGAAGTACTGATGCCAGAACTCGAACTCGTTTTCCTGCGCCTGCGCGTTCAACTCCTCTTCATCGGCGTAGTTGCGATGGAACTGGGTCATGTAGTGCTTGGGATACCAGGTCATCGAAGCGCCGTTGGCCCCGGCCATCAAGGGCATGAAAATGCCATGCGCGCCGGGGAAGGTGAAGCGGATGGTGAGATCGTCGGGCGCGTCCATGACGACCGGCTCGCCGCCGACTGTCAGCCAGACGGGGAAGCTGGGGGCCAGGTCTTCATCGCCCAGCACGTCCTCATACCAGAACATGAAGTCCCCGGAGGAATGCGGCGTGCCGTCCGACCACTTGACGCCTTCACGCAGGTGGAAGGTGTAGGTCGTGCCGTCATCGGAGACTTCCCAGGATTCGGCCAAATTGGGGCCGATTTCGGAGCCGTCCATGTTGTAGCGCACCAGCTGCGGGTACATGAGGCGGTACCTGAAGATGCCGGCGTCGCCGGGGCCTACGCCGATGCGGCGCCAGGTGCCGCCGTACTCGCCGACCTCATTCAAGGGTTCGATCACCATTGGGGTGGGTGGCAGCCGCTCGTCCACGGGGGGGATTTCGCCGTTGGCGACCATATCGGCCAGCATCGGCGCTTCATTGTACTGGGATGCGGGCATCGCGTCGCCGCTGTCGGCTGCGGCCGGCTCTTCGGCAGCGGGCGCCTCAGCGGCAGGCGCGTCGCCGCCGCCGCAGGCAGCCAGCACCGCGCCCGCGGTGGCAAAGGCGGATACCTGCAAAAACCTTCGTCGTGAAATGTGCCTCTGGGTCATGGATTTTCCTCCAATGGTTTGGTTGTATACCGAAAACTGCTGTTCTTCGTTCTCAACGCCTGGTCTTTTCGTTGCGCCGCTCTCGCATACGTCGAACGGGGTAACGCAAAACCAGAAACTGAGTGGTAAAGACAGGGATCCGTAGCCGGCGGCTCGGGAGCGGCCGCCAACTGCATCGGGGGAAAAACTACGTTAAAGACCTAAGACTTGGGATCAGGCTTTTTCAAACCGGGCAGCCGGAGAAGGCGCCGAAAAGGGGGAAGGGCTCGGGTATCGCGATGTCCGGCGCCAGCCGCATTGGCCGGTACGACATTTTATACACAACGAAAGATATAGGCAAATCTACTGAGACACAGCGCGAACAGCCGCAGCGGGCTGTGGATCCCCTGTGAACCAGAGAACGCCGCGCCCGCATTCGGCTCTCGCATTCAGCCTGGACATTCAGCGCAGCACTTCGCGGACCTGGCGTATGGCGTCGGCGGACATCCATGGATTGAACTGGGCAAGCTTTGTTTCAAGCTCTGCGCGGAAGAACATGCCATCCTCGCCGCCGCGCTTCTCTCTGGCTTCCTGGGGAGATAGGGGCACCCAGCCGATTTCGGCCGCTTGGTGGACCTTCGGGTACTGAACGGTATCGGCTTCGGCTCCGCTGAATTCAGTCATGCCCGGAGTCTGGGGGTAAGGGTCGCTCCAAATAGTCGATCAGGGTTTATGCGCGGATGGATACCAGATTTTCTGCGAGATATGCTTGACCGGTGGTGGCTTTAGTCTGGTCAATTGTCTGACCGCGCTTGATGGTCGATAGTTTGGGACCCGCCCTGACGTATTGGTATCGTTCGCGAGTGTGTGAAGTCTGTGCTGGTTACGGCACGCGCCTGTGATGACCGCACAGTGGCGATCGCCGCTGTCTCGCCATCCAGGGAGATAAACTCGACGACAAAGGCTTCTTGATTTGGATGGATGTACAGGATGGAGCCGACATCGCCTGGCTTCAGTTCTTCCCCCTCGTCACCAAGCACATCGGCTGTGAGCACAATCTGCTCATACTCCTCGAACACTTCTCACCTCATGCACAGCTGTCTATCAGTGAACACGGGTAGTTACTCTTAAGGTCGATCTGCCAGACGGTTCTCACCCACGGATTACGCCCGTCAGGTGTTTCTATCACCCCATCCACGTGATAACGTGATCCGTATGGGGTCACCACAACCTTGACGACCTCATGGGATTTGGAAAGTCTCTCTCCTCATATAGTTGGCCCCAATCACCAGACCATGTAACGCCGCTCGTGACGCCCCCATAACGTCCCTCTAGCTCCCTATCGGACTCCCATCGCGCCCCTGTCGCGTCCGCTGTTTCCAGCGCGTCAACGGCCCGCGATTCGTGGAGATGGTCAATCCCCTGTCCCTCAACTCCTTAAGCGTCCTCCGCACCTGCCGTTCGGTCACGCCAGGACCCAGACGCGCGTGAAGCTCACGACGCGTCAAACCATCCCGCGTTCTGTCCAGCAGCGCGAGTATCCTCGCCCGCCTCGCTTCAGGCTCGCCTATGCCGCCAGGGGTGGGCAGCGGAACGAACTGACCGCGCCGGAACCGCACTGTGACTGCCCCGCCGTCATCGTCAATCTCAGGGGGCACCATGATCACCTCCCGGCTGCCATCCACGCAGTCCTCGACCAACTGATCGCGCGCACCTTGATAGCGCGACTGGTCGGCGACCTGCCTATCTAGCTTTTCAGGTTCTTCGATACTCGCAGTGTCACGAGGCCCTGGTCGGCTTGTCCGAGCCCTATATGTCTGGACATTCAGCGCAGCACTTCCCGGATCTGGTGCTCGCCGTTGCCGGGCACGTTGTAGGCGAAGGTGTTGGCCCAGCGGGGGTGGGGAGACTCGTTGGGCGCGGAGCCGTGGATGACGAGGGATGTGAAGAAGATGCCGTCCCCCGGCTCCATCGGGACGGTCACGCCCTCCTCCCGCTTGTAGTAGCGGCCCGGCAGGAACATGCCGAAGGTCTCCTGGTGCCGCTCATGATCCTGCAAGCCCCAGCGGTGGCTGCCGGGGATGAACTCCAGGCAGCCGTTTTCGAGGGTCATTGGATCGATGGCAAGCTGGCAGTTGAGCATCATCGGCTGGTTCTCGTCGGTCTTCCAGTAGGCGTAATCCTGATGCCACGGCGTCGCCGCGCCGATGCCGGCCTCTTTGGGCAGAAGCTTGCTGTGGTAGAGGGCGACCTGCGGATGCATCAGCTCGGCCACGATATCGACGAGCGCGTCGCTGCGCAGGATGCGGTTGAGTGTGGAGCTGACCAGCTCGCTGTGCATCAACTGGCGGATAATCTTGCTCTCGTCGGGCGCGTCCTCGTCCTCCCAGGCGACGTGGACTTCGGGCGGGGGATCGGTCACCATGCGGCGGTGAATGTCGGGCAATTCCTGACGGATCTGCTTGATCTCCTGCCGGGAGACGAGACCTTTTTTGAGCAGGTAGCCGTTGGCTTCGAAAGATTCTTTCTCTTGGACTGTAAGACTCATTGGACACCTCGATCTGTTGGTTCGTGGCCGCTTGTCGGCCAGTTGTCAGTGTCTTCGAAATGTGAAACTGTACAGCTTGCTCCGATTCAGGAAAAAGCGGAGTTGGACGGCGCCTCTGATCGCTGGCTCCCCGTTCTGCCACCTGACCTGCCAGCGCAGGTCGTCGCTTTGCAGAGGGAGGCAGTCGGCGCGAGAGAAACCGTCGAGAACGCGTCCGTCCGGGCGGCACAGTTCGACGCGCAGCTGCCCGCCGGTCGCATCGGCGTTCACCTCGAGCGCGCCGGAGCCCGCAGGCAGCAGCAGGGGCTTGGTCGCGACCATCGCCTCGCCGGCCGCGGCGAGCGCGACGAAGCGGTCCCGCTGCCAGGTGGCGCGACCCAGCCGCTTGACGCGCTTCTCCATGTCCACTTCGCCGTGCGTGTGCTCGCAGCCGGTGTAGTACCAGTGAACTTCGTCGCCTTCGATGATCGGCTCTTTGGCGGTGCCGATGATCATGCCCCGATCAAAGGCGTCGCCGGCGCCGCGCGGGAGCGCAACGGCGCGGGCGCGGTCGGCATGCTGCCAGCTGATGCCATCGCGGCTGTAAACGAACTGACCGTCGATGGGGCCGTCGCAGGGGATCTGGTTCTTTTCGCCCGGAATCTGTTCGGCGGTCACGCAGAGGACGCCCAGCAGACCGATATGCACGTTACTGTAGCGAAAGGCGGAGAGGTTGTGGAACTCGGCGCGCAGCGCGCCGTACCTGCGCCGGGCGATCTCATCATCCCAGCTGCTCGGCTCCAGGATCGGGTAGGCGTCCTTCCAGGGGCCGGCCAGAGAGGGGCTTTCCGAGTAGCAGATGACGCGCCGTTTATGGATGTCATCGAAACGCTGGAGCGAATAGGCGCGGTAGATGGAATCGACCGGATCCCAGGTTACGTTGAAGGCGCCCTCGTTGCTGCGCTTCACCACCGGCTCGAGACAGTTATGGACACGCCCCTGCTCGGGCAGGGTCACGGTAACGTTGTCGTCCCAGTGGATACCGTCGGGAGAGGTGAGCAGGAAGATGCTGCGGTAGCGGCGGCAAAAGCCGATCGCCTTGTAGCGCTTGTCCGGGTCCGCTTCGTCGCGGTCAATGAAGACGGAGGCGCCATGGAGGTCCCAGATGATATTGTTGGCGGAGCTGCCGTTGAATGTGAAGATGCCCAGCTCCGGCTTGGTCCAGTGGATGCCGTCGTCGCTCTCCGCGTACAGGGTGAGGTCGCCGCGGTCGTTGTCGACAAAGGCGCGGCCGTAGCGGTCGGCGGTAACGCCGTTGCAGTGGAAGGGTCTCTCGTCGGTGCGGGGGACATAGAGGCCGGGGATCTGGTAGTTGCCGTCCGGCACGCGCCAGTGGGGGCCCATGCGGCCGAAGTACCACATCCGGTACTTGCCCGCGAGCTCGTCGTAGAGAGCCGTGCCGTAGAGGTGGATGCGTTTGCTCATGCCGGGCCCGCAGGCCTCCCAGGGCTTGTCGGCGTCGGGCTCCATGACGAATGGGATCTTGGCGCAGGGCTGGACTTCGCGGGTGATGCCGTCTTCCTCCTGGATCAGGGCCTCGTCGAGGAGGAGGACGCTCTCTCCGCCGCGGAGTGGATAGGCGTTGGCGGTAGGGTCAGGGACTGTGTTCATAGGCGGGCAGGGACTGATTGGATATGCTTCGGGCGCGATGGGCGAAACGGCGGCGCATCTGCGATGTCCGCGCCTGTTATGGCCATTGGAGTTTCACCGGCCGGTTGGCGCGCATGGAGTCGATCGCGGCCTCGGCGAGCAGCTGGGCCTGGTAGCCGTCCTGCAGCGAGGGCGAGACGGCCGCGCCGCTTTCGAGCGCGGTGATGAAGCCGTCGAGCGCGTAGGCGAAGCTCTCCTCGCCGTAGTAGTCGGGAAACCGGCTCTGCATAATGCCCGCGGCGCTGAACCGGACCAGATTCTCGGCGGGGCCGGAGCCGCCTTGCAGCATCCCTTTGGCACCGAAAACTTCAACCCGGTCGTCAAAGCCGTAGGCCGCGCGCCGGCCGTTCTCAATCGTACACAGCGCGCCGCTGGGGAAGCGCAGGACCGCCACCGCGGTGTCGACGTCGCCCATCTGGCCGACAACGGGATCGATAAGGCAGGAGCCGGTTGCGTAGACCTCGGTCGGCCTCTCCGCGGCGAGCCATGGGGCCAGGTCGAAGTAGTGGATCATCTTGTCGCGCAGCAGGCCGCCGGACCGCTGCAGAAAGGCGAGAGGCGCCAGCGCAAAGTCGCGGGCCGTGATGCGGATGGACTCGATCTGCCCGATTGCGCCATCTCTCAGCTGCCGCTGCATGGCGCGAAATTCAGGTTGGAAGCGGCGGCGGAATCCGATAAATATCGGCAGGTCGCACCCGGACGCTTCTTCCACGAACAGTCGCACCTTTTCGATGTCGAGATCGATCGGCTTTTCGCAGTAGGTCGGCCTGCCGGCCCGCATCGCCTGCCGCAGCAGGTCGACGTGCGTGTCGGTCGATGAGGCGATCAGAACGGCGTCGACGTCGTCCGCCTCCCAGATCTGCTGCGCGCTGCGGGGCGCCTGCCCTCCGCGGGCGTCCGCCAGCCGCTGCGCCGCGGCCTGGTCGACGTCGAAGATGTAACCGAGTTCGGCGCGGGGATGGTTCGCGATGTTGCGGGCGTGGATCGTGCCGGCGCGGCCGGCGCCAAAGAGGGCGAATCGCATGGCCCCTGTTTCCAGTGGACAGTGATGAGAAACGAAAAGTCAGGAGCGGGAAGTAAGATCTATTCTCTGAAGTTCAGACCTTCAGGCGTCTACCGTGTTGCCCGCACCATACTGAATTACGGCTGAATCGACAATCGCTTCCTTGAAAAGAGGGTTCAGGCTTTTCTCGACACCCTTATAGGTCAGCAGATGGGTTGAACGGTCAAGCGCTTCGCTCAACTCCTTTTCCATACGCGCCAGGTGCAATAACCCTACCTTTACGCCCGAATCAAACTCGACGATAAGATCCAAGTCTTCCTCCGACGCGGGACTCTTTATGTATAAGAGCCAAGCGACGGATATGGTGGCGCTGACAGAAATCAGCAACAACGTCTTTAGGGATCTCAATTTGTGCCTTCATTTGTGTACTCCAGAAAATCAGCCTGGCCGCGGAAGCGAAACAAATTGCGCATGCACGACTTGAGCGCAACACGCGCCTGTAATCACGACGTTTTGCAACGACCGCGCAACTGAAAGGCAGGCGTCTCACCTGCTTTCACAAGGTTCACAAACTCCTGACCCCCTTGGGATGTCTCTTAGTATCGCACCCTACTGGCCGCTGAATTCGAGATGTTCGCCGGGGATGCGCGAGCGTTCGTATTCCCGGTCGGCGTCGCGGTTGGTGAGGACTTCAGGAATCTCGCCCTCCCAGTAAGCCGGGGGCTCGTGCCAAACGTCGTCGCGCCGCCGGTGCCAGGCAAGGATCAGCGTCCGGCGCTCATCGGTCAGGTTCTGCCGCGCCGAGTGCAGCACACGGGCGTCCGCCAGCACGAAGGACCGAGCGCGCACGCATACGTCGACCTGGTCGGGATGGTCGCCGAACATGACCGGATGGTCCTCTTCGATGTAGCGCGCGCCCTGCTCGTGGGCGGGCACCAGCTCATCGTGCAGCTCAATACGCTCGCGGTGGGTGCCGGGGATGACCTTGAGACAGCCGTTTTCGACGCTGGTGTCGCTCAGATAGTAAGAGACGAAGATCTGCTGCGGCCAGGGCGTGACGCTGATTGGGTCCTCCCAGCTCGCCCAGTCCTGGTGCCAGTAGAGGGCCGGTTCGCCCGGGTCTTTGGTGAGGATGATGATGCCGCCGGTGCTCTCAAAATCGCCGAATCCCAACTCATCGAGCGCCTGCCGCGCCGGCTGCCATTCCAGGAGCCTCCTGATGACGTCGTTCTCCTCGCCGCGTACATTCACGTGCTGGCCCTGGTACCGCACGTCGGGCGGAGGGACGTGAGCGGCGATTAGGCGCTCCGATTCTTCGCGCAACTCCTGCAGGAACTCTTCGGTCAGGATATCGTCAACAAAGCAGTAGCCGTCCTTCAGCATCTGTTCTCGTTTGGCCAGCGCGATTTCGGGTTGCATTGCATTCTCCTGCCTGAAACTACTGTGGTTGGTGACAGTTGGCCGGCGACCGGTTGGTCTCTGCCGGTAACCCCGCAGTCGAGGAGCGAAAGGTGTTTACTCTCTTCTCGCTCCTCTTCCCTCACTCCTCGTTCTTGCCGCTACAGCCGCTCCGGGTCGAGCGCGCCGTCGCCGAAGATCAGCGAGTACGCATGGTTGTGGGAGTCCACGGTGGCGGCATCCATATAACAGACGCTGAAAGCGCGGCGGGCAATGGAGGTGCTGTTGACGCCGGAGCTGTGCGGCAGATAGTTGTGAAGCAGCACGGCTTCTCCGGCCTCCATTTCGAGCGGGATCGTTTCGGCCTCCGCAACCAGCGACTGGGCCTGCTCGTCGGTCATGAAACCGGAGACGTGGCTGGGGTTGATCAGGGCGTGATGGCGGCGGGGAGCAATGTGGACGCAGCCGTTGGCGACGGTAGCCGGGTCGAGCGCGGTCCAGATCGTGATCAGCGGGTCGCGGTCGAAGTAGGTCCAGCGGTCCTGGTGCCAGACGAGGTTGGTGCCGCCGACCGATTGCCCTGTTTGGCCGCCGACATCCGCCGGGTCGGCCGCCGGCTTGTTCATAAACATGGCGCGCATGCAGGAGACCGGCGTGTCCGCGCCGTATACCATGCGGCAGATGTGGCGGAAGAGCGGCTTCTGCATGTAGCGCAGGAAGAGCGGGTCAAACTCCAGATCCTGAATTTTGCGATAGTGCAACGTCGCCCCTTTGTGCCCCTTCGACCCAGAGCCGGGCGCATCGGTCTTGCCGGGGATGCGGTCCAGCTGCATCATCATGCGGCTGTAGTCGACCGGCGCGGTGCCGAGCATGATCCCGTCCATGCGTTGCTGAATCGCCGCCAGTTCATCGTCGCTCATACAGCGCCCCAGGCGCAGATAGCCCTCACGCTCGTACTCCTGCCACTGTGCATGGCTCAGTTCTTCCAGCATTGAAATTTCTCCAATCTCATCGCGCGTATACTGCGCAGCGGTTGTGCTTGACCTCCGCGGCCAAATGCTAGTCGACCTGGTAGCCCTCCAGGTCGCCGATATTCTCGACCACCTTGGTCACGGCGTCCAGGAACTGCTCCATCTGGTCGGGGCCATTGGGTGCGGAGAGGTGCGGCTGCAGGAAGTTGAACTCCTGATCCACCAGCTTTTCGGTCACGGGCAGCGAGCCGATCGAATAGTCCGCTTCGCCGTCATAATGGGGGCATTGGAAAGGGCAGCCGTGCCCGTACACGTTCTTCTCCTGGAAGATGGCGCGGTGGTGGATCGGCCCGGAAGGCATCGGCTTGCCGCCGGGGTGGAAGAGGAAGTTGGCGCTGTTGACGTAGGTGAGAGCGGTGACGCCTTCAGCGTTGATCGCCTTGACGAACGTCTCCCTGGGCACGCCCAACTCCTCTTCGTTGTAGAGGCTGGAATACATGTGGTAGACGTGCTTGTTCCCGGGCGCGACGTAGGGCGGCGTGATCCCCTTCACCTTGCTCAGTTCCTGGGTGAGGAGCTCGCAGTTGGCGATGCGGGCGTCGTTGGCCTCCTCAAAGGTCTCCAGCGCCTCGTATGCTACCGTCATCGCGTAGCGGTCGATGCGGTGGTTGTCGCCGTAACCGCCGGTTGACGCGTACTTGAGCAGATCGGAGTTGGTGAGGATTTTGGACAGCGTCGAGGGATGCTGCCCGCCCAGCGCGCCGCGCTCGTAGTATTCACGGCTGTTGGTTGTCATCACCCCGCCGCTGGTGGCGGCGATCGGCTTGCCGGCAAAGCTGAAACAGGTGATGTCGGCGATGCCGCCGATGATCTGGCCGTCCACATAGGCGCCGGTTGCCTGCGCCGAGTCTTCGATGAGCACGATATCATGTTCGCGGGCGATGGCGAGCAGTTCTTTCAGATCGACCGGATGGCCGTAGAGGTCGACGGCGATGATCGCTTTGGTGCGGTGGGTGATCTTGCGGCGCACGTCCTCCGGGTCGAGCGTGAAGGTCTTGGGATCGACGTCGGCGAAGATCGGCACCGCGTTGTTGTGCATGATGCAGCTTACGCTGGCGATCCAGGTAAAGGAGGGCACGATCACCTCATCCCCCGGGCCGGCCTGCGCGGCCGTGAGGGCCGAGTTCAGCGCCACCTGTCCGGACGAGACGGGCAGGGCGTATTCAACCTGCATCTTCCTGGCGAACGCTTCCGAAAACTCCTCCCAATCGGCGGCTTTGCCGCTCTCCCACATCGGCGAGCGCATATGCGGGCCCGATTGCGGCTCGGTGGTGACGGCCTTCTCGCCGCCGAGTAGGGCTAACTTGCTCATCTGTAACTCCTGTGTGATGGTCTGTGGTCTGTAGCAGGTACACCGTCCGCCGCACACTGTCTGCAAGTGCTGGACAACGCATGGCCAATCGATTCCCTATCCGGGCTATTGCAAACGCCTATAGTGATAAGAGTGAAGGAAGAGGAGCGAGACAAGAGAGAAAGGTTCTCACTCTGGTGCTTCTCACTCCTTATCTGGGGTCACAAAAGCTCTTGGAGCCGGGTACGTGTTCCGACAATCATAGCATACGGAGTAGGTAAGTCAACCGCTGTGGCGAACAACCGGCATTTATTAGGCAAAGAGCGCTGTTCCGATTATACTTAGCCCGCGTCGCCCTGGAGCAGAGGTACGTTGCCCAGTCCCTTCAGCGGCAAAGGAGAGACAACTCCAGCAAAAAACCGACTGTTCCCCCGATTCACCACGCTCATGCGACAATTGGCTGCGGGCCTCATCGTTGGCGGCCTGCCCTGTTGACCGAATCCATGCCGGTTCAGACCGGAATTCCTACTTCACAACCTTAAAGAAAGGAAATGAACGATGACAGACCGTGCAGTTTCTCGACGCGCATTTCTCAAGACGGCAGGTGTCGCGACATTAGGCGTAGGGCTGGCGGCCTGCCAGGCGCCGACGGCGCCGGCCGGCGATGGTGACGCCGCGATGGGCGAAGTGAAGGAGTTGGTTACGTATTGGGGCTCCTGGACACCAACGCAAAGTATGGAGCGCACCGAAGACAACCCGCTGCCCCACGACAAAATCCTTGAAGTGTTGGACGGATACACGGCGGAGCATCCTGACGTCAGCATCGAGTGGATCCGCATTCCGCAGGGTATCAGCAGCCGTGAGTGGACGATTGCGCAACAGACGGCAGGGACAATTCCGCACATTGTGACGCACGCGCACTGGCACATCAAGGATGACTTGGACAAAGGGTGGTGGACTGAGTTGACCCCCTACTTCAACCAGCCGAACCCCTATATCCCAGCCGGCGACCCCGGCAGCGAGAAATGGGTTGACCAGTTCTACCCGATTCCGACCGGTGAAACGTTGATGCGAGATGGCTACTACAACATGGTCTTCGGCCTCGTCACCACCTTCTTCTACTACAACGTGGACTGGTTCAACGACCTGGGCCTCGAGACGCCACAGAGCTACGCCGACTTCCTCGCCGTCTGCCAAGCCTTCCGCGATGAGGATATCGACGCCTATGGCGGCTGGACAGGCCCCGTTTCCGATACGGACCACTGGTACCGCTTGCAGATGGGCGGCATGCTAATGGCCGGCGAGATCGAGCCGCAAGTCAACCCTGACCGCGGCACGGCCACCTTCGAAGAGGTCGCCTGCGCCATCGAAAACGGCATCTACCATGCTCATCTGCCGCAGTACCGCGAGTGGATGGAGCTGTGGAAGCTGAACGTGCCCTACCGGCCAGCGGACTGGACGACCCGCGCCACGGACACCCACACGCGCTTCTTGAACAAGATCGAGCCGATCATGGAGAACGGCACGTGGTCGTTCCCGCGCCTGCTGCACGACCCGCTGGTCGACTTCGAATGGAGCACCTTCTTTGCGCCGATCCTGACCAAGGAGAGCAGTGACCTGGTTACGGACCCGCCGACGCCGGCATGGCCGATTGGCGGCCCTGTGGGTGATCAGATCGCGATCACCACCCGTTCCGAAAAGGATGGCGTGATCGATGCCGCTGTCGACCTGATGCGCTGGATCTCGGTGCCGGACAATCTGCACACGATCCAGTCGGAGATCGGCACGCTGATGCCCAACGTGAAGAATGTTCCGGTCGACCCGCGCTTCGAGGAGCCGTTTGCGTTGCTGACTGAGCAGATCGGCGAGACGCAGATGTTCGTCTACGAAGAGGTCAAGCTGGACGCGGAAGCGGCTGAGCCGATTGGCCAGGCCTGGCGCTCCTTTATGCTCGACCAGATGGACCTGGACACCGCGCTGAACATCATTCAGGAGTCCTTCGACGCCTACGCGGACCGCTACATCGAGCGGGAAGGGCTGAGTTGTTAGGAGCGAAGAGAGAGTGAAAAGGAGTGAGGAGTGAGGAGTGAGGAGTGAGAGCTGTACATCCGCTTCTCGCTCCTTTTTCCTCTTTGCGGGGTCTTGATTGAAGACGGAACTCGCCGCACGCCAGGTCGGATTCTATCGCGACAGCGGCTACCACGTCGTCGAAGCGCTTCTGGCCAGCCCTCCGGCTGGGGGGGCTGGCCGAAGAACTGGCGGGCGTGGACGGCATCCGCCTCTGCCACGTTCACGCGCTGGTGAAGCAGCCTTGGGCGCGCCCGACCAACTGGCACATCGACAACGCCATGGACCCCTTCCACTCGCGGCAGTCGATCATGTTGTAGGTGGCGCTCGACCACGCCACGCTGCCCAACGGCTGCGCGTGGGTGACGTGATTGCTGACGGCGAACATCTGCCTCTGAATCTATGCAAATGGCTCGCGGTTGGCACAGTTCACAGTTCACGAACCACTGAAGGATGAGGATGCGCTGATGGCTGTAAAAGAGATGCCCGCCCTGCCCAATACTGCGGACCCGGCCGTGAACGTACAGGAACGCAGAAAGCCGCTCGGAAAACGTATCTACGAAGGGCGCGTCGCCTACACGATGCTCGCCCCCACCTTCGTCTTTCTCCTCGTCTTCATGTATTACCCCGCCCTGTTAGGGCTGTACCGCTCGGTGTTCAAATGGGCGCCGGGCCTGTCCGCGGACTTTGTCGGTCTGGGCAACTTCACCCAGTTGTTCACCAAGGACCGGGTATTTCTGAGCTCGATGGACCATATGCTGCAGCTGGCAGCCTGGTATGTGGTGTCCACAGTGGGGGTTTCGTTATTCATCGCCGTGCTGATTCACCGGCTGCGAGGGGGAAGGGCGCAGTATACGTTCCGGTTGGGAATGATTCTGCCGGTGGTTATCCCCGCGATCGTGCCGCTGATGCTGTGGAAGTTCATCTATGATGTGAAGGTGGGGCCGCTGAATGTCCTTCTGATATGGCTAGGCCTGGAGTCGTGGACGCGAGCGTGGCTGTCGGACCCGAATGTGGCGCTGTACGCGGTGATGCTGCGCAATTTCCCGTGGGTGGACGGGGTGGCCATCCTGATTCTGCTGGCAGGCCTGCAGGCGATCCCCTACGAGATCGTGGAAAGCGCGATGATCGACGGGGCCTCAGAGATGCGGCGCTTCTGGTCGATCGAGCTGCCGCTGATCGCCGGCCAGATCAAGCTGATTTCAGTGCTGACGATTATGTGGGGCGTGCAGGAGTTTACCGCCGTCTTCGCGATGACGCAGGGCGGGCCGATCAACAGCACGATGGTGCCGGGAATGTGGATGTTCTGGAACGCCTTCCGCATCAACAAGATGGGCTACGCTTCAGCGATAGGCGTTGTCCTGTTCCTCCTCACCCTTGTGCTGACGCTGATCAATATGAAGTACATTACGACTGAGGAGTATTAACGGCAGTTTTTCGTTGTCAGTTTCTGGTTCTTGGCAGCGCCCCCTGGTGGGGGAATAGAGCGAAAGAGCCGAAACGATACACTGCGGTTGGGAGTTTATGCGATGAGTGCGGCGCGGACGGAAACCAGAGAACTGTACAGGCGCAGCAGGAGCGAGCAGGTGGGCGTCTTCCTGCGCGGCGATTGGTGGCGGATCATAGTCTTGGGCCTGTTCCTGGTGGGGGGGATCGCGCCGCTGGTGATGGCCTTCCTGATTTCGCTGAAGACGATCCCGCAGTTTGCCAGGCAACCGTTTGCGCTAACCTTCCCGCTGCACTGGGAGAATTACGGGTTTGCCTTTGAGATCGTGCTGGAGTTCATCAGAAACAGCGTAATCATTAGCGGCGTGACGGTGGTGGGCGTCCTGCTGCTGGCGTCGCTGTCGGCCTATGCGTTCGGGATACTGGAATTTCCGGGCCGGCAGGTGCTCTTCTACCTGGTGCTGTCGCTGATGATGGTGCCTTCGGCGATGACGCTGATCCCGTCGTTTGTGCTGGTGAAGGATCTCGGTCTGATGAATACGTACTGGGCGATGATCCTGCCATGGATCGCGAGCGGACAGGTCTTCGCCATGTTTATCCTGCGCACCTTCTTTGAAAGCCTGCCGAAGGAGCTCTTCGACGCCGCGCGCATTGACGGCGCAAGCGAGTGGCAGGGTTACTGGCGGATCGCGCTGCCGCTGAGCAAGTCGATGCTGGGCGTGGCCGCGATTCTGAACATTCTGGGTACGTGGAACAACCTCATCTGGCCCTATTTGACTGTCCAGAAGCAGGCGCTCCTGCCTCTGACCCCGGGGCTGTGGGCCTATCAGACGGAGTACTTCACCCGCTACGGTCTGACGATGGCAGGGCTGTTGATCGGCTCGATCCCTCTGGTTCTCCTCTTCGTCTTCACCAGCCGCTGGTTCGTCGCCGGCCTCACTTCAGGCGCGATTAAAGTATAACTTCAGTTTTCAGTTTTTCATTTCCAGTTTTCGGTAACGGCGCCTGGCACGCGGGTGTCAGCCGAAGACCAAAAACTGACTGCCAAGAACTGGTGTTGAAATGAACTCTCCTTCGTATTCGAAACTGTTGGAGCTTTTCCGGCGACCGACACTGGCGTACAGCGACTTCGTCACCTGGTTCTGGGAGACGGGCGAGCTGGACAAGGAGCGCCTCACCTGGCAGCTGGAAGAGCTGAAAAAAAAAGGCGTGGGTGGCACTTGGTACTACCCGCGCTATCTCGACGGCGAGCGGTACGGGACGCAGCCAGCCTATTTCAGCGAAGAATGGTGGGAGTTCTTCCGCCATTCCGTGGCTGAACACGAGCGTCTTGGGCTGGAAGCGTGGTTTTCCGGCTGGGAAGGGCGTGAGTACTGGCAGGATCTCCTGCGCTCCGAGCGCGCAGCGCGACCGGAGCTGGAGGGCCGCCGCCTGGTCATCCACGAGGCGCGCTCGCACAGCAGCCGCGCGATGCAACTCGACGTACCGACGGGGGAGACGGTTCTGGCGGCAGAGGCATACCGCTTGGACGGCGAGCGGCTCGATCCGGCATCGTACCAGGATCTCAGTGAAGCTGTGCAGGGGCAGCAGATAGCCTGGACCGCGCCGGACGCCGGCTGGCTGCTGGCGGCGGTCGCCAGCCAGCCCCATGATCTCGACTACCTCAACCCCCATGTCGCCGCGCGCTATCTCGAAATCTACTGGCAGGAACACGAAGAGCGGCTGCGCGAATTTATACCCGGCACCCTCTCCCTCTACGGGCAGGATGAACTCTATGTGCTCAACGGCAACATCCTGTACGCGCCGAACCTGGTAGAGCGGTTCAAGACGGAGAAGGGGTATGACCCCGCGCCCCACCTGGTCGGCCTCTTCCACGACATCGGCGGCTTCACCGACAAGATCCGCTGCGACTACTACGAGGTGATGTCCGCCGCGCTCGAGGAAAACCTCTACCGGCCGCTGTGCGCATGGCACGAAGAGCGGGGCATGCGCTACGGCACCATCGCCACCTGGGGTCGGCAGGACATGCTGGGCCAGACGTGGCATTACGGCGACTTTTTCCGCCTGATGCGCTGGTTCCACGTCACCGGCAACGAAGACCCCGGTGCCAGTCTGCCCGGCGAGCGCTGTTTCATCGATGCCAAGCTTTCCAGCTCGATCCTGCATATTTACGAGCGCGAGCGGGCGTCGATGTGCGTCTACTGGGGGTCGGGCTGGGGTATGACGCAGGAGCAGAACCTTGCCTGGACGAATGAGAACTACGCCTACGGGCTGAATCATTACAATCAGCACGGCGGGCTGTACAACACGCTGGGCGGCTGGTACGAGTGGGTGCCGCCGTCGATTCACTGGCGCCAGCCCTACTGGGAGCACTGGCAGACCTTCGTGGACTATATATCGCGCCTGAGCGCGGTGATGAGCCAGGGAACGCATGTAGCCGACGTGGCGCTGCTCTACCCGCTGACGACGGTACACGCCAACTGGCTGCGGGGGGACTCGTTCACAAGCGCGGCCGACGACTGCGCGATGACCACCTTTTCGCTCGCCCGCCAGATCTATGAGGCGGGGATCGACTTCGATTTCGTCGACGACCACCTGCTGAGCCAGGCCATTGTGCGCGACGGGACGCTGGAGATAGCCGGTATCCGGTTCCGGGCCGTGCTGCTGCCGCCATTGACGACGATCCGGCGCGGGACGCTGGCGAAGCTCAGGGAGTTCTATGACGGGGGCGGCGTGATCGTCGCTTTCCGCCGCCTGCCGGCCGCGTCGCAGGAGCACGGCCGCGACGATCCCGAAGTGCGCGCGCTGTTGCGGCATATCTTCGGCATCGCGTCCAGCGAGGAGGCCGCCCACCGTTCCGAGGCGCATAGCCAGGCCCGCGACAGCATCTACCGGCGGCGCAACGAACAGGGCGGGCAAGGCATCTTCCTGCCCGGCCAGGAGACGGCGCGCACGCCCCATGCCGCGCAGCGGGGAGTCGACGCCGCGGCTGTCATCTCGGCCGCGATCGACCGCGACGTGATCGCCTCGGAGAGGAACGTCTTCCACACGCACCAGAAGATCGGCGAGCTGGACGTCTACTTCCTCTACAACGTCGAGTCGGTGCGGAGGGAGCTGACCTTTACCCTGCGCGTGCGCGGCGCGCCGGAGATCTGGGACTGCTGGAGCGGCGAGGTGTTGCCCCATCACCGCTTCTCCTGCACCGATGACAGGACGACGGTGCGCCTGACGATGGAGGCCAACCAGGGCACTGTACTGGTCATGCGCCCGCCCAGGGGGAAGCCGTCGGTGACGGGGGACAATCTGGGGACGATCACGCATGTGGAAGCGTCCGGCGATAGCGTTGCGGTGCAGGGCACTGTCGAAGACGCGGGCCTCAAGTCGGCGCGCGTGCGCCATGCGGGGCGGGAGTACGGCGCCCGCGCCCGCTTCGCGCCGGCGCCGGATCCACTGCGCCTGACGGGCGACTGGTCGTTCCGGTTGACGCCGACGATGGACAACCGCTGGGGCGATTTCCGCCATCCACCCAGCGATGGACACATCGCCGCAGAGGCGCGCCAGTTCCGCTACCGGGAGGAGGAGACGCCGGGCACTGCTTCAGGCACTGTTTCAGGCACTGCGCTGGGCTGGCACAGCCCCGACTGTGACGACGGCAGCTGGCCTGTTTTCACCTATACGTTCGGCCCTTACTGGCGGGCCAGCGGCCCATTCAAGCGCGGGAAGGCCCCGCGGGAACTGGCGGCATTAATGGCCGGGGATACAGATGCGCTGGACGCCGGAGAGATGGACTGGGAAACGGTCTGCTTTTCACAGGAGTTCGGACAGCCGGGGACGGAAGTTTGGGGCGGCAGCCACGGCGTCGGGGATTCGTTCCTCTGTTTTGACGTTGCCGACGAGCAAGAGGAGAGGGTACGCTACCTCTGCACCCATGTGCGCGCGCCGAAGGACGGACGCTGGGTCCTGCATCTGGGAGCCGACAGCGGGCAGGTGGAGCAGGCGTGGTTGAATGGGGGAGCCCTGCTGCCAAACAGCTCCGGGGAACCGGCGCCGGAGACGATAGAAGTCGACCTGCAGGAGGGGCTGAACCTCCTCCTGCTCGCTTGTGTGCAGCCGCCCGGCCAGCCCCTGCGAGCGTATGCTGCGCTGTTGGAACCGTCGACGACGCCGGTGCGGGACCGTGCCGCGGCGCGGCTGACCTGGTTCGCCGAGCCTTCCGACCTGGCCTATGAGATCGCGCCGCACAAAGAGCGCCGCGTCGCCTGGTACAGGTGCGAGGCGCCGGCGGGGACGCATACGTTCCATCTGGACGTGGATGCCGAAGGCGTTCAGGTCTGGGTCAACGGCGTGGAAGCGGAGTTCCGGGACGGACAGATCCGACTGAATGCTCCAGTGGCGGATGTCGCCCAGGTTGCGCTCCGAGTCGCACAGAAGCCGGGCGTCTACGCCGGCGCGGCCATCCGCCGTCCGGTTCGCTTTGAGTGCGCTGAGGCGTCGCTGCCCTTGGGCGATTGGAGCCGGTACGCGTTGGAGAGCTACTCCGGCGGGGCAGTATACAAGAAGAGTTTCTCGCTCGAAAGCGAGCAGCTGCAGGGTGAAGTCATTCTCGACCTGGGCGCGGTGAACACAACGGCGGAGGTAACTGTCAACGGGCAGAACGTGGGCGTCCGGTTGGCGCGCCCCTACCGCTTCGACATCACCGGCCAGGCGCGCGAAGGGGAGAACGAGCTGGAAGTGACCGTCTACAATACGCTGGCCAACTACTTCAGCACGGGGCCCTATGAGTCCGAGTACGTCTTCCCGGGGCAGACGGTTTCGGGGCTGCTTGGCCCCGTCACGGTCAGCTTTCCGGTGCGGGCAACGCTGGCGGCCAAGCCGGTGGTGAACGGCAGTTTTTAGCGCCACCGCGTTCTCGCGTGTTCGCCTTGTTGCCAAGGACGACTGCCTGGAACGCAAAAAAGTAACGAGGACACAGCCATGAAGATCCGTACAGTTGAGGCATACGCGCTCGCCTATCCGGAACCCCACTATAAGGGCATTGAACGCTATATCACCCTGGCGCGGGTTGAGGCCGATGACGGCACGGTCGGCTGGGGCGAGTGCATCTCCCAGTTTCGCGAGGCTGCGCTGGCGACGAAGCTGATCATCGAGGAGGGCCTGGCGCCCCTGCTGATCGGCGGGGACGCGCGTGATGTGGAGCGCGCCTGGCACAAGATGCTGGCCCATGTCTGGTGGTACGGCCCGGAGGGGATAGCGGCCTTTGGCGTGAGCGCAATCGATATGGCGCTGTGGGACCTGAAGGGCAAGGCGCTGGGGCTGCCGCTCTGCCAGCTTCTGGGAGGCAAGCTGCATGACAACGTCGTGGCGATGGCCTCGATCATCTTCGACATGGAGGACCTGGACTGGACCTTGAACGAGTTTCGCTGGATGGTGGAGCAGGGCTACCACTACGTCAAGGCGGGCTGGGGCATGCACCCGGGCGCGGTCTTCGGGCAGGACGCCGCGCGCGATATCGAGTATGTGCGCCGCATCCGCGAGGTGATCGGCCCTGAACGCGAGCTGATCGTGGATACGCCGGGCGCGCGCAATCTGTGGGACGTGCCGACCGCGATCCAGCGCTTTCGCCAGCTTGAACCGTACCGCCTGCGCTGGATCGAGCAGCCGCTCCTGCCGAGTGATTTGGAGGGGCATGCCCGGCTGCGGGCCGCGGTGGCCACGCCGATCGGGACCGGTGAGGATGAGTGGGACGTCGAGAGCTACGGGCGCCTGATCCGCAGCCGCGGCGTGGATGTGGTCCAGATCGACCCGGGCCGCAGCCACGGCATCACCGGCTCGCGCGAGGTGATCCGGCTGCTGGAGGTGGAGAACCTGCAGTTCAGCCTGCACACGTGGAGCAGCGCGCTCAACAGCGCGGCCAGCGTCCACCTGCTGGCCATCTCCGACCACGGCGTCAGCATGGACCTCAAGCCGCATGAATCGCCGATGCAGCATGAGCTGGTCAGCGACCCCTGGGTGCAGGAGGGCGGCTATCTGGCCGTGCGCGACAGGCCCGGCCTGGGCGTCCGCGTGCGGGAAGAGATTGTGCGCAAGTATTCGTTCGGGTAAACGGCAGTGGTCGATGGCCGGTGGTCAGCAGCTTTGATATTCGGTCCAGTGAACGTTTGGAGGAGGGGAGACGGTGTCGGAAATTCAGAGTGGGCCGCGGCGGGCGTTGATCACCGGCGGGGCGAGCGGATTCGGGCTGGGGATTGCGAAGGCGTTGCTAGCGCGCGGCGCGCAGGTCGCGATTGGGGACATCGATCGCGACCGCCTGCAGGAGGCCGAACGCGACCTCGACAGCGACGATCTGCTGGCGATTGAACTGGATGTGACGTCGCCGGCATCGGCCGCGGCCGCGGTGGCGGCCTGCGAAGAACGTTTCGGCGGCCTGGACACGCTGGTCAATTCGGCCGGTGTCATCGCCTTCAACCCGCTGACGGAGATAAGCGAAGCGGAGTGGGACTGGGTGCTCGACGTAGACCTGAAGGGCACATTTCTCTGCTGCCAGGCGGCCGCGCCGCTTCTGTGCGCCAGCGGCCGCGGCCGCATCGTCAACATCGGGTCCGACGCGTCCAAGGTGGGATTCCCGCTGCTGGCCCACTACTGCGCGGCCAAATTCGGGGTTGTTGGGCTGACCAAGGTGCTGGCGGGTGAGCTGGGGTCACGCCAGGTTACGGTCAACTGCGTCTGCCCGGTCGGCGTATCGGGAACCGGCATGGGGCAGGAGATTCTCGACTTGAAGACGGCGGCCACGGGCATGCAGCCGCAGGAGATCCTGGCCGCCACGGCCGCCGACATTCCCTTGCAGCGCAACCCGACGGTGCAGGATATCGTGAATGCCGCGCTCTTCTTCATCTCCGACGAAGCCGCCTTCCTGACCGGGTCGGCGCTCGACGTCGACGGCGGCATGCGCAGTACAATCCCGGTGCCTGGCATGGAAGTGTGAACTTGCATTGGCTGTTGATGTATCTGACCACTGAAAACTGGGGTTTCCGATGCAACGGGTTGCCTTTGTCATGCACGTCAAAGAGGGGGAGGAGGAAGAGTACCGGCGGCGCCACAGGGAGGTCTGGCCTGCTGTGCTGGCCGACCTGGAGCGGGCGGGCGTGCGCAGCATGAGCATCTTCATGGCCCACCAGCAGCTCTTCCTGTATATGGAGACGGAGGACTACGCCGAGGCCGTCCGCATCCTGGCGGAAAGTCCCGAATCGGTGCGCTGGGAGGAGTACATGGCGCCGATCATGGAGGACGAGAGCGGCGACGCATACGACCCGTACGACGCATATCCCGAAGGTCTGCCTGAGGTTTTCCACTGGCGGGTTGGCAGCGACGGGGAGGGGTGCGATATTGTCTCCGAGGAGGTCAAGACATGACAGCCAGTCAAGATCATGATAGTCGTCTCGTTCATCTTGTGGATGAACTGTGTCAATTATCGCGCGAGACCGAGTGGGTTGAATTCAAGAAGAATTTCCACCCGCCGCAGACGATAGGTGAGTACATCTCCGCTCTGGCGAACGCAGCGTGCCTGAAGTACAAGCCGAAGGCATACCTCTTTTACGGCATCGAGGATGGAACGCACGAGGTTGTCGGAACGTCCTTCGATCCCTACACTGAAAAGGGCAAGGGCAACCAGGATCTGCTGCCCTGGATCACGGCTGGACTGATCCCGAACCCAGGTTTCGAGGTCTCTATAGTAAGACACCCCCGTGGGCGTGTTGTTGTCTTTGAGATCGAACCTGCCCGCGGGAGACCGGTCAGGTTCTACGGCGAGTCTTTCGTCAGGGTTGGCTCCAGCAAGACAAACTTGAAGCGGCATCCCGTTAAAGAGGGCGCGATATGGTCGCGAGGAAGTGACTGGTCCGCGGAGATATGCGAGGACGCGACGATCGATGATCTCGACCCGGAGGCTGTCGCAAAAGCGCGAGAGCAGTTCGCTATCACGCACCCTTCTCAAGCGGACGAAGTGGCTGATTGGAACGACATCACTTTCCTCAACAAAGCTCGCGTCTTGAAGCAAGGCAAGGTAACACGCACCGCGCTCCTTCTCCTGGGCCGCGCCGAGTCACCTACACTACTCTCGCCCGCAGTGGCAAAAATCTCGTGGATCCTGAAAGACGCCGACAACCGCGAACTCGACTATGAACACTTCGGCCCGCCTTTTTTGCTTGCGGGAGACAGGTTACAGAACCGGATCCGAAATCTGAATGTGCGCGCCATGCCAAGCGGGACACTTTTCCCGGTGGAATTTACGCAGTATGACTTCTGGGTAATCCGGGAAGCGCTGCACAACTGCATCGCTCACCAGGATTACCAATTGCGCGGTCGTATCATCGTCGTAGAATTTCCCGATCGCGTGATTTTGACTAACGTCGGCGACTTTCTTCCCGGCGACATAGAGACGGTAATCCGGCAAGACGCCCCACAGTCTTTCTACCGCAACAATTTCCTGGCGGATGCGATGGTCCAGTTGAATCTGATCGACACACAGGGCGGCGGGATCAAACGCATGTTTGAAACGCAGCGTAAACGGTCGTTCCCTTTGCCGGACTATGATCTGACTAAGCCGGGTTCGGTAATCGTGAAACTCGACGGTCGGATTCTGGATGAACGTTACACTCGGCTGCTTCTGGAGCGGACTGATCTCGATCTTGAACAGGTAATTTTGCTCGACCGAGTGCAGAAAGGACTACCCATTGAGAAAAACGAACGCCGCTCACTCAGAAATGCAGGCTTGATAGAAGGACGCCATCCCAACCTGATGGTGGCGGACGTTGTCGCTAAGGCGACTGGGAAAATAGGCGAATACGTTCTCGAAAGCGGTTTCGACAATCTGTATTATAGAGACTTGATTCTGAAACTGGTGCGTGAGCATGGGCCGGTAAGCCGCAAGGATATTGATGAAACGTTGTTGACTAAACTACCTGACCGACTCAATCGGCAACAAAAGCGGACAAAAATCCGCAATCTAATCCAGAGGCTCCGCATCTCTGGCAGTATCGCAAATCAAGGAACGCGGAAGCAACCAGAATGGATATTTTTGAAAGCTCTGGATGATTGAGCAATGAGATTCGTTCCAGATAAGCTCGCAAAATACAGTGAGGATGCTGCAGCAAGTCATATAGCGGTTGTTTATTGCTGACACTGCGCTTAATCCTTTACTATTCTCTGGTTTGTTCAGAGTTGCAAGTAAAGGCTTCAGGTTAGCCGCGAAGCCATATCCAGTGTGTGGATTTCCATTGACATCCGAATGCGAGGAAAGAGGCGTTGGAAACACCTTTGCTCGCCCCGTTCAGATTCGCGAAACGGCGATGGCTTAGCAGTTACTCTCTGCCAGAATTCTTTTACTTATTCGTGGTAGAATTCGGCTCGTAAGTAAAGTATTTAGACATAAACTAAGTAAAAGATTCAAGATATAGGCGATTCTACCCGGTTCGTTCCAGGATTTCGGTGGCTGTACCCAACTCAGTGATAGGGTGTTGCCAGACTAAGCGCCGGATACGATTTGGAGATAGAAGTGACCGCCATGGAACTCGCCTGCGCGGCCTGACTTGCGTGGACGCCACTTTATCGGAAGTGGCCGCGATATTGCAGGCGATGGTCCTGATCGCCGCGCCCGGCAGGCTGCCTTGACTCGCAGGAGATCGAACGCGATCCCCCAGGGCAGGCCCGGCGCGTGAGCGGGGACGCCTACCCTGAAGGGCCGCAGGAGGTGTTCCACTGGCAGGCTGGCAGCGGGCGTTGAGAAGAGATATCGACAAAGGAGTTACGGAGTCGAAAACGGCGGAGGACAATGTCAGTTGCCGTGTTACTCTCATAGGATGGTGCGCATGGGCGATGAGAGGACTAAGGAAGGGCTGCAGATGGTCTGGCCCAGGCCTCTCCTCAAGTCTCCGCCTGAGGTCCACGTGCCAATCGGCTACACGCTGCGGACCTACCAACCCGGCGACGAAGCCGCCTTCTACAAGCTGATGGACCTGGCCGGTTTCAAAGATTGGGACGATGAGGTCTTGCGTCCCTGGTTCACCATGATTCTGCCGGACGGCTGGTATTTCATCGTGGACCGCGCCACCAACGAGCTTGTTGCCACGGCAATGGCCCACCACAGGCCGGATGCGAGTCATCCCTTTGCCGGCTCGCTGGGCTGGCTCGCCGGCCATCCCGATCATTCCGGCAAGGGGCTGGGCATGGCCGTGAGCGCGGCTGTTGTGCGCCGCCTTCTCCGGGCCGGTTACCGGAACATCTATCTCTTCACAGAGGACTGGCGGCTGGCCGCGCTGCACATTTATCTGACACTGGGTTGGGCGCCTCTCCTGTATATGCCGGATATGGAAGGGCGCTGGCGCACCGTCTGCGACAAAATCGGCTGGGCGTTTACACCGGATGAATGGCCCACCAGCAGTGACGGAACCGCTGAACTGCTGTCTATATAGCTTAAAGATACGATGACAGGAACTTCGTTGAAAAGCCATGACCTTCTACGCAATTTATGGAGACAGCCATGACCACCATTAGACTCGCCGGCGCTGCCTGGTCCTTCGTGGGCGCCAGTCTGTCGGAATCGGCCGCGATATGGCAGGCGCTGGGAATAGAGGCGATGGACCTGATGGCCGTGCCCGGCGGCTTGCTCGATTCGCGCGAGATCGAACGCGATCCAGAGGGGCAAGCCCGCCGCGTAACCGGGGCCGGCCTTCCGCTCAACAATCTGCTCTACATCTTCGGGGATGGATTCGACGACAGGCCGGTCAATTCTGTCGATGAAAGCGTACGCGCCGCCAACCGGGAAACCTTCAAGCGCGTCCTCCAGTTCTGCAAAGCCGCACGTATTTCGTCGGTGCTGGCGCTGCCGGGCGTAGAACAGGCGGGCATCACGCACGAAGAGGCGGTGGCACTTTCCGCAGACGCGATGAACGACCTCGCCGCGCTGGCAGCCGCCGAGGATGTGCTGTTTCTGTTCGAGCCACACGTCGAGTCGGTGCTGGAAAGCCCCTTCGAAACGTTGACATTTATGCAGCAAAATCCCGCGCTCAAAATCGTCCTCGATTATTCCCATTTCATGGCGCAGGGCTATGATCCAGGAACCGTGGATCCCCTCGGCCCCTATGCCGGCCATGTCCATCTGCGGCATTCTTGCAGCGGCAAGCTGCAGGCGCGCTGGGATGACGGAGATCTCGACCTTCACGCCGTGGTCGAAGTGCTCGAGGCCGCGGACTACAACGGCTACCTGACACTGGAGTATGAACACGATTCGTGGATGGACTGTGACCAGGTGGATGTGATGACCGAGACGATCAAAATGCGGGATGAGATGAGACACCTGCTGCCGGCCGACGCCTCCTGGCGGCATGGGCACGGTGGTTAGAATTTCGGTCGCCGCGATTCACTCGTATTCCAGATCGAACTTGACAATTGGAGACTGAGCGCCGGAAACTGGAGCCTTCCATGCCTGCAACAGCCCGAATTGCCGTTATCGGAACCGGATGGTGGTCAACGACCGCCCACATTCCCGCGCTGCAGGCCAATCCGAACGCGGACCTCGCCGCCCTGGCCGACGTCCGCGCCGACGTGCTGGACAAAGCGGCCCGGCACTTCGGTGTGGAGCGGACCTATACCGACGTAGGTCAGATGCTGGCGCAGGAGCAGCTCGACGGCGTCGTGATCGCGGTCTGGCATGCCGCCCATTACGAGGCCGCGCGCGCCTGCCTGGAGCAGGGCCTGCACGTGGTCCTCGAAAAGCCGATGACACTGCTCGCGGCGCACGCCCGCCATCTCACCGAACTCAGCCGCGAGCGCGGCTGCCAGCTGATCATCGGCTACCCCTGGAACTACAACCCCCATGTGCTGCGGGTACAGGAGGCGCTCGGCTCGGGGCGGCTGGGCGGGATCCGCTATATCAACAACATGTTCGCCTCCAGCGTCATTTCGCTGTTCCGGGGCGATGACAGCGTCCACGACGACCTGTACCAGTACACGGTTACCGGCCCCGGCGACGTCTACAGCGATCCGGAGCGCTCGGGCGGCGGCCAGGGCCATCTGCAGGCGACCCACTCGGTGGGGCTGATGCTGCATATGACAGGACTGAGGCCGGCCAGTGTGATGGCGCTGATGGACACCCTCGATACACGGGTGGACGTCATCGACGCGATGATCGTACAGATGGACAACGGCGCGCTGGCCAATGTCGGCAGTTCCGGCACGCTCCATGCCGGCGGCCCGGAGCAGGAGATGGTGGTGCAAATCTACTGTGACCAGGGCTGGATCAACGCCGACATTATCCACAGGCGTTGCGCAATTTACTATGCAGACGGCTCTGTGGAGGAGCTGCCGCCGATAACGGCTGAGCAGAGCTATCCGCAGTCGGCGCCGGCGGACAACCTTGTCGACGTCATCGTCCGCGGCGCGCCCAACCGGTCGCCGCCGGAAGTCGGCTGGCGCACGGTCGAGCTTCTCGACGCGGCCTACCGCTCGGCGGCAGACGAAGGGTGCCGGGTGCCGGTCAGTTCGCTGTATGGCGCTGATTGACGGCAGCTGCACACTGGGCCCGCGGGACGCCGCGCCCGCACTCTTGTCTTAAGGAAGCCCTGGAAACCTGCATGCGGCCGCTGGTGTCACCAAAAACTGAAGACTGACTACTCAAAACTGCCCCTTCGGAGCCTCAACCGTGAAAATCTTTATGGTAACCGACATGGAGGGCGTGGCCGGGGTCGTCTCCTTCGCGGACCAGTCCTTTCCCGACGGCCGCTACTACGATGCCGGAAAGAAGCTGGTCACCGGCGAGGTCAACGCCGCGGTGGACGGCCTGCTGGACACCGGGGTGGAGGAGGTCTTGGTCTGGGACGGACACGGCGCCGGCGGCATCGACTTTGACACATTGCATCCGGCCGCGCTGCTGCTGCATGGCCGGCCTTCGCCGCCCTGGAGCCGGTTGCAGGAGGTGATCCGGCGCTACGACGCCTTCGTCATCGTCGGCCAGCACGCCATGGCCGGCGTCGTAACCAGCAACCAGAACCACACGCAGAACAGCCGCACCGTGGACGCCTACCGGCTCAACGGCAGACCGATCGGCGAGATCGGACAGCTTGCTCTCTTCATGGGCGGGCTGGGGCTGCCGCTGCTCTTCCTGAGTGGCGAACAGGACGCCTGCCAGGAGGCGGAGGCACTGGCGCCGGAGATCACCACGGCGGCGGTGAAGGAGGGGCTGGGACGCGGCTCGGCCATCTCACTCTCCGCGCAGGCGGCGCGGCAACGCATCCGCGAAAGCATCGCCGCGGCCATAGCCAAACACCGCCAGGACCCGATCGCGCCCCTGGTCTGGCCCGCCCCCTACGTGCTGGAGAAGCGCTTCTTCCACACCGACACCGCCGACGCGGAGATGAACAAGGCGGGCGCCGAACGGGTAGACGCGCAACGCGTGCGCTTCCGCAGCGACAATATTCTCGATATCATTTACAGGTGAACTGCAGTGGTCAGTGGTCGGTGGTCAGTGGTCAGCGACTTCACTTGCCGCCGCTCTAGTAGAGGCCCGGGCCCATACCGGGTGGCAGGCGCAGCTGGCCGTCTGTGACCTGGAAGTAGGCGGGGTGGGCGGCCTGTTCGTTAGGCCGCGACAGGGGCATGAACTGACGGTGGTTGCCCTCGAAACAGGCCGCGTCCAGGCGCAGATGGGCGCAGAAGTTGGCGCTGTGGACGAGCGCGAGGCCGGGGTTGGTGAGGTCCTGCAGCGTAAGATAGAGGCGGTGATGGCGGCCCCAGCAGTAGGCCAGCAGCGAGTGCGTATGGCCCTTGCAGGTCTTCACCGCCAGCCCGGACCAGCCCAGACGGTGGATCCAGTCGAGATTGTCGAGGTCGTCCAGGCTTTCGTCGACCACCACCGGCACGCGCGCGGCCACCTCGTGAAGCGTGTCGGTATAGGCCCCCAGGTCGCGAGGGGTGGGCTGCTCGATATAGTCCAGCGCGGCTAACGCCTGCGGCTTCTCCGCGGCCACCCGGTCCAGCACTTCCAGCATCATGGCGGCTTCTTGGTAGGCCTCATTCGGGTCCACCGACAGGCGCGGCCCGCCCGCCGCGCCGGCGGCCTCCATGGCCTGGGATGCCGCGGCGTGCACTTCGATCAGGCGCGCGGCGTCCTCGGCCGGGGACTGGCCGCGCAGCTTGAGCTTGAAAAAGCGCAGGCGGTCGCGCTCGATCCAGCTTGTCAGGTCGGCGGGGAGGTCGGCCGCGGCAGGCTGTTGCGGATCCGCATCTGCGGGGGTTAGGGCATCGTTGAAGCCGACCACATGTTGCACGAACAGGCCGCGCCGCCTTGGCCCCAGGTAGTCCGCCGGGTAGCGGCCGGCAAAGTCCGCGCCCAACACGGCGCTGAGGTCCCGGTTCAGGTGCTCCGCAGTGTAGGCGGCGTAGAGCGGCGCGGGCAGGGCCGCGCCCCAGGCGTCGTGGAGCGCGGCGTCAAACGGCGCCATGCAGTTGAGCACGGCTAGCCGCGGCATCGGCGCGCTCCGCAGGAGAAGCTCTTCCCCGGCCAGCTGCACAGCCAGCTTGACCGCGGCCTCCTCCAACCGGATCCCCTTCTCGATCGGATCTTCGTACTGGTCCTCCTGCAGCCAGGCGGCGATGGCCCGGCACAGGCGGCGCATGAGGCGGTCCTTCTCATCATGGTCAAGGTCCGGCGAGGGGAAGGCCCATACGTCCGAGAGAAGGATCGCGCCGGTACCTTGCACGACTGCGCCCCCGCGAGTACGCGCCCGCACAGTGACCGCGGCATAGGTGATCGCCTCGATCACGCCCTTGCTGAGATGCAAGGGAACGCTCAGACGCTCATCGTCGAAGGTGACCTCCACGCTCTCCACGCGAATATCGGTCGCTTTCATGGCAGTGGCTCTCTTCTGTGGCTGTCGGCCGTGGATTCGCGGTTGGCGCATCGGGGCGGTTGCGGCGACAATCGGAGTGGTTACGCGGGCCGTCGAACACGGAATTCAGACCCGAAACCGGAAACGCCCCATGCCCAAAGACCGTTCTTACGTTCGCGCCAGTGATATCGGCGCCTGGAACTTCTGCCATCGCGCCTGGTGGCTGGCCAAGGTACAAAAGGCGCCGCACGAACGACCGCAGCAGCTGGACTGGGGCGATCAGTCCCATGCCGCGCACGGGCGGCTCACGTCGCGGGCGCAACGGCTGCGCAGGAGCGGAATCGCGCTGCTGGCAGGGGGGCTGCTCCTGCTCGGCCTCGCGCTGCTGGCGCAACTGCTCCTGTGACAAACGGCTGCAGACGAGACGCCTGCAGCCGCCAAGGCCGGCTCTTGCCGCGGCTGGTCGCGGTGACCGGCCGCGTTGCGCCGTTCAGAATATATTGAGCAGCCCCGCGCCGAACTCGCTGGCGAAGACGAGACTGACAATACTCATCAGCTTAATCAGAATATTCAGGGACGGGCCGCTGGTGTCCTTGAACGGGTCGCCGACGGTGTCGCCGACGACCGCGGCCTTGTGCGCGTCCGAACCTTTGCCGCCCATGACGCCGGTCTCGATCCACTTCTTGGCGTTGTCCCAGGCGCCGCCGGAGTTGGCCATCATCACCGCCAGCATGAAGCCGGAGGCGATGGCGCCGATCAGCATGCCGGCCAGGGCCTGCGCGCCCAGCAGGAAGCCGATGAGCAGCGGCACAACCACGGCCAGCGCGCCCGGAATGATCATCTCGCGCAGCGCGCTCTGGGTGCTGATGGCGACGCAGGTCTTGTAGTCGGGCTTGGTCGTGCCCTCCATGATGCCGGGGATCTCGGCGAACTGGCGGCGCACCTCCAACACGATCTCATACGCGGCCTTGCCGACCGCGGTCATGGTCAGGGCGGCGAAGAGATAGGGCAGCATCGCGCCAACCAGCATGCCGGGGATCATGGTGGAGCTCAGCAGGTCGAGCGTCTCGATATTGGCGGCCTGCACATAGGCGGCCATGAGCGCCAGCGCGGTCAAAACGGCCGAGCCGATCGCGAAGCCCTTGCCGGTGGCCGCGGTCGTGTTGCCGAGGCTGTCGAGCGCGTCGGTGCGGTCGCGCACCTCGTCGGGCAGGTCGCTCATTTCGGCGATGCCGCCGGCGTTGTCGGCGACGGGGCCGTAGGCGTCGGTCGCCAGGGTGATGCCCAGCGTGCTGAGCATGCCGACACCGGCCAGCGCGACCGCGAAGAGGCCGTTGTCGCCGCCCAGCCACAGCGCCAGCATGATCGCCACCGCGACGATCAGGACCGGCGGCAGCGTGCTGTTCATCCCCACGGCCAGCCCTTCGATGAGCAGGGTCGCCGCGCCGGTCTCGGCCTTTTCGGCGATGCCCTGGGTGGGCTTTTCGGTGTAGCTGGTGAAGTACTCGGTGAACCAGCCAATGCCGTTGCCGGCGACCAGCCCGACCAGAATGACGGCGAAGAAGTTCCAGCCGACGCCTGTATACAAGATTACGCCGGCAGCCAGGACCAGGACGAGCGCGGATGCGCTGTAGATGGCCCGGCGCAGCACGCCCAGCAGATCCTCCTGGGACGCGCCCTCCCGCGCCCGCACGAGAAAGGTGCCGATCAGCGCGGCGATCACGCCCACGCCGGCGACGAGGAAGGGCAGCACGATGCCGGCGCCGTCCGCCACCACCGCGCCCAGCGTGGCCGCGGCGATAATCGAGCCGCTGTAGCTCTCGAACAGGTCGGCGCCCATGCCGGCCACGTCGCCGACATTGTCGCCCACGTTGTCGGCGATGACGGCAGGGTTGCGCGGGTCGTCTTCAGGGATGCCCTGCTCGACCTTGCCGACAAGATCCGCGCCGACGTCGGCGGCCTTGGTATAGATGCCGCCGCCGACACGGGCAAAGAGGGCGATCGAGCTGGCGCCGAAACCGAAGCCTGTGATGTAGAGTATGTTGCCATCAAAAAGAAAATAGAGAATCGTCATGCCCAGCAGGCTGAAGCTGACCACGGCCATGCCCATGATCGAGCCGCTGCTGAAGGCGACGCGCAGGCCGTCATCCAGGCTCTTGCTGGCCGCGGCCGCGGTGCGCACGTTGGCGCGCACGGCGATGAACATGCCCAGGTAGCCGGCCGCGCCGGAGGCGATCGCGCCGAGGATGAAGCTGAGCGCGGTCTGCCAGGCCAGGAAGATAGCGATGATAACGGCGACGACAACGACAAATCCGCCCAGGAAGGTATACTCCCTGTTGAGAAATGCAGCCGCGCCCTCCTGAATGGCGGCGGCGATCTCCTGCATGACCTGGTTGCCATTTTCCATGGCAAGGACGCGGCGCGTCTGAAAGACCAGGTAGATCAGGCCCAGAACGGCGATGACCAGGGCAAAGGTGATCGCCGGCGTTCCGAGCGTATCGATCCCTGCGCTCATATAGCGAAGCGGTAGCGCAAACAACAACATCGAGAGTTCCTCCAAGTAGTGGCTAGTGGCCAGCAGCGCGCGGCACTTGCTTCTTGTATGCTGAAACTAAATAATGATAACCCCTTTCGCCCAGTGGAAAAAATCGGCGAAGTAGGCTATGTTAATGTGGATCCCATTTGAAACTACGACTTTTCGCGAAAGTATCGTGATTGGAGCACACTTATCTGCACCGTTGTTTCGAAGTGTCAGCACTCTTAGTCTCGTGTGGGATCTACATCAGATTCGCAGTCTATGTCCTCTTGCTAGAAAAGAGAAACAAACGAGGGGAAGTGCCAATTGTTAGAAAAACTCCGAAGCTCGTTTTCCCAGAGGATGAGTGACGCAATGACCCCGCCCAACTGACGAACCGCCCGATGAGGACCGGGGGCAACTTGGACAGCATGCGGGATGGGGCACCGCCGATACCGAGCGTAGCGGGGTTGCAGGAGTTGCAGTTCGAGGCGGGGATCAAGTGAGCGATCGCGAGCGGTGCGACTGTTGATTTAGGGGAGACGTTTGGGCGGGAGGAGTTGTCTGAACCATGATTTGAGGGATAAGGGGATGGGCTGTGACTTAACCCCGCCCTCACTGTGAAGCATGACAACCGGAGCAACCTGACGCAGCACTGCTGCTGTGACTTGACTTTACTACAAGGAGAGGAGGTACAGGTGCTGCGAAAGAGTCTTATTGATAGATTTCGCACTTCCTTTCTTGCAAGAGCGGTTGTAACCGTCTTGGCAATATGGATATTTTCCACACTGGTTGCGGCATGTGTGCCGATACCGACGGACCCCACTTCGGTCCAATCGATGCCGTCAGACGCTACCACGGACCGAGTGACACCAACCGTCCCCCTCACGGACCGGGATGTGTTGGTCGCGCTTTATCACGCCATGGACGGCGACAACTGGCTGAGGAGCGACAAATGGCTGACTGACGCGCCGATCGGAAGTTGGTACGGTGTTGTTGCGGACAACGGCGAACATATCACGGGACTGGATCTGCCTGAAAACGGGTTGAGCGGGTCGATTCCGCCAGAACTGGGCATGCTCACTGAGTTGGAATGGCTGGGTCTCTCCGATAACGGCTTGACAGGGACAGTTCCGCCGGAGTTGGGCATGCTCACTGATTTGGAATGGCTGGGTCTCTCCGATAACGGCTTGACAGGGACAGTTCCGCCGGAGTTGGGCATGCTCACTGAGTTGGAATGGCTGGGCCTCTCCGATAACGGCTTGACAGGGACGGTTCCGCCGGAGTTGGGCATGCTCACCAGGTTAGAGTGGTTGGGTCTCTCCGGTAACCGGTTGACAGGGACAATTCCGCCGGAGTTGGGTATGCTCACCAGGTTAGAGTGGTTGGGTCTCTCCTATAACGGATTGACAGGGACAGTTCCGCCAGAGTTGGGTATGCTCACCAAATTGGAGTGGTTGAGTCTCTCCGATAACGGCTTGACAGGGACAGTTCCCCCGGAGTTGGGCGATCTCATCAACCTGGAATCGTTGAGCCTCTATAGCAACCAGTTGCGTGGGCCAATTCCGGCAGAGTTGGGCAAGCTAATCAACCTGACCACGCTGGACCTTTGGGACAATGAGTTGAGCGGGCCAATTCCGGCAGAGTTGGGCAAGCTCACCAAACTGAGAGAGTTGTTCCTCTCCGGCAACCAGTTGAAAGGCTGCGTACCCGAAGTTTGGCGGAATGTGGAAGAGAGCGACTTGGAGGATCTTGGTTTACCGTTCTGTGACGATCCGTAAGTCTTATTCTTCCGCGCTCACCCACCTACACTGGCACGTCTCGTGTAATAACGCACAAACCTTCCAGGTCTAAGACCTGATGCAGATCCCGTTTGAAACTTCGACTTTTCGCGATGGTATCGTGATTGGAACTCGCTAATCTGCACCGCTGTTTCGAAATGCCACTACTCTTGGTTTCGTGTGGGATCTGCATTAGTTATAATCTTCCCACCATTGGTACTCTCACCGCAGTCCTTCATTCAATCACATACATTACAGTTCAGACAAAAGGAATTCCATGACTGAACAGACGGTCTCCGAACAGTTGGATCTGAGCGGCAAAGTCGCTATTGTCACCGGCGCGGCCGGCCTGCTGGGCGCCGCGATGAGCCGCGGCCTGGCGGAGGCGGGCGCAACCGTGGCGGTAACAAGCCGCGATGGCGCGCGCGCGGCCGAGTTTGCCGCGACCTTGCCCGGCAGCGGCCATGCCGGTTTCGGCCTGGCGCAGGACGACAGCGACGCCATTCCCGGCTTCGTAGACGCGGTAACGCAGAGCCTGGGCCAGGTGGACGTGCTGGTCAACAACGCCTACGGGGGCGGCGCGCCCAGCATCGACACCGCCAGCGCCGAAGACTTCAACCAGGCCTATCACACCGGGGTGACCGCCTACTTCCTGCTGGCGCGCGAGGTTGTGCGCCATCTGCGCAGCCGGAACGCGCCCGGCTCGATCATCAACATCGCCAGCATGTACGGGGTCGTCGCCAGCTACCCCGAGGCCTACACCGGCTTCGGCGTCAACAGCCCCCCCAACTATCACGGCCTCAAAGGCGGCCTCATCCACCTGACCCGCCACCTGGCGGTCTACTGGGCGCAGGACGGCGTGCGCGTCAACGCCATCAGCCCGGGGCCCTTCCCGTCCCCCAACGTGCGGGAATCCGAGCCGGAGTTCGTTGCCAGGCTGGCCGACCGGGTGCCGATGAAACGGATGGGTGAGCCGGAAGAGCTGAAAGGGCTGGTCGTGCTGCTGGCGAGCGACGGCAGCAGCTACATCACCGGCCAGAATATCCTGGTCGACGGCGGCTGGACCGCGTGGTAGAAGGGCAGTGAGCAGTGGTCAGTTGCCGATATCGGCAGCTTGCCGCGTAAGAATAACAGCAAATAAAAACGATAGGAGTATAAGGATATCTGATGACTGAAATCGGACGTGCGAAGGAGACGCTGGATACGCCGACGCTGTGGGTGGATCTGGACATACTGGAGCGCAACATCGCGCTGCTGATGGACGATTTCCGGGATGCCGGCGTGGACTGGCGGCCGCACACGAAAGGGATAAAGATACCGGCGATCGCGCATAAGATGATCGACGCCGGCGCGCTCGGCGTCACCTGCGCGAAGCCGGGCGAAGCCGAAGTGATGGCCGCGGCCGGTGTGCGCGACATTCTGATCGCCAACCAGGTTGTAGGCGCGCAGAAGTACGCCCGCATCGCCGCGCTGCAGCGCCACGCCGATGTGAAGATCGCGGTCGACAACACCGCGACGCTGGCGGAGCTCGGCGCGGCCGCCCAGGCTATCGGCGTTGAAATTCCCGTTCTCGTCGAGCTCAATGTCGGCATGAACCGGGCCGGCGTCGAGCCCGGCAGCGCGGTCGTGGCCCTGGCCGGCGCGGTCCACGAACAGGACGGCCTGCGGCTGGCCGGGCTGATGGCTTGGGAAGGGCACACGCTGTCGGTGCAGGATGCGGACGAGCGCGCGCAGGCGATCGAGCAGTGTATCGGCCAGCTGTCCGCGTCGGCGCGGGCCTGCCGCGACGCGGGGCTGCCAATCGACATCGTCAGCTGCGGCGGCAGCGGCACGATGGACGTTACGATGCGCCAGCCCGGCGTGACCGAGATCCAGGCCGGCGGCGCCATCTTCGGCGACGCCACCTACCAGATGTGGGGCGTGCCGACCGACCCGGCGCTGTTTGGCCAGGCCGTGGTCACCAGCCGCCCCGCGCCCGACCGCATCATCACCGACGCCGGTTTCAAGACGCTGCCCGGCATGGAACGGCAGCCGAAAGCCGTCAGCCTGGAAAACGTCGTCAGCATCGCGCCCTCGGCCGAGCACGGGGTGATCACCCTCTCCGAGCCGAACAAGAGCGTACAGGTGGGCGACGTGCTCGACTTCATCGTCGGCTACGGCGACGCGACCGTCTTCCTGCACGATGCGATGTACGGCGTGCGCAACGGTATCGTCGAGACGGTCTGGCCGATCAGCGGACGGGGGAAGCTGCGATAGCAGGTCGATATGAAATGCAGTTTCGAGGGCTGTCCAGGAGAATACGAAGCGAGAACAATTATGCATACTGTCCGGCACGATGGCCAGGTCATTCTCATTGACCATGTTCCGGCTGACGTCTGCTCCGTATGCGGTGACGCGCTGCTGGACCCCGACACGGTTCGCAGAATCGGGAGCCTGCTTGATGAAAAACGCAGGCCGGCAATGACAGCGCCTCTTTACGAGTTTGCCTGAAAAGCGACAATGAGATCAGCAGAAGAGATTCTCACGCTTCTGGATCATACAAAACCAGAGCTTGAGCGACGATTCGGCGTGCGTCGAATCGGCCTCTACGGGTCGTATGCTCACGGCACGCAGACCGAATCCAGCGACATCGACCTGGTCGTGGAACTCAAAGAGCCGCGATTCGACGCCTTGGCTGGGCTATACATCTACATGGAGCAAGTCCTGGGGAGAGAGGTGGACATCCGCCGCCTCAGCAAAAAAGTCGATACGCCCTTTATGCGTCGTATCGAAAGAGAAGCATTGTTCGTATACATGACGCCTTCCGCGATAACCGAAGGACGCGGCGCCGGAAGACCGGACGCGAGAGAGGACAGCCATGAACATCGACGTTGTCGAACTTGCCAGTGAACTGATCGCCATGCCCTCGGAGACGCCGACGAGCAACCGGCCGATCTCCGATTTCCTGCGCGGGGTGCTGGAGGAGGGCGGCTTCACCGTCGAGGAAGTCACCTATATCGACCCGTCCGGTGAGGAGAAGGTCAGCCTGGTCGCCAAGAGGGGCGCGGGGCCCGGCGGGCTGGGCCTGTTCAGCCATTCGGACACGGTGCCGGGCGACGCCGGCTGGGAACCGTTCACGCCCGCGCTGGAGGACGGCCGCCTGGTGGGCCGCGGCTCTGCCGACATGAAGGGCCCCCTGGCCGCGTCGATTGCCGCGGCCAGCCGCTTCAACGACGCTGACCTCAAGCAGCCGCTGGTGATCGTCGTCACCGCGGACGAGGAGGGCGGCCACGTCGGCGCGCACGATATCGTCATCCGCTCGCAGACATTGACGAGCGGATGGCCCCAATACTGCATCGTCTGCGAACCGACCGAGCTGCAGCCGGTCTACGCGCACAAAGGCGGCGCCGGCATCACCGTTACGGCGCGCGGGGTCGCCGCGCATACCAGCACCGACAGGGGCGAATCGGCCAACTTCAAGATCGCCCCCTTCTTCGCCGAAATGACCGACCTTGCAGAAACGTTCCGCCGCGAGAAACGCTTCCAGAACCGGCTCTTCGACCCGCCGACCAACGGCTTCAACATGGTGATCAGCGACGGCGATACCGCCACCAACGTCAGCGCGGCGCGGACCGTTGTCCGCCTCAGCATCCGCGCCATGCCGGACGCCTGTTTCGAGGAGGCGGTGCAGATGGTTGTGGCCCGCGCGGAAGCGCACGGCCTCGAGGTGGAGCATTGGAGCATCAGCCCGTTCTTCGCCGCGGCCGACGGCCCGCTGGCGCAGGCGGCCTGCCGCGCAACCGGCGCGGCAGAGGCGGTCACCGTGCCCTACGGCACCGAGGCCGAGTGTTATCAGAACTATGCCGACGCGCTGGTGCTCGGGCCCGGCAACATCGCGCAGGCCCACACCGTCGGCGAGTGGATCGCGGTCGATCAGTTGCATGGGGCGGTGGAGGTGTACTCGCGGCTGATCGAGGATCTTTGCGCCTGACAGAACGGTTCAAACCGTTCACAAGCCTGCTGAGGTTATCCGCTGTGGCGCGGCTTGGTCGAATACCCACGCCAGTGCCCATATTTCAGGATCGCGACCCCGGTGTAACTATACCCACTGGGGTGTCGTCGGTCCCAGCGTCGTCTCAGCCTGCGAATGACGCTATCCCCAGTTTCGTCATCCCGGGAATCGTATAGATAGTGCAGCAAATAAAAGCAGGCTTTATCTGAACGCGTGATGGGTGCTATAGTAGTACTTTAGCAAAGTACTACTATAACCTCCAACGAGTTTGCATTGAAATTGCAGGATGTGGTATGTTCTGAAAAATCCGGTCGCCCGAAAGCCCAACACCGGATAACCATTTGCCTCTAGCCAAGGCGAATGTCTCTGGAGACCCGAAACCATGTCCAGCAAGAATTCTACCTACAAGACCGAATCGAAGGCAGATATGGCAAAGTTGCGAGGAGCAGTCCATAAAGTCTTTGCCTATGACCCCTCTTCTTCACGAAAAGATTCGATTGATAGCCGCGCGGTAAATCACAGAAGAATAGCCCCAAAGGGCAACAAGCGCCCAGCCCATTCCTAGGCTCAACTTGCTTAGGAAGAGAGGCGATTGCGTAGAAGAGTGACCATAATCACCCACTTCGTGACTCATACACGCCCAAGATCCTTGTGATCTCGGCATTAAGTGAAAAGGGCGAATCGTGAGTGTGCGCATCATTCATGGTGACTGCTTGGACGTCTTGATCGACGGCCGAGTCAAAATTCGATCTATCAATTTGGTTGTTACGTCACCACCCTACGCCGATCAACGCTCTGGCAATTGATAGGGAATCATTTCTCGTACTACATTTCAGGGCGGGACGGAACTGCCCACGCGGTTCTGGGCGTTATCGGACTACACGCCGAAAATGGTCTGGCAGACCCAAGAGAAATGGCCAGAATATAGCTTGTTTCCTACTTAAGAGCCGAAGGAGCTACCTCATCGGTGGGGCAAGTGAGATAGAAAACTCTGCTTGACCTGGTGATGTCGGGTGATTGATTTCTCATTCAAAACATGCCCGGGTTCACTCTTGCATGGATGGAATGACTTTGCCAAAAAGAAAAGGAAGTTATGACCGAGAATATTGGCTCTGAATTTACGTTTGATGAAGGGCGTATAGGAGACATTCTAGAACGAAGCTATCGCAACCCTCCGATTGTTGAAGCACTCTGCGAGGTCTATTTCAGTGGAGCTTCCTGGGATGAAGCATTGCCTGAAAGATTCTTTGAGGAAGTCAAACAGGAATTTCCGAAAAAGGAAGAGCGGCCGAAGCATAAAGCCGAGATCACTTTGGGAGAATCAGGTGCGGCTACCACTGAAGTACAGACATTGCCGTCCGTATTTCAATTCGTGAACGAAGAAGAGCACCGAATCATCCAAGTGTCTGACAATCTCTTGGTTGTCAATCAGTTGCAGCCATATTGCCACTTCGAAGAATGGGAAGAGCAGTTTTACAAAGCACTAGACATCTACATGAAGTTAACTTCTCCTGATAAGATCGAAAGGATCGGACTTCGGTACATAAATCGTTTCGAAATCCCTATCTCGCCTGAAAAGCCGATTTTCATGGCAGATTACTTTGCTATCTATCCAACTGTGCCCCAGTCTTTGGGGAAGATACATGGCCCATTCCTTGTGCGAATGCAAGTTCCCCAAAACGATGATAGGCACACGTTGCTCATCGTCTTTGGCACTGAGGTCGTTCCTCAACCTACCGAGGTCGTTCCTCAACCTACCGAAGGAAAGCAAGCATTCATGCTGGACATATATGACATAGCATCTCTCGATATTGAACCTGACGAAAGAGAGTTATCGACGGAAATCAAACTCGCTCACGAAAACGTCGTCAAGACATTTGAAGATAGTTTAACAAACCCGCTCCGTGAGTTGCTTGGAGTAGAGGAGAAAACGTGACTCGTACAGTGTTCCTAGATAGACAGTTACCTGTAGATGTCAGTTTGTCCCCTGCATCCAGGAAGTTTTGCGATTATGTAGTTAAGGCATTGCAACCTGCAGGTCAGCATTTCTATCAGATCTCTTTTCCTGAAAGCGCTCGTGTTTCTGATGAGGATGTCCTTTCAAGACGGTTTCAATCTCTCGTAAACACTCTATCAGAGGAGTGCTCTTTTCTTTCCTCCACTCATAAAGTAGCAGAGCACGCCGCTTACATTGAGATTTTGGAAATGGGTGATCCCGCACTGCCACTGATTTTGCATGAACTCGAAAAGAGACCTCGCCACTATTGGTTTTGGGCGTTGCGAGAGATTTCACAGGAAAGTCCTGTTCCCCCAGGGCATCGGGGCATGATAGAGGAAATGGCTAAGGACTGGTTAGACTGGGCAAGAAGGAAGGGGTTGATGTGGAGTGGCTCGAGAAATGCTTTCCCGCACTTAGAGGAACAAGCTATGAGATCACAAGCAAGAAGGATGATAGTTACAACTGTATCGCATGGGCTGCCGGAGACACGTCACGTTGGTGGTGGCCCGATTTTTACTACCAGCACTATTGGCCCGAAGGAGTACCTCGAGATCAATCCATTAGAGCATTTGCCAGAGCTTTCATGTCCTTAGGATATGAAAAAGGAGATGATTTTGGTCTGGAAATTGGAATAGAGAAGGTAGCGATATTCGCTGACGAGAATTTCTTGCCAACTCATGCTGCGCGGCAACTGGAAGATGGTGCCTGGACGAGTAAACTTGGGGAAGAGGAAGATATAATGCATGTCCAACTCGATCATGTCAGCGGATTAGTATATGGAGTCCCCGTGTTAGTTATGCGCCGTCCCAGAAATATCTCCTAATACAGACTCAACCTTTATCTTTATGACGAGTTGAATTGTCGGCCAGGTTAGTATGGGGGCATAGGCTGCTGCACAAGCTCCCTGTAGTTCAGCGTCACTTCAAACGACTTCCGAGCCAGCTTCTTGATACTGACCATGACAGGTACGCGTATATTGCCTTCGGTGAGACGATAGGCTATTTCGTTCATATAGCGGTGGCCGTGTTTTTTCGAACACTGGTGGTAAATGCCCTTGTGAGCGGCGCTTAAAGATTGTCCAGACACTCTCAATGCTGTTTGTGGTGATTTGTTCGTTGACGTATTCTCCGCGTATATGGTTGACCACGTAGCGGCCATACCACTCATTCAGATCGTTATATCCCACAAATTCGTCGGTGTAAGTGATTGTGAAGTGGGCCCCAAAAACTGGACCACGAGCTAAGGTGTATGTGCGACGGTTTACGAGCGAGTCCCCTGCCCACACAGTGGTCACGAGGTGCGGGACACCCCGTAGGTCAACCACCCTTCCGGATTCCGAAAGGATGAAGGGAAAATCGCATGGTGGTGAAGGCGGAGGATGGGATAGCCACAATGAACATCGGACCGCCAAGACCTGTATCCTATGACTAAGGCTATACCGCTTGAATCCCAGTCTCCGGTTGGCGTAAATTAGCCGCCCTTGGGAAAGTGGCTGAAACCCAAGCCCTTAAGGTCCTGACATTTATACACTGTCAGTACGACCCGCCGAAAGGGAACGACTTGCAAAGAGCGAGGGTAAGGAGACATACGGGGAGTCTAAGGGATACTAACCAGGGATTCGTTACGGAATCCGTGATTGCCTAAGTGCCGAGAGGCATAGGGTAACGGAGTCTCCATAGTAGTCTGAGAGAGGGAAAGCCTTTTACATGGCGAAGGGAGGCAGGTGTGTCAGACGGAGAGACAGAGAGACATGCGTAATGCAAATGAGTCGAACCTGTGCTTGCCGTCATCCGGAATGAAAGCTGAATGGAACGACACACTGGAGAGCCGTGTGCAGTGAAAGCCGCAAGCACGGTTCGGAGGGGGGCAGTAGGAAAAGTGCTCAAGGCAACTCGCTTGCTGCCTACCCTACAATGGAGCAATTCACCCAGCCTGTGGAGGGGCAGTTCAGTGGTCACGATACGACGGCGACACACGGCGGCATTCAAGTTTCGGGGTGCGCTGGAGGCGCTTAAAGCAACAAGGCGATTAGCCAGTTATCGAGTGAAGATGGGATTCATGCCAACCTGATACGGGTCTGGACAACGGCAGTTGCAAGCGATTGACGAAGTTGGGGGTGGTCACTTAAGGTCGTCGAAACGATTTCTCCATTCATTGATTTGTTCAATCTGCTTTGCGTGTCGGTCGAACATCCTGTCAAAACGCCTCTTTAGTTCCTCTGCTTGGTATCCAACTTGCTCCTCTACATGATTCCCCACTATTTCATCAAGACACGATCGAAGGTCTTCACGGAATTCGTTGAGACTCAAATAAATTCCCTGCGTGTTCAAGTGGGATTCAATTATTGAACGACCCAAAAGGTTTAGTAACACATCAGCGAGAGGTCGATTCTCTTGCCCCAAAGCGACGATCTGCTGGAAGATTTGATTAGTGTAATCTGCAAGATTTTCAGATGTCCACTGTGAGGGCTGCTGGAGGAGCATTGAAACCCTTGAACTAGGCTCATTTGAAGTCGAGGCTGGGCGAACTTCAACCGGTTCAATTCCTGGGTCAAACAGAACCAGTCCCAGAAACACGCCATCCCCATTTGCGTCGATGGCTTCATCTACACCCGGCACATGTTCATCAAAGACAACTTGGTACAGCTCCCCTGCCTTGGAGTTCGTGATGTCCTTTTCGTAACGATTGTGCTCTAGGTGCAGCCATTTGACAAAGGCAGATCTTACGTCTTTTTTTCGTACTGTGTCCATGCGGTCATCAGGGCGATTGCATCTAAATTGGGTCAGAACATCGAAATGCAGCCGAATACTCTTCCAGGTCGGGGTAAGACACAGGGAAATGTACGAAAGATGGCACGTAGACGGAGAATTTAACTTATCTCGCCGACTGAGGGCCT